>NZ_JBEOWQ010000021.1:0-103122 GCF_040296145.1 Micromonospora sp. NPDC002296
GGGCAGCGGTGGACGCGGATCGCCGCCGGCATCAGGGGCGTGACGGAGGAGACCACGACCGGCGTGCACCGGCTCTACGAGATGCACCGCAGCGGTGCTCTGCTCTTCCCGGCGATCAACGTGAACGACTCGGTGACGAAGAGCAAGTTCGACAACAAGTACGGCTGCCGTCATTCGTTGATCGACGGTATCAACCGGGCCACCGATGTGTTGATCGGCGGGAAGATGGCCGTCGTGCTCGGTTACGGCGATGTGGGCAAGGGTTGCGCCGAGTCGCTGCGTGGTCAGGGTGCCCGGGTCGTGGTGACCGAGGTCGACCCGATCTGTGCGCTTCAGGCGGCGATGGACGGTTACCAGGTGGCGACTCTGGATGACGTGGTCGGGCAGGCGGACATTTTCGTCACCGCCACGGGCTGCTTCGATGTGATCACCAATGAGCACATGGCGCGGATGAAGCACCAGGCCATCGTGGGTAACATCGGTCACTTCGACAACGAGATCGACATGGCGGGTCTGGCCAAGCGTTCGGATGTCGAGCGGGTGAACATCAAGCCGCAGGTCGATCTGTGGAAGTTCGCCGACGGGCACTCGATCATCGTGTTGTCCGAGGGTCGGTTGTTGAACCTGGGCAACGCGACGGGGCACCCGAGCTTCGTGATGTCGAACTCGTTCGCGAATCAGACGATCGCGCAGATCGAGTTGTTCACCAAGCCTGAGGACTACCCGATCGGTGTGTATGTGCTGCCGAAGCACCTGGACGAGAAGGTGGCCCGGCTGCACCTGGGCGCGCTCGGCGCGAAGCTGAGCACGTTGACCAAGGAGCAGGCCGCTTACCTGGGCGTCTCGCAGGAGGGCCCGTTCAAGCCGGAGCACTACCGCTACTGAGCCGCACGGAGGGACCGGGTCGGCCGCGCTGCGGCGGCCCGGTCCCTTCGCATGCCGGCCGAGGCGGTCCCGCCGCGTGGCCGGGTGACATCGCCGTGGACAACTTGACGAGTTCATGGAACGGGAGGAAGGTATGGCTGCCCTAAGTTAGTCGAGGCAGCCTTACCGGATCACGGAGTCCCGATGTTTGCCACCTACCTGATCGGCCTGCGGGAGGGCCTGGAAGCGACCCTGGTGGTCAGCATCCTGGTCGCCTTCCTCGTGAAGTCGCAGCGCCGGGACCGGCTTCCCCAGGTGTGGGCTGGCGTCGGCCTCGCGGTGGCCCTCTCGGTGCTGTTCGGCTGGCTGATCGAGTACACCTCGACCTCGCTGCTGGCCCGCTCCGAGGACCGCGAGCTGTTCGAGGCGGTCACCTCGGTCGCGGCTGTCGTCTTCGTCACCTGGATGATCTTCTGGATGCGCCGGGCCGCCCGGACGATGGCCGGTGAGCTGCGCGGCAGACTGAGCGAGGCGCTCGCGGTCGGCTCCGTCGCGGTGGCCGGGATGGCCTTCCTCGCGGTGATCCGGGAGGGCCTGGAGACCGCCCTCATCTTCTACTCCGCCGCCCAGGGCGCGGCCGGGGACAGCGGGCCGCTGCTGGCTTTGATCGGCGGCATCGTCAGCGCCGTGGCCATCGGCGTGGGCCTCTACTTCAGCGCCCTGAAGATCAACCTGTCCACGTTCTTCACCTGGACCGGTGCCCTGCTGATCCTGGTCGCCGCCGGCATCCTCAAGTACGGCGTGCACGACTTCCAGGAGGCCGGCGTGCTGCCCGGCCTGAACGACCTGGCCTTCGACATCACCGGAGTGCTCGACCCGGGCACCTGGTACGCCGCCCTGCTCGCCGGGATGTTCAACGTCACCCCCGCGCCGAGCGTGCTGGAGACGGTCGCCTGGGTCGCGTACGCCCTGCCGGTGCTGCTGATCTTCCTGCGCCGGCCGGCCGCCCCGGCCCGGCCCGCCACGAACACCGCCGCCGAACCCTCCGGCCCGGCGGCCCCCGGCACCGACTCTTCCACCACCAGCGGAACCGGGCCGGCGACCGCGTCGCCGCGCGCCTGACCTCACGAGGAGAAACTCCTGATGCGTACCACCCGCTTCCTGGCGCTGGCCGCCACCGGCGTGCTGGCCACCACCGGCGTCGCCGCCTGCGGCGGAGCGGAGAAGGACGGCGCAGCCGGCGACGGGGGCCCGATCACCGTCAAGGCGACCGACACCGCGTGCGAGGTCGGCCGGACCGACCTGCCCGCCGGCCAGACCTCCTTCAAGGTCACCAACTCGGGCGCCAAGGTCACCGAGTTCTACGTCTACGCGGCCGGGGACCGGGTGATGGGCGAGGTGGAGAACATCGCCCCCGGGCTCAGCCGTGAGCTGCGCGTCGAGCTGCCCGCCGGGACGTACGAGACGGCCTGCAAGCCCGGGATGATCGGCAAGGGCATCCGGGGGGCGCTGAAGGTCAGCGGCACCGCCGCGACCGTCGCTCCCGACGCCGCGCTGGCCGAGGCCACCGCGAGCTACCAGCGCTACGTCAACAGCCAGACCGCCGCCCTGCTGACCAAGACCGAGGAGTTCGTGGCCGCGGTCAAGGCCGGCGACGTGGCGAAGGCCAAGGCGCTGTACCCGGTGGCCCGGACCTACTGGGAGCGGATCGAGCCGGTGGCGGAGAGCTTCGGCGACCTCGACCCGAAGATCGACGGCCGCGAGGAGGTCATCGAGGAGGGCATGGAGTTCACCGGCTTCCACCGGATCGAGAAGGACCTCTGGACGACCGGCGACATCAGCAAGGACGGCCCGGTCGCCGACCAGCTCCTGGTCGACGTCAAGGCGATTGTGGCCAAGGCCAACGCCGAGAAGCTCACCCCGCTCCAGCTCGCCAACGGCGCGAAGGCGCTGCTCGACGAGGTCGCCAGCGGCAAGATCACCGGCGAGGAGGAGCGTTACTCGCATACCGACCTCTGGGACTTCAACGCCAACCTGGAGGGCTCGAAGGCGGCGATCGCCTCGCTCCGCCCGGCCCTGGAGCAGCGCTCGCCGGAGCTGGTCGCCCAGCTCGACAAGGAGTTCGCCAACGTGGAGACCGCGCTCGGCAAGCACCGCGACGGGGACGGCTGGAAGCTGCACACCGCGCTGAGCAAGGCCGAGCTGAAGGAACTCTCGGACAGCATCAACGCGCTGGCCGAGCCGATCAGCAAGGTCGCGGCGGTCGTCGCCCGGTGACCGATCGCCCCGGCGGGCGCAGCGACGAGCAGAGGAGGGTGACGGCATGAGCGGGAACCAGGTGTCCCGGCGGAGGGCGATCACGCTCGCCGGCGCGGGCGTCGCCGGGGTGGCCGGCGTCGCCGTCGGGGCCGGCGCGCTGGCTCGCGGCGGGGGCGACCGCGCCGCCGCCGATGCGGGCGCGGCGGCCGGCGCGGTGCCGTTCCACGGTGAGCACCAGGCTGGCATCACCACCCCGGCCCAGGACCGGCTGCACTTCGTCGCGTTCGACGTCGTCACCAAGGACCGGACCCGGCTCGTCGAGCTGCTCCAGGACTGGACGGCCGCAGCCGCCCGGATGACCGCCGGGCGGGACGCCGGAGTGATCGGCGCGGTCGGCGGCGTTCCCGAGGCACCGCCGGACGACACCGGGGAGGCCCTCGGGCTCCCCCCGTCGCAGCTCACCCTCACCATCGGCTTCGGCCCGACGCTGTTCCGCGACGCCCAGGGCAAGGACCGGTTCGGCCTCGCCGACCGCCGACCCGCCGCGCTGGCCGACCTGCCGCATTTCGCCGGGGACGCGTTGCGCCCGGAGCTGTCCGGCGGGGACCTCTGCGTCCAGGCCTGCGCCAACGACCCCCAGGTGGCGGTGCACGCCATCCGGAACCTGGCCCGGATCGGCATGGGCGTGGTGACCGTCCGGTGGTCGCAGCTCGGCTTCGGGCGCACCTCGTCGACGTCCCGGGGGCAGGCCACCCCGCGCAACCTGTTCGGCTTCAAGGACGGCACCGCCAACCTCAAGGCCGAGGACGCCGGGCTGCTGCGCGAGCAGCTCTGGGCCCAGCCGGGCGACGGGCCGGATTGGATGACCGGCGGGTCGTACCTGGTCACCCGGAAGATCCGGATGCTGGTCGAGACCTGGGACCGCAGCTCCCTGGTCGAGCAGGAGCAGATCGTCGGGCGGACCAAGGGCAGCGGTGCCCCGCTGGGCCGGGGCGACGAGTTCGACGAGCCCGACCTCGCCGCGAAGGGCGACGACGGTCGGCCGCTGCTCGCCGAGACCGCGCACGTCCGGCTGGCCCACCCGAGCCAGCACGACGGCGCGCGCCTGCTGCGCCGGGGCTACAACTTCGTGGACGGCTCGGACGGGCTGGGCCGGCTCGACGCCGGGCTGTTCTTCATCGCCTACCAGCGGGACCCGCGCAAGCAGTTCGTGCCGATCCAGACCCGGCTGGCCCGCCACGACGCGATGAACGAGTACCTGCGGCACGTCTCCAGCGGCATCTTCGCCTGCCCGCCCGGGGTGCGCGACGGCGGTGACCACTGGGGTCGAACGCTCTTCGGCTGAGCCGGCCGGCCCGACCCTGCCGGCGTCGGGCCCGGCCCGCGTGGGCGTGCCGCCCGGCCCGCGTGCCGGCGGGTCAGTCGCCGGCCCCGGCGCCGTGCGGCCCACCCCCGGCCTTCGCCGGGGCCAGCTCCGGCCACAGCGTCGCGCTGCGCGCCCGGGCCCGGTGCAGCCGGTGGGTCGCCCGGCGGTGCCGCTCGGCCAGCACGGTGGCCAGGCACACCCCCTCCGGTACGCCGGCCGGCGGCGGCGGGGTCGTCACGGCTGCCACCTCCGCCCAGAGCGCCTTGGCCAGCCGGGACCGGGCCGGCTCGGCGAACCGGTGCGCCCGGGTGACGTACTGCCGGACGGCCAGCGCGAGGTCGTCGTCGAGGCGGGTCAGGTCCAGCGCGTACGCCCAACCGGCCAGCGCCGGGGCCAGCAGCGGGGCGGGCCGCCAGGCGGTGGCGACGCGGGTGTGCACCACCATCGTGCCGGCCACCAGGTCGCCGAGCCGCCGGCCCCGCCGGTCGGTGAGCATCACCGCCACGCTCGCCACCCAGCTCAGCAGGGGCAGCACCAGGCCGGGCCACTCCACGGCCACCCCGACCAGGGCCCGGGTCAGCGACTGCCGCAGCCCCACCGGCCCGCCGTCGACCCGCACCACCCGCAGCCCGACCACCAGCTTGCCGGGCGTGCGGCCCCCGGCGAACCGCTCCCACAGCGTCGGGTAGCCGACCAGGACCAGGATCACCCCGACGGTCCGCAGTGCGCTGCCGAGCGCCGCGTCCGCGAGCCCGGCGGGGAACGCGGCCACCGCCGCCGACAGGCAGACCACCAGGACCACCGCGATCCCCGCCTGCACCACCAGGTCGAGCAGCAGCGCCAGCACCCGGGAGCCGATCCGGGCGGCCCGGACGTCCAGCGCCACGGCCTCGCCGCTGACCAGGCCGGCGTCCCCACCGGACGCGGCGGCGACCGGTGCCGGTGGTTGCGCGTTCACCAGCACAGTGAACACTATGGTCGCCGGACGGGGGAGGACCAGTGGATCTCGACGCGTACGTCGCCGAGCACCGGGGCGGGTGGCGCCGGCTGGAGGAGCTGTCGGGCCGGCAGCGACTCTCCGCCGCCGAGGCCGACGAGCTGGTCGCGCTCTACCAGCGGGCCGCCACCCACCTGTCCGTGCTGCGCAGCCGCTCGCCCGAGCCCGGGCTCGTCGCCGAGCTCTCCCAGCTCGTGCTGCGGGCCCGGGGCCGGATCACCGGCCGGCCCCGCCCGTCGTGGGCCGCCGTCGGGCGGTTCCTGCTGGTCGGTTTCCCCGGGGCGGTCTACCGGGCCTGGCCGTGGTGGTGCGCGGTGGCGACCGGCTTCAGCCTGCTCAGCGGCTTCCTCATCTGGTACGTCGCCGGGCACCCGGACAGCGCCGCCGCGTTCGTCGGCGAGGAGGCCGCCGCCGAGCTGGTCCGGTCCGGGTTCGCCGGCTACTACACCGAGTTCTCCGCGCCGACCTTCGCCTTCCACCTGTGGACGCACAACGCCTGGCTGGCCGCCCAGTGCCTCGCCTCCGGGGTGCTGGTCGTGCCGGTGCTGTGGCTGCTCTGGCAGAACGCGCTCAACATCGGGGTGGTCGGCGGGGTGATGGTCTCCTACGGCCGGGCCGACGTGTTCTTCGGCATGATCACCCCGCACGGCCTGCTGGAGCTCACCGGTGTCTTCGTGGCCGCCGGGGTCGGGCTGCGCACCGCGTGGGCGTGGATCGCGCCGCCGCCCCGGCTCACCCGGGGCCGGGCGGTGGCTGAGGCCGGCCGCTCCGCCGTGCTGGCCGCGGTGGGCCTGGTCGGCGTGTTCGCGGTCTCCGCCGGCCTGGAGGCGTTCGTCACCCCGGCCCCGCTGCCGGCCGCGCTCCGCATCGGCGCCGGCGCGGCGGTCTGGCTCGCCTTCCTCGCGTACGTCGTCGTGCTCGGCCGCCGGGCGGTCGGTGGGAGCGGCGTCCGACCGGGCACCACCGCCGGGTCCACGATCGACGCCTCGGCGCTCAGAGCCGGCCGAGGGACTTGAGGCGGAGGTAGGCGTCGGCCACCTCGGGGGCCAGCCGGTCCGCCGGGGCGTCCAGCACCGTGACGCCGTACCGGGTCAGGGCGGCGCGGAGGCGGTCCCGCTCGGCCAGGGCACGCCAGGCCGCCGCGGCGGCGTACGCGTCGGCGGGCCGGCCCGGTGCGGCGGTGGTCAGCGCGGTGAGCACGGGGTCGTGGGTCGCGGCGATGATCACCCGGTGCCGGGCGGCCAGCCGGGGCAGCACCGGCAGCAGCCCCTCGCCGAGCGCCCCGGCCTCCAGCGCGGTGAACAGCACCACCAGGCTGCGTTGCCGCTCCCGGCGCAGCACCTCGCCGGCGATCAGCACGAAGTCGGTCTCCACCAGCGCCGGCTGGAGCGGGGCGACCGCGTCCACCAGCCGGGCCAGCAGCGCCGGCCGGCCCGCGCCGGTCACCGCGGTCCGGACCACGGCGTCGGCGGCGATCAGGTCGACCCGGTCGCCGGCGCGGGCGGCCAGCGCGGTGAGCAGCAGCGCGGCGTCGAGGAAGGTGTCCAGCCGGGGCTCGTCGCCGATCCGCGCCGCCGAGGTCCGCCCGGTGTCGAGGACGCAGACCAGCCGCCGGTCCCGCTCCGGGCGCCAGGTACGCACCAGCACGTCGGAGCGCCGGGCGCTGGCCCGCCAGTCGATCGAGCGGACGTCGTCGCCGACGACGTACTCGCGCAGCGTGTCGAACTCGGTGCCCTCGCCCCGGCCCCGGGTCACCTGGGTGCCGTCGATCACCCGCAGCCGGGCCAGCTTCTCCGGAAGGTGCCGGCGGGAGTCGAAGCGGGGCAGCACCCGCAGCGTCCACGCCGGGGTGGCGGGGCGGCCGGCGCGCTGCCGGAACGCCAGCCGCAGCGGCCCGTACGAGCGGACGGTCAGCGCGACCGCCGGCCGGTCGCCGCGCCGCGCCGGGGTGAGCCGGGTCGGCAGGTCGACACCCGCCCCCGGATCCACCCGGACCACCTGCTCCGGCGGCACGTCCGGCTGCGCTCCGGCCGACGGCACCCACTCGTCCCGGACCCGGGCGCGCAGCGTACGGGCCGAGGCGTTGGTCAGCCGCAGGGTGACGGTGGCGGTGCCGCCGAGCCGGACCCGCCGGTCCCCGTCCCGGTCGGCGGCGATCCCGGCCGGCGGCGCGGCCAGCGCCCAGTCGACGGCGGTCAGCGCGAGCACGGCCACGGTCATCAGGGCCACCCCGACGAACGGCGCCGGCCACAGCGGCAGGGTGGCGGCACCCGCCCCCAGCAGCGCCGCCGCCCGCCAGGTCATCGCGGCGTCGGCACGGTGGCCAGCACCGTGTCCAGCACCGCGTCGACCCCGACCCCCTCCAACTCCACCTCCGGGCGCAGCCGCAGCCGGTGCCGCAGAGTGGGGCGGGCCACGGCCTTCACGTCATCGGGGGTGACGTGGTCCCGGCCGGCCAGCCAGGCCCACGCCTTCGCGGTGGCGAGCAGGCCGGTCGCGCCCCGGGGGGAGGCGCCCAGCTCCAGCGCCGGCACGGCCCGGGTGCCCCGGCACAGGTCCACGACGTAGCCGAGCACCGGTTCGGCCACGTACACCCGGCCGACCGCAGCCCGGGCGGCGGCCAGGTCGTCGGCGGTGGCCACCGGCCGTACGCCGGCCGCGGCCAGGTCGCGCGGGTCGAACCCGGCGTGGTGCGCCCGGAGCACCCCCAGCTCCTCGTCCCGGCTGGGCAGCGGCACGGTGAGCTTGAGCAGGAACCGGTCGAGCTGCGCCTCCGGCAGCGGGTAGGTGCCCTCGTACTCGACGGGGTTCTGGGTGGCGGCCACGATGAACGGCTCCGGCAGCGGTCGGCGCTCGCCCTCCACCGACACCTGCCGCTCCTCCATCACCTCCAGCAGCGCGGACTGGGTCTTCGGCGGGGTCCGGTTGATCTCGTCGGCGAGCAGCAGGTTGGTGAAGACCGGCCCCTCGCGGAAGGTGAACGCGGCGGTGCGCGGGTCGAAGATCAGCGACCCGGTGACGTCGCCGGGCATCAGGTCCGGGGTGAACTGCACCCGCTTGCTGGTCAGGTCGAGGGCGGCGGCGACGGTCCGGACCAGCAGCGTCTTGGCCACCCCGGGCACCCCCTCCAGCAGCACGTGCCCCCGGCAGAGCAGGGCGAGCACCAGGCCGGTGACCACGCCGTCCTGCCCGACGACCGCCTTGGCCACCTCGGTGCGCAGCCGGTGCAGGGCGGCGCGGGCGTCGTCCGGGCCGGCGGTCGGCGGCTCGACGGTTCCGGCGGGTCGGGTCACCGGGGGTCCTCCTTCGGCGGGGCGGGGCGGGGTCGGGGGACGGCCGCCGGCCGGTCGGGGCCGGGCGGGTCGGCCGGCGGGTCGGCGGCGGCCGGTGGGTCGGGGCGGGGCGGGTCCGGTGGACGCGGGCCGGCGTCCGCCCGGGCCGCCTCGGGCGTCCCCGCGACGGTACGGGTCAGCAGGTCCAGCGAGCGGGCCAGGTCCAGCAGCTCGCGGTCGGTGGTCGGCTCGTCGCCGTACAGCAGGTCGTGGGCCTGCGCGGCGGTGCCGCCGGCCCGCCCGGCGACGGCGGCGGCCACCGCGTCGGGGGGCGGTTCGGCGGGCAGGCTGAGCCGGGGCAGCAGCCGGGCCAGGGCGGCGGAGCGCAGCGTGTCGGCGGCCGGGCCCCGGGCGCGGGCCCGTTGGTAGAGCCGGGCCCGGCCGAGCACCGTCTCGGCCGAGCGGACGGCCACCGGCAGCGGTTCGGCCACCGGCGGGCCGAGCCGGCGGGCCCGCCAGAGCACCAGCAGCAGCGCGGCCAGGGCGAGCTGCGTCAGCAGGGCCCAGAACCAGGCGGGGAAGGCCGCCCAGAGCGGGTTGGGCGGGGACTGGCCGTCGGCGGCGGAGCCCTCGTCGCCGGACGCACCCGGTCCGTCGTCGCCGCCGGACGGCCCGTCGCCGCCGGACGGCCCGTCGCCGCCGGACGGCCCGTCGCCGCCGGACGGCCCGTCGTCGCCGGTCCCGTCGCCGGGGCCCTCGAGATCGGCCGGCCAGCTCGGCCCGTCGGTGCCGCCGGGGTCGGGTGGGGGCGGGGCGGGGCCGTCCAGGTCGAGCCAGACGACCCGGCCGGTCGTGCCCAGCAGGCCGGCGGCCAACTCCCGGTTGCCCCGCTCGTCGATCCGGTCGTTGCGGAACGGGTCGCTGGCCCCGATCACCACGGTCTCGGTCGACCAGGGCACCCGGGCCAGCCCGGCGGCGTAGCAGCGGTCCACGGCCGCCCCGGACCGGCCGGGCGGGACGGCGTAGCGCTGCCGCTCGGCGGCGGCGACCCCGGCGCGGTCCGCCTCGGACAGCGCGCAGGGCCGCCCGTCGGAGTCCGGGCCGACCGCCCGGGCGGCCCACCGACGGCCGGCGGGGACCAGGGGCAGGCCGGTGGCCTCCAGCACCTGCCGGGGCGGGTCGACCAGCACGAGTCGGGTCCGGCCGGGCAGGTCGCGCAGCGCGCCGAGGGTGTCCGGGTGCAGCAGTCCCGGCGCGGGCACGAAGAGCGTCGCCCGGCCTGCGGTGGCCAGCATCGCCCGCAGCGGGTCGGTCTCCCGCTGCACGACGACGCCCCGGTCGCGCAGCTCGTCGGCGAGCCGGCTGCCGCCGTCCGCGTCGGTGGCGACCGGGGAGAGGAATCCCGGCTCGGTGGGGTCGGGCTGGTCCACGGCGTGGGTGACCACGGTGATCGCGATCAGCAGCCCGGCCAGTCCCAGCGGGATCGCCAGCCGATGCCAACGCCGGCGGCGCGGCGCCGGTGCTGTGGGCGTTGGGGCGGCGGGCGCCGGTGCGGTGGGCCCGATGTGGTGCGGCACGGTGGTCACGCCCGCTCACCGCCCTGCGGGGCCGGGGCCGTAAGGACCAGGTGCAGCTCCGCGGCCAGCTCCCGCATCCGGTGGTCGTGCTCGGCGGCGGCCGGGCGCTGGGCGTACCAGAGGTCGGAGAAGATCGCGGCGGCGGCGGCGAGCGGCGGGCCGACCGGGGGACGGCGTGCCGTGGCGGCCGAGGTCAGCTCCGCGACCGTCATTCCCGGGCGCTGCTCCACCACCCGCCGGGCCACCAGTTCGCCGAGCATGCCGCGTAGCCGCTCCCGGACCGCCTCGGCGTAGCGGCCCTGCGCCGCCAGCCGGTCGGCCAGGGGGCCGGCCCCGTCCGGCGGGGCGGCGTCCGGCGCGGGCGCCGCCGTCCCGGTGGTGGCCGGGCCGGTGCCCCGGTGCCCCCGGGCCCGACGGAGGCGGGGCAGCCGGAGCCGGGGCAGGCGGCGGGGCACCCAGGCCGGGTGGTGGTACCAGCCGAGCGCGACCAGCCCGGCGGCCAGCAGCAGGAGCAGCGCGGCCAGCGGCAGCGGCAGGTGGTCGCCCAGGGCGGCCGTGGTCTCGGTCCACCACCGGCTGAGGCTCACCGGTCGGCCGCCAGCAGCGCCGGCTCGCCGAGTCCCGCCGGGGCCCGGGAGAGCCGGATGTCCAGCCCCTCGGTACGCATCCGGCCCTCCAGGTGCAGGACCGCGTCGAGGCAGGCCAACGCCGGGTAGGCGACGCCGTTCACGCCGGCCCAGATCACGCCGGAGACCGGCACGGCCCAGGCCGGGTCGGTGAGGGCCGCGAGGCCCAGCGCGCGCAGCCCGTAGAAGACGCCCAGGCCCAACCCGACCCGGACGATCCACCAGGTCAGGTAGCCGAGGAGGCGGACGGCGGCGGCCCGGCAGCCGGTGCGCAGCGCGAGGGCGGCGGCGCGCAGCGGCGCCCGGGCGGCGGCGACCCGGTCCACGACCAGCGCCGACGCGACCGAGCCCAGCAGCGCCCAGGCGACCACCCAGCCCGGCCCGAGCAGGGCCGCCACGAGCATGACCGTGCCGACCCCGGCGGCCAGCAGCGCGGTCGCCCCCGGCCGGGCCCCGGCGGGCCGGACCAGCTCGCCGGGGCCGGCGGTACGGCCCAGCAACGCCGCCCCGGCGGCCCGGGCGGCCGGGTTGCCGAGCAGCAGGACGATCACCGCCTCGGTGGCCGCCCCCACCGCCAGCAGCCCCCAGTACGGGGCGAGCTGGCCCGGCTGGAAAGTGAAGCCGGGCGGCCGGGCCCCGGCGGCGACCCGCAGCGGGTGCAGCAGGAACTGCTCGGCGGTGGCGAGGACGAGCGCGGCCGGGATCAGCACCCGGGCGTGCCCGCGCAGCAGCAGGACGGCGGAGTCGAGCAGCTCCCCGACGGTCAGCGGCCGGCGCGGGAGCACGGCGGTCGGGCCGGCGTCTGGCACGCGTACTCCCCGGGGACGGCTGGCGATGGCCGGGGCTCGGCGGCACCCGCACCGGTCATGGTGACACGACCCCGCGCGCTGGACGTGCGGTGGACGGCCAACCGGCAGTACCGTGCCGGGTGACGCCGATCCTGGCGAACCGCCGACGCCGTCAGGGTGACGCCGGTCCCACCGAGACGAACGGGGATGGAAGTATAAATCCCATGAGAGCCCGGGTACTGGTGGTCGACGACGACCCCGCGCTCGCCGAGATGCTCGGCATCGTCCTGCGCAGCGAGGGCTTCCTGCCCTCCTTCGTCGCCGACGGGGAACGGGCGCTGGCCGCGTTCCGGGAGAGTCGGCCCGACATCGTCCTGCTCGACCTGATGTTGCCCGGAATGAGCGGTATCGACGTGGCCCGGGCGATCCGCGGCGAGTCCGGCGTGCCCATCGTGATGCTCACGGCGAAGAGCGACACCGTCGACGTGGTGCTCGGGCTGGAGTCCGGCGCCGACGACTACGTGGTCAAGCCGTTCAAGCCCAAGGAGCTGGTGGCCCGGATGCGGGCCCGGCTGCGCCGGGGCGAGGACGTGGCGCCGGAGATGCTGACCATCGGGCCGCCCGGAAACCAGATCAGCATCGACGTTCCGGCGCACACCGTCAGTCGCAACGGCGAGGAGGTGAAGCTGACGCCGCTGGAGTTCGACCTGCTGGTCGCGCTCGCCCGCAAGCCGCGTCAGGTGTTCACCCGGGAAGTGCTGCTGGAACAGGTCTGGGGATACCGGCACGCCGCCGACACCCGGCTGGTCAACGTGCACGTGCAGCGGCTGCGGGCCAAGATCGAGCCGGACCCGGAGCGACCGGAAATCATCCTCACCGTCCGGGGCGTGGGCTACAAGGCCGGCACCGGATAGCCTGGGTCGCACTGTGACCACCTCCCCGACGTCCGGTCCCTCACCAACGGTCACCCGCCGGCCACCCGCCGCGCGGGAGCTGTGGCGCGTGCTGGCCGGGAGGGTGGCCCGGCTGGCGGCCGGCGTGCGCCAGACCTGGCGCCGCTCGCTGCAGGTCCGGGTGGTGACCATCACGCTGGTCACCTCCAGCCTGCTCGTCGGCGGGTTCGCGTACCTGATCGCCGACAAGATCACCAACATCCTGGTGGAGAACGCCGAGACGGATGTCCGGCTCCGGCTCAGCAGCGGCAGCGACTACGCGGCCAAGCAGTTCAGCCTCTACAGCCAGGCGCAGGAGGCCCAGCTCCAGGACACCATCGACGGCACGGTCAACTACCTGGCCGGCGGGGACCCGCAGCAGACCAGCGGGGTGGTGGTCGGGATCATCGCCGACGACTACCCCGGCATCATCGAGCCGCGCTTCTCCCCGGACGTGGAGGTCGGCCCGCTGATCAGCCGCGAGCTGCGGGCCACGGTCGCCGGGGGCAAGATCGCCAGCCAGATCCGCACCGGCCGGCTGGCCGCCGACACCACGAAATACCTGGTGTACGGCTCGCCGGTGCCGACCCGCTTCGGCCAGGTGGAGTTGTATTACCTGGTGCCACTGACCCGCCAGGCCACCACGGCGGCGGACGCCCGGGCCACCGTGGTGGCCACCGGGGCGGCGCTGGTGCTCCTGCTCGGCCTGCTCGCGGCCCTGGTCACCCGGCTGGTGGTGACGCCGGTGCGGGTGGCCGCCCGGACGGCCCAGCGGCTCTCCGCCGGCCTGCTCGACCAGCGGATGGTGGTCAACGGCGAGGACGACCTGGCGTTGCTGGCCGCGTCGTTCAACCAGATGGCCACCAACCTGCAACGGCAGATCCTCCGGTTGGAGGAGATGTCCCGGTTGCAGCGCCGCTTCACCTCCGACGTCTCCCACGAGCTGCGTACCCCGCTGACCACGGTCCGGATGGCCGCCGACCTGATCTTCGCCGAGCGGGACGAGTTCGACCCGGCGGTGGCTCGCAGCGCCGAGCTGCTCCAGGCCGAGCTGGACCGGTTCGAGGAGCTCCTCACCGACCTGCTGGAGATCAGCCGCTTCGACGCCGGGTTCGCCATGCTGGACGCCGAGCCGACCGACCTGGTGCCGGTGGTGCACCGGGTGGCCGACCGGCTGGCCGGGCTGGCCGAGCGGGTCGGGGTGACCATCGAGCTGGACGTGCCCGACGCCCCGGTGATCGCCGAGGTGGACCCGCGCCGGGTCGAGCGGGTGCTGCGCAACCTGGTCGGCAACGCCGTCGAGCACGGCGAGGCCAAACCCGTCCTGATCACCCTCGGGCACGACCAGACGGCGGTCTCGATCACCGTCCGGGACCACGGGGTGGGGCTCAAGCCGGGCGAGGAGAAGCTGGTCTTCAACCGGTTCTGGCGGGCCGACCCGTCCCGGGCCCGGCAGACCGGGGGCACCGGCCTCGGCCTGTCCATCAGCCTGGAGGACGCCCGGCTGCACGGCGGCTGGCTGGAGGCGTGGGGCGCGCCGGGCCAGGGCGCCCAGTTCCGGCTCACCCTGCCGGCCCGGGCCGGCGACCGGCTGACCACGTCCCCGCTGCGGCTGGTCCCCGGCGACGCGGCCCTGCCGTTCGGTGGCCCCCGGGACGGCGGGCTGCTCGCCATCGGCTCCGGAACCGGGGGCGCGCCGGCCATCGGGCCCGCCCCGGCGACCGGCGACCGCGCGGAGGTGGGGTCGTGACGCCGCGCCGTCGGCTCGCCGCGACCCTCGCCGGGCTGCTCCTGCTCACCGGGATCACCGGCTGCGGCATCCCCAAGGAGTCCGAGGTCAGGGTCGACGGGCAGGTGACCGCCGCCAGGTCCGGCTCGTCGAGCTACCGCCGGGACGAGCCGCCGGGCCCCGCCGCCAGCGGCACCGACCGCAAGGCCTTCGTCACGAACTTCCTCTCCGCCGCCGCCGGTGAGGCGGACCGGGCCTACTACCGGGTCAAGCAGTTCGTCGCCCCGGACGGGCGCAGCCGGATCCAGGAGAAGCAGCCCAGCGAGGTGGCTCTCGCCGTGGTGCGACTGCGCGAGACGCCGGAGATCACCGAGACCACGGACGGCATCAAGGTCACCCTCCGGGTGCAGCAGATCGGCCTGTTGCGCGCCGACGGCATGCTGGTGCCGCCGGTGGCCACCGACACCGAGTACCGGTTCAAGCTGAGCGCCGCCCAGGAGGACAAGCCGGACGCCGGCTGGTACGTCAAGGACCCGCCGCCGAACGTGCTGCTGCTCAGCGACGACGCGCTGCGGCAGTACTACCAGCCCCACACCGTCTACTTCTGGAACACCGACCGCACCCGGCTGGTGCCCGACCAGCGCTACCTGCCCCTGGCCGTGCCGGACGAGCGGCGGGTCACCGAGGTGGTGAAGTGGCTGACGGCCGGGCCGTCGGAGTGGCTGGGATCGGGGACGCGCCGGCTGCCGGACGGCACCCGGCTGATCAACAACGCGACCGAGTCGGACGGGCAGTGGGAGGTCAACCTCGACATGCCCGTCGACGCGGACGAAAAGCGGGTCGAGCAGTTCGTCGACCAGCTCGCCTGGTCGCTGCCGGAACTGGACGGCCAACTGGAGCTGAAGATCCACAACCAGTCCCGGAAGAAGGTGCCCGACCTCGCCGCGCACCGCCGGGCGAATCCGGCGTACCCGGTCACCGGCGACCCGCAGCGGTTCTGCGTCTACGACGGGGCGGTCCACCCGCTCGCCTTCGCCGGCGAGGCGAGCGGCCGGGTGCCGGTCACGGCGGCGTACAACAAGGGTGTCGTGTCGGCCGGGTTCAGCCGCTCCGACGACACTGTGCTGGCCGCCCTGGTGACCGCCGGGCCGGACCAGCGGCAGCGGCTCACGGTCGGCGCCGGGGCGGAGCCGGTCAGCGTCTTCCAGCGCAACCCCCAGTCGTACACCTCGATGGGCCGGCCGGTCTGGCTGCGCTCGCCCGACCCGGAACGCCCGCAGGGGCTGGTGGTGGCCGACGGCCGGCTCTACCGGTTCGACGGGAACGCCCAGCTCCGGCTGCTGCCGCTGACCGTCGAGGGCGAGGTGACGGCGGTGGCCGCCTCGCTGGACGGGCACCGGATCGCGGCGATCGTCGGAGGCGGCCTGTACGTCGCGGCGGTCAACCTGAACGGCGGTGTGGTCTCCGTGGGCCCGGCCCGTCGGCTGGTCACCTCGCTGACCGATCTCTCCGCGGTCGACTGGGCGACGGAGAACAGCCTGGACCTGGCCGGGTCGGTGGGGCGCCCGGCGGTCTACCAGATCAGCGTGGACGGGGCCCTGGAGACGGCGCTGCGCAACGACGTCGGTGCCCGGGTGACCCACCTGTCGACGTACCCGCTCAACCCGGTGGTGCCGTTCTCCAGCGGGAACCTGATGTACGAGGCGAACGGGGTGGCGTACCGGAACAACCCGTTCGACACCATCAAGCGGGACCAGGTGCTGGAGGTGACCCCGCCGCCGGCCGGGGTGCGGGCCGGCAACCCGACCGCCCCGTTCTTCCTCTACTGAGCGGGCGCGGTGCGCGGCGTCGGCGGGCTCTGGGCGGACCTCACCGACCTGGTGCTGCCGGTGGAGTGCGCCGGCTGCCGGGACCGTACGGCTACTGTCCGGCGCGGGTTCTGCCCCCGCTGCGTGGCGGCGCTGGAGGCGCTGGGCCCCCGCCCCGTACGTCCGACCCCCGCCCCGGCCGGCCTGCCGCCGTGCGTCGCTCTCGGCCCGTACGCCGGGCCGCTGCGGGAGGCGCTGCTGGCGTACAAGGAGCGGGGCCGGCACGGGCTGGCCCGGCCGCTGGGTGGGCTGCTCGCGGAGGTGGTGGCCGACGCGGTGGGCGGGACGAGGCCGGTGCTGCTGGCCCCGGTGCCGGACACGGCGGCGGCGGCCCGCGCCCGGTACGGCGACCACCTGGACCGGCTGGCCCGGCACGCGGCGGTCCGGCTGCGCCGGGCCGGGTGGCCGGTGCGGGTGGTCCGGCCGCTGCGGGCGCTGCCCCGGCCGGACTCGACCACCCTGGACCGCGCCGGCCGCGCCCGGGCGGTGGAGTCGGCGTTCCGGCCCCGCCCCGGCGCGGGGCCGCCCCGGCCCCGCGCCGGCGTGCCGACGCCGGTGGTCGTGCTGCTCGACGACATCGTCACCACCGGGGTCACCCTGGCCGCCGCCGGTCGGGCGCTCAGCGCGACCGGCCTGTCACCGCAGGTCGCCGCAGTGCTCGCCGCGACCGAGAAACGGCGTCATTGATGACGTTTCGTGTTTTGTGTTTCACCCGACCGTGTCCATCCTGTGAAAGTTCTGAGCCTTTCCGCGGCGGGGGGTGACTCGCGGACGAACAAGGGTTAGCGTTTTCGTGTCGGGGGTAGGAAGGCATTCCCACCCGCCCCCGGCGGTGAGAGGAGGCGGAGCCGCACTGACCCGGTCGACGCCGCACGGGCTTCCCAGAGGGCGAGCCGGCCGGGATTTCCGAATCGAAGGCCGTCCGAACAAGGGAGGTCACGTGGACATCGTGGTCAAGGGCCGCAACGTCGAGGTTCCGGATCATTACCGGGTGCACGTAGCCGAGAAGCTCGCGAAGATCGAACGTTACGATCACAAACTTATTCGTGTTGACGTCGAGTTGTTCCACGAGCGCAATCCACGCCAGTCCGACCATTGCCAACGGGTCGAGATAACGTGCGTTTCCCGTGGTCCGGTGATTCGGGCCGAGGCCTGCACCGACGATTTCTACAGCGCGCTCGACGCCGCGATCACGAAGCTGGACAACCGGCTGCGCCGGGCGGCGGACCGCCGCCGGGTCCACCGGGGCCGGCACGCACCGATCTCCGTCGCGGCGGCCACCGCCGACCTGCCGGTGGCGGATCTCGGTTCCCCCGTCGCGGCCCTCGACGGCTCGCGAACGGCCACCGCCGTCGCGGAACGGGTCGAGGAGGAGCACGACGACCAGCCCTGGCACATCGCCCGGGCGAAGGTCCACCCCGCCGAGCCGATGACCGTCGACGACGCGCTGTTCCAGATGGAACTGGTCGGGCACGACTTCTACCTGTTCCACGACAAGGAGTCCGGCCGCCCCAGCGTCGTCTACCGCAGACACGCCTACGACTACGGAATCATCTCCCTCGACGCCTGACCCCGACCGGCCGTTCCCCGTTGACCCGTACGGGTCAACGGGGAACGTCGGTGGCGAGCCGGGCGTAGATGTATGAGTCGACCCGGATGCCGTCCGGGCCGGGCAGCCGGCCGCGCAGCAGGCCCTCGCGGGAGAACCCGGCCTTCTCCAGCACCCGCTGCGAGGCCACGTTCTCGGGGCGGGTGCCCGCCCAGATCCGCGCGATCCCGATCTCGTCGAACGCCCAACCGACGACGAGGCGGGCCGCCCGGGTGGCCAGGCCCCGGCCCCGTCCGGCGGGCAGCATGCTGTAGCCGATCATCGCCTGCCCGGTCGACGGCTCGTCGTGGTGCAGCGAGCACCCGCCGACCAGCTCGCCGGTCGCCGCATCCACAATGGCGAGGTCGGCGGCGAGCCCGGCCAGCCAGCGGCTCCCCGCCAGGCGGCAGCGCCGCTCGATGTCGGCGAGCGACGGCGGCTCCGGCGGGACCCGGTTGGCGACCACCTCGGGCCGGCGGTGCAGCCGGTACATCCCCTCCACGTCGTCCGCGCCGACCGGGCGCAGGGTCACCACGCCGTCGGTGAGCCGGCCGCCGGGCAGGTCGGGCAGGGTCCGGGTCACGGGGCCGGGCGGGTCGTCGGCCAGCCGAGCCCAGCAGACCCGGTCGTGCCGGCTGCCGTCGCGGGCCGGGGCCGCCTCGCGGCGTACCCCCTCGTGCCGGAAGCCGGCAGCGAGCGCGACGCGCTGGCTGGCCGTGTTCTCCGGGTGGGTGAGCAGCTCCAGCCGGGCCGTGCCGTGTGCGAACGCCGCCGCGGCCAGCGCCCGGGTCGCGGCGCTGGCCACCCCGCGCCCGCGTGCCCACGGCGCGACCCAGTAGCCGATCTCCGCCTGCCCCCGCGCCGGAACCGGGTTGCTCAGGCCGATGCTGCCGAGCAGCCGGTCGGTCGCCGGGTCCGCGATCGTGTACGCGGCCCCGCCGGTGGCCCAGGCCGCCGGGGCGCCCTCGGCGACCCACCACCGGGCGTCCGCCTCGGTGTACGGGCTGGGCAGGCCGGGCAGGAACCGCTGGGTGATCGGGTCGGAGCAGGCCGACGCGGTGTCCGCGACGTCGTCGACGTGGGACGGCCGCAGCCGGACCCCCTCGGCCTCGACGGTGTCGGGCAGCGCCCTCATGC
This sequence comes from Micromonospora sp. NPDC002296, assembly GCF_040296145.1. Taxonomy (NCBI): domain Bacteria; kingdom Bacillati; phylum Actinomycetota; class Actinomycetes; order Micromonosporales; family Micromonosporaceae; genus Micromonospora; species Micromonospora sp. NPDC002296. Next base: position 19,004 of record NZ_JBEOWQ010000021.1, read on the forward strand.
CAGGTCCCCGGGGAGCAGGGCGGCTACCCAGAGGTCGCCGCGGGTGCCGTCGCGGGTGGGCAGCGCGGTCCGGGCCACGCCCTCCATGACGAAGCCGGCCTTCTCCGCCACCCGACGGGAGGCGGTGTTGCCGACCAGCGCCCGCCACTCGATCCGGGCCAGGCCGAGGGTGGTGAAGCCCCAGGCGGCCAGGGCGGCGGTCGCGGCGGGCATGTAGCCCCGGCCCCGGGCGTGCGACGCGGTCATGAAGCCGACCATGCCCTGCACCGGGTCGGCGGCGGAGATCCGCAGGTCGATCGAGGCGAGGTACCGGTCGTCGCTGTCGGCGACGGTGAAGTACGCCCCCGTACCGCGCGCCCACGTCGCCTCGGCGACGTCCCGCTTGAACCCCTCGGCGTGCGTCCGCTCGTACGGGGCCGGCACCGTGGTCCACTCGATCGTGTGCGGGTCGCGGCAGGTTTCGGCGATCGCGTCCAGGTCGCGCTCCTCGATCGGCCGCAGCCGCAGCTCCCCGGCCCCGACGGTGGCGAACAGGGTGGGCTGCGCCCGGCCGAAGACGGCGGCCCGCCGGGCGTCCAGGGTTCCCGGTCCGGCCGGCCCGGGGGCCCCCGGCGCGGGCAGCTCGCCGGGGAACAGGGAGCCGATCCAGCCCTCCCGCCGGCCGTCGGGCGTCGGGTGGGCCAGCCGCAGCTCGCCCTCGACCAGGAAGCCGGCGCGCAGCGCGGCCAGCCGGGAGGCGTGGTTGCCGATCTCGGCCTGCCAGAGCAACCGGCGCAGCCCGAGCGCGTCGAACGCCCACCGGGAGACGGCCCGGGTGGCCCGGGCGGCGACGCCCCGGCCCCGGGCCCAGGGGGCCACCCAGTAGCCGATCTCACCGGTGCCGGCCGCCTTGTCCAGCGCCACCAGGCCGCAGGAGGCCAACAGTTCCCCGGTGGTGCCGTCGCAGACGGCGAACGGGGCACCGGTGCCGTCGCGCCAGGCCGCGGTGCTGAGTTCGGTGACGAACCCGTGGGCGTGTTCGGGCAGGTACGGGCGAGGTACGGTGGTCCAGCGCTGGATGTCCGGATCCTGGCAGGCCCGGTGCACAGCGTCAGCGTCGGTCGCCTGCCAGGGCCGCAGCAGCAGGCCGTCCTCGGTGAGTTCCATGGGTTCCACCCGAGCCATCGTGCCGGACCGTTCGCGCTGGGCGTAACCGGATATCCCGCCGCCGGCCCGCGGTCCGAGCGTTATGTCGGTTTCGGCCGATCGGACCGCCGCCACCAGTGACCATCGGGCCGACGGAGCGCCTACGATGGGTCGAGACTGTCTAGGGGAGCGTTGATCCGTGTCGATTCTGGAAAAGGTCCTCCGCGCGGGCGAGGGCCGTATGGTGCGCCGGCTGAAGGCCATCGCCGCCGCCGTCAACTCGATCGAGGACGACTACGTCAACCTCACCGATGACGAGTTGCGGAGCCTCACTGATCAGTACCGGGAGCGGCTGGCCGACGGTGAGACCCTCGACGACCTGCTGCCGGAGGCCTTCGCCACCGTGCGCGAGGCGTCCGCCCGGGTGCTCGGCCAGCGGCCGTACGACGTCCAGGTGATGGGTGGGGCGGCGCTGCACTTCGGCAACATCGCCGAGATGAAGACCGGTGAGGGCAAGACCCTGACCTCGGTCATGGCGGTGTATCTCAACGCGCTGTCCGGCAAGGGCGTGCACGTGATCACGGTCAACGACTACCTGGCCCCGCGTGACGCCGCCTGGATGGGGCAGGTGCACAGGTTCCTCGGCCTCACCGTCGGCGTGGTGCTGCCCAACCGGCCGGCCAGCGAGCACCGCGCCGCGTACGAGTGCGACATCACCTACGGCACCAACAACGAGTTCGGCTTCGACTACCTGCGCGACAACATGGCCTGGTCGAAGGACGAGTTGGTCCAGCGGGGCCACAACTTCGCGGTGGTCGACGAGGTCGACTCGATCCTGATCGACGAGGCCCGGACGCCGCTGATCATCTCCGGCCCGGCCGAGCACTCGGCCCGCTGGTACGGCGAGTTCTCCGGTGTGGTGGCCCGGCTCCAGCCCGGCAAGGACGGCGAGGGCGACTACGAGGTCGACTACGCCAAGCGCACCATCGCGGTGACCGAGCGCGGCGTGGCGAAGGTGGAGGACCGGCTCGGCATCGACAACCTCTACGAGTCGGTGAACACCCCCCTCGTCGGTTACCTGAACAACGCCATCAAGGCCAAAGAGCTGTACAAGCGCGACAAGGACTACATCGTCAGCGACGGCGAGGTCCTGATCGTCGACGAGTTCACCGGCCGCATCCTGCACGGGCGCCGCTACAACGAGGGCATGCACCAGGCGATCGAGGCCAAGGAGGGGGTGGAGATCAAGCAGGAGAACCAGACCCTGGCCACCATCACCCTCCAGAACTACTTCCGCCTCTACGAGAAGCTCTCCGGCATGACCGGCACGGCCCAGACCGAGGCGGGCGAGTTCAACAAGGTCTACAACGTCGGCGTGGTGACCATCCCGACCCACCGGCCGATGGTCCGGCAGGACCGGGCCGACGTCATCTACAAGACCGAGAAGGCCAAGTTCAACGCGGTCGTCGAGGACATCGCCGAGCGGCACCAGGCCGGTCAGCCGGTGCTGGTCGGCACCGTCTCGGTGGAGAACTCCGAGATCATCTCCCAGCTGCTGCGCCGCCGGGGCATCCCGCACTCCGTGCTGAACGCCAAGTTCCACGCCAAGGAGGCGGAGATCGTCGCCCAGGCCGGGCGTAAGGGCGGGGTCACCGTGGCGACCAACATGGCCGGCCGGGGCACCGACATCCTGCTCGGCGGCAACCCCGAGTTCCTCGCCGCCAACGAGCTGCGCCAGCGCGGCCTCGACCCGGCGGAGAACGAGGAGGAGTACGCGAAGGCCATGGAGGAGGTCCTGCCCAAGTGGAAGCAGGCCTGCGAGGCCGAGGCCGAGGAGGTCGCGGGCGTCGGCGGGCTCTACGTGCTGGGGACCGAGCGGCACGAGTCCCGGCGGATCGACAACCAGCTGCGCGGTCGGGCCGGCCGGCAGGGTGACCCGGGCGAGTCCCGCTTCTACCTGTCCCTGCAGGACGAGCTGATGAAGCGGTTCCGGGCCGGCGCGGTCGAGGCGGTGATGGACCGCTTCAACATCCCCGAGGACGTGCCCATCGAGTCGAAGATGGTGACCCGTCAGATCAAGAGCGCCCAGGCCCAGATCGAGGGCCAGAACGCCGAGATCCGCAAGAACGTCCTGAAGTACGACGAGGTGCTCAACAAGCAGCGCCAGGTCATCTACGCCGAGCGCCTGCGGGTGCTCAACGGCGAGGACCTCTCCGACCAGGTCCGCAACATGATCGACGACGTGATCGGCGCGTACGTGATCGGTGCCACCAGCGACGGCTACGCCGAGGACTGGGACCTTGAGCAGCTCTGGTCCAGCCTCAAGCAGCTCTACCCGGTGGGCGTCACCCTGGCCGAGTTGGAGGAGGAGATCGGCTCCCGGGCCGGCTTCGACCAGGACTTCCTGGTCGCCCGCCTCAAGGAGGACGCGAACGCCGCCTACGACCGGCGCGAGGAGCAGCTCGGTGAGGAGGGCACCCGCGAGTTGGAGCGGATGGTGCTGCTTCAGGTCATCGACCGCAAGTGGCGCGAGCACCTCTACGAGATGGACTACCTCCAGGAGGGCATCAGCCTGCGGGCGTACGCCCAGCGTGACCCGGTGGTGGAGTACCAGCGCGAGGGCTTCGACATGTTCGCCACCATGATGGACGGCATCAAGGAGGAGACGGTCGGCTTCCTCTACAACCTGGAGGTCCAGGTCCAGGAGGCCGAGCCCGAGGCCGAGGAGGTGCAGCTGCTGGACAAGCCGGTGGAGATCCGGGCCAAGGGCCTGGGTCGCGCCCCCCAGCAGCAGGGCCTGCAGTACTCCGCGCCGACCATCGACGGTGAGGCCGGAGCCGGGGGGGTAGCCGTGGAGCGGCCCGAGGAGCAGGCCCCGCCGGTGCGCGCGGCCCGCTCCGAGCGACCGGCCCGGCCGGCGGCCCCGCCAACCCCCGAGGCTCAGCGCCGCCCGGCCGCCTTCGGCGGGAGCGGGCAGGCCGTGGCGGCCAACTCCGCCCGGGAGACGGTCCCGGCGCGCGGAGAGGCCGGCGGCCCGTCGCGTAACGCGCCCTGCCCGTGCGGCTCCGGCCGCAAGTACAAGCGGTGCCACGGCGCCGCCAACGGCGGCAACTGACCCGTCCGGCGCCGCCGCCAACGGCGCCCGTCCCACCAGCGAGCACGCGCAAGGGGCCCCGGCGACCGCCGGGGCCCCTTGCTGTCCGCCAGGTCGACCCCGTGCCCGGCCTGGCTGCCGGCCCCCGCTGCGGGGACCGCCCTCCGGCCCCGGCCTTCGGGGCGCGGGCGCAGCCGCCGGGGGCGGTCAGACGAGCTGGAGCACGGTGCAGAGCCAGCGACCGCGCCGATGTTCCAGGCGCAGCGCCATCGCCCAGGTGTGCCCGGCGGCGCTGCCCAGGACGGCTGCGGCCTCCACTGCGGCGGGGCGGGGTTCGCAGACCCGCAGCCGGCGCAGCCGCACGGTCGGGCGGGTGGAGCGGCGACGGACCGGGCCGGTGCGCGTCGCCGCCCTGGTCAGTTCGTGCATCACGTCCGCCGAGCAGGCCGGCTCGCTCATCGGGCGGATCTGCCCGAGCGGCCGGTATCCGTTGAGGATCTCCAGGCAGGTGGTGACGAAGCGCTGGGCGGCGCGGGTGGCCTCCGGCGTGGCCGTGACCAGCGCGGCGGGCGGTGGGGCCGGTGGAGTGGAACGCCCGGGACCGCCAGGGGCGGGGCGGGGGTCGTGCGCGCGCCCGCCGGGGCGGGCCGGCACGCGGCGGTGCGCCTCGAAGAGGTCGAGGGCCAGTTGGGCGGCGACCGGGCGGGGCCAGCCCTCGGCCGGCTCCTCGGTGAACGGGGGGTCGAGCGGGGGCGCCGGTCGCACCCGGACCGGAGGCCGGACGGGCCCGGGACGTCGGGACTCAATCATCGAAACCCCCGATGTTTGCGTTTGCCTTCGTTTGCCTCCGACAGGCTCGATTCTCGGCCAGGACGATGCCCGCGGTCAATGGCTCGGTGCGGTGTCCGCTACTCGGCGTCGCGGTCGTTCAGCGGGTTGTCCCGGACCCACTCGGCGGTCTCGGCGTACTTGTGCTCGATGTACTCCTCCAGGCGGGCGCGCTCGACCCGCCACTGCCCCCGACCGCCGATCTTGATCCCGGGCAGCTCACCGCTGCGCACCATGTGGTAGACCTGCGAGTCCGACACGTTGAGCTCGGCGGCCACGTCGGAGAGCAGCAGGAACCTCGGCTCCATGAAAACTCCCGGGGTTGACGTCGTTTGCCTCAGTTTGCCATCCGCTGCCGACAGCATCGCCGACCCGCCGCCGACCCGCCGCCCGCGCGGCAACCTTCCGGGCGGCGGGTGCGGGGTGTATGACGGTCAGGGCGTACGGCATGATCGGCGCCCGGGGCCGGCGCACGCCGGCCGGCAGGCGGAGCGGGGGAGACGACCGGTGACCGAGGAGCTTGTCCGGGTGTACGTGCCGGCGATCGTGCCGATGCTGGCCCGCCTCCCCGAGCAGGGACTGCCCGAGACCGACGCCCACACCGTGACCCCCGCCCTGCGCGAGTGGTACGCCGAGGGCGACGAGGAGGAACTGGAGTACGTCGCGTTCACCCGGGCCGCCCAGGACGCGCTGCTCCTGCTCCGGGACGATCCGGCCGCGCCCCGTCGGCGCGCGGTGGTCGCCGTCGACGTTCCCGCCTCGGCGCTGCGGCGCACCGACGACGTGCTCGGCTCCAGCGCGGTCCGGCTGGTCCGACCGGTGCCGGTGACGGCGGTGGCCGCGCTGCACGTAGACGGCGACGACGCGCGTGACGACGTGGCCGCCGCCGCTGCCGTGGCCGCCGAGGCGCTGGCCGACGACCCGGACGCCCAGTTCACCGTCGACGGCGCCGAGGACCACGAGCTGGAGTGGTACGACGTCAGCGAGCTGGAGCAGCTGCTGCGCGCCGCGTCCTGACGCCCGCGCACCCCGTGCCGACGGGCCGGGCGGTCCGGGCCGGGGGACGCGTCGCCCGTCAGCGGTCGCCCGCCCCCGCCGCCGCCTCGTCGTCGGCGGTCTCGGTGGCGTCGTCGCCCGGAGCGGGGCCCAGCGTGCGGCCGAAGGCGATGAGCGCGGTGAGCGCGCCGACGAAGAGCACCCAGATCCCGTTGTCGATCCGCGAGGTGCCCAGCGAGGTCTGGGCGACTGCGTCCGCCTCGCTGAGCGCGCCGGCCAGGTCGAGCAGCGAGCGCCCGCCGACCCGGATGATGATCTCGGCGAGCAGCAGGAGCAGGCCGGGACCGGCCCCGGCCAGCAGGTAGCCGGGCCAGCGGGGGGTGGGCGAGGCCGGGTCGCGCCGCTCGGCGCGCCGCCTGGCCCAGGTGAGGTACCCGAAGGCGAGCAGCCCCGCCAGCAGGCCGGCGAGCAGGGACTCCGACCGGGACACCCACTTCGCGGCGCCGACCATCGACTCCTGGGTGTCGCCCGCGCCGAAGAGGTCGAACAGCGGGTCCCGGGCCCGGCTGAACGCCACCACGAAGACCAGCGCGCCGAGCGTGGCGGCGATGATCGCACCGGCCACCCGGGCGTTGCCTGCGCCGGCCACGGCGCCGCCGATGATCGCCGCCGCAGCGGTGGTGCCGGCGATGACGTTGGTGGTCGCGTTGTCGTAATAGGTCAGGTTGATCACCACCGCCGCCGCGAGCCCGACCAGCACGCCGGTGCCGACCGCGACGGCGAAGCGCAGGGTGACCCGCTCGGTGCCCCGCCGGGCCAGCAGGTTGGTCACCGCCAGGGCGACCGCCGCACCGGCCACCAGCGCGGCCGAGATGACCCCGGGCAGCGCGAACGCGGAGAGGCTGATCGCGGTGACCCCCGCCTCGGCGGAGGTGATCACCGCCCGGGTGGACCAGAGCATCGCCGCCAGCCAGCCCACGGACAGCAGCGCCAGCAGGACCGCCCCCGGGGCGCGCGCCGGGGTCGTACCGCCGGCGGTCGGTTCCGGCTCCACGGGCGCCGCCGGCCCGGCGGCGTCGCCCGGCTCGTCGTCCCCGGCCGGGGCGCCCTGCACCGGCTGGTCCGGCTCCGCGGCGGTGGCGCTGCCGGGCTGGTTGCTCATCGTCTCCCCTTCGACGGACGCCCGGACCCGGCCGGCTCTGCCGGCACGCGGGCGGGGCTGGTCACCGGCCATCCAGCGTACGCGCCACCCGACCGCCGGCCCTCCGCCCGTCCGCCGCCCCCCGACCCGCCCGTCCCGCGGCCTTGGGCGGAGCGGGAGTGGGTGGCGGTGGGCGAGGAATCGTAAGGACGGCGGGGGCTGGGCGAGGGAATCGCCGGAGGTGGAGGCGGGTCGGCGGCGATTCGCAGGGCGGGGGCCGACGGCGCGGCGCGGGCCAGGTCGGGTGGGTGGGGCCGGGGCGAGGCGAAACCGGGGGTGCGGCGTGGGAGAATCGGCGCAGGTCCCGCCGCCGCGACCGGTGCAGCCCGCGGCGTACGGCGTCCGGCCGCCCGGCCGGTGCCCGCGGGTCCGATTTCGCCACCGCTGCCGAGATCGCCAGGAGCCCCGATGGACGCCGTGTTCTCCGTACCCGAGCCGCGTAACGAGCCGGTCCGTGCCTACGAGCCGGGCAGCGCCGACCGGGAGCGGCTCCAGCGACGCCTGGCCGAGTTGGCCGGCGAGCGCCTCGACCTGCCGATGACCATCGCCGGCGAGCAGCGGATGGCCGGCGGCGAGCCGATCGACGTGGTGCAGCCGCACCGGCACGGCCACGTGCTGGGCGTCACCGGCCACGCCACCCACGACGACGCCCACGCCGCGGTGCGGGCCGCCAAGGACGCCGCCCCGATGTGGCGGGCCCTGCCGTTCGAGGAGCGCGCGGCGATCTTCCTGCGCGCCGCCGAACTGCTCTCCGGCCCGTGGCGGGACACCCTCAACGCCGCCACCATGCTCGGCCAGTCGAAGACCGCCGTCCAGGCCGAGATCGACGCGGCCTGCGAGCTGATCGACTTCCTCCGGTTCAACGTGCACTTCGCGCGGGGCCTGCTGGAGGAGCAGCCACTCTCCTCCCCGGGGGTGTGGAACCGCCTCGACCACCGCCCCCTGGAGGGCTTCGTCTACGCGGTCACCCCGTTCAACTTCACCGCGATCGCCGGCAACCTGCCCTCCGCCCCGGCGCTGCTCGGCAACACCGTGGTCTGGAAGCCGAGCCCGACCCAGCAGTTCGCCGCGCACTTCACCATGCGGCTGTTCGAGGCGGCCGGCCTGCCGCCCGGCGTGATCAACATGGTCACCGGGCGGGGCGAGGAGGTCTCCGACGTGGTGCTCGCCGATCCGGACCTGGCCGGCATCCACTTCACCGGCTCGACCAAGGTCTTCCAGCAGCTGTGGAGGACCGTCGGTGACAACATCCACCGCTACCGGGGCTACCCCCGGCTGGTCGGCGAGACCGGCGGCAAGGACTTCGTGGTCGCGCACACCAGCGCCGACGTGGACGCGCTGCACACCGCGCTGATCCGCGGCGCGTACGAGTACCAGGGCCAGAAGTGCTCGGCCGCGTCCCGGGCGTACGTCCCGCGGTCGCTCTGGGAGGGCGGGCTGCGCGACCGGCTGGCCGCCACCGCCGACTCGCTGACCTACGGCGACGTCACCGACTTCACCAACTTCGGCGGGGCGGTGATCGACGCCAAGGCGTTCGACCGGCACACCGCCGCCCTGGAGCTGATCTCCGGCGACGGCTCCTGCACCGTGCTGGCCGGCGGCACCGCCGACGACTCGGTCGGGTGGTTCGTCCGGCCGACCCTGTTCGAGTGCACCGACGCCGCACACGAGACGTTCACCACCGAGTACTTCGGCCCGATCCTCGGCGTGCACGTCTTCGACGACGCCCGCTTCGACGAGGTCGTCGCCCAGGCCGAGTCGATCGCCCCGTACGCGCTGACGGGGGCGATCTTCGCCACTGACCGGCGGGTGGTCGACGCGGTGGCCGAGCGCATGCGCTACGCGGCCGGGAACTTCTACATCAACGACAAGCCGACCGGCGCGGTGGTCGGGCAGCAGCCGTTCGGCGGCGCCCGGGCCAGCGGCACCAACGACAAGGCCGGCTCCTGGCACAACCTGGTCCGCTGGATGTCGCCCCGGACGATCAAGGAGACCTTCGTCCCACCGACCGACCACACCTACCCCCACATGGGCTGACGCGTCCGGCGAGGGCTCCCGCCGCGTCGCGGGGGCCCCGGCCGTGCGCAGCGTGACCGGCCCTCAACGGACTGTCGCCCGCCGACAGTGCACAAAGGAAACCCTCCAGGGTGGCGAAAATGGCAAATCCTGGACGCCGGGTCGGCAAAGTGGCAGCGTAAGGGGCATGGCGGATTCCGGAGTGAACCCTACGGCGGCGGCCCTCCTCGGGCTGCTCCACGAGGGTCCCATGACAGGCGGTCAGCTGATGGCCGCCGCCGAGCGCAAGCTCGCCCCGTACTGGTCGATGACCCGCAGCCAGGTCTACCGCGAGCTGCCGGTGCTGGCCGAGCGCGGTCTGGTGCGGTTGGGCAAGCCCGGCCCCCGATCCAGCCAGCCGTACGCGATCACCGCGGCCGGCAAGCGGACGTTCTCCCGCTGGCTGGCCGAGGACCCGGGGCGGGACACCATCCGCAACCCGATCGCCCTGCGGGTCGCCTTCGGCGGCCTGCACTCGCAAGCCCAACTGCGCAGCCTCCAGGCCTCCGCCAACGAATACCACAGCGAGGCCCTGGCCCGGGTGCGGGAACAGGTGAAGAACGCCAAGAAAGAGGGCGACGCGTACGACGCCAGCGCGCTGGAGTTCGCCGTCGCCTACCACAAGGCCGCCCTGTCCTGGCTGAAGTCCGCCCCCGTCGGCTGACCCGATCGACGGCCCGCCACCCCGCCACCGGGCCGTCCCCGGGACGGCGTCCGCCCGTGACCAGCGCGGCCGACAGGCCCGTGCCGGTCGGCCGCGCGGACACTTTTCGCCCGCCACCGTGGGGCTCGCAAGCTGACCTGCCGTATTCGCAGTAGTCTTGTCTGTCGTGACCGCTGCCGATTACGCCGAACAGCTCAAGGAACTCGACGCCACCCTGCGCAACATCGAGGCCGTGCTCAACCTCGACCGACTGCACGAGGACAAGGCCCGCCTCGAGGAGCAGGCCTCCGCGCCGGACCTGTGGGACGACCAGGCCAAGGCGCAGCAGGTGACCTCCCAGCTGTCGTACGTCAACGGCGAGATCAGCAAGCTGGGCAGCCTGCGCTCCCGGCTCGACGACGCCCGCGTGCTGCTGGAGCTCGCCGAGGCCGAGGACGACCCCGGGGTGCTCACCGAGGTGGAGACCGAGATCGGCGGGCTCACCAAGGCCATCCAGGAGATGGAGGTTCGCACCCTGCTGTCCGGCGAGTACGACTCGCGGGAGGCGCTGGTGGCGATCCGGGCCGGGGCCGGCGGCGTGGACGCGGCCGACTTCGCCGAGATGCTGCTGCGGATGTACCTGCGCTGGGCCGAGCGGCACGGCTACCCCACCGAGGTCTACGAGACCTCGTACGCGGAGGAGGCGGGCCTGAAGTCCGCCACCTTCGCGGTCAAGGTCCCGTACGCCTACGGCACGCTGAGCGTGGAGTCCGGCACCCACCGCCTCGTGCGGATCAGCCCGTTCGACAACCAGGGCCGCCGGCAGACCAGCTTCGCCGGCGTCGAGGTGCTGCCGGTGACCGAGCAGACCGACCACATCGACATCCCCGAGAACGAGATGCGGGTCGACGTCTACCGGTCCTCCGGCCCGGGCGGGCAGAGCGTCAACACCACCGACTCGGCGGTGCGGCTCACCCACATCCCCACCGGCATCGTGGTGACCTGCCAGAACGAGAAGTCCCAGCTCCAGAACAAGGCGTCCGCGATGCGGGTGCTCCAGGCCCGGCTGCTGGAGCGCAAGCGCCAGGAGGAGCAGGCCAAGCTGGAGGGGCTCAAGGAGAACGCCGCCGGCTCATGGGGCGACCAGATGCGCTCGTACGTCCTGCACCCGTACCAGATGGTGAAGGATCTCCGAACCGAGCAGGAGACCGGCAATCCGACCTCGGTCTTCGACGGCGAGTTGGACAGCTTCATCGAAGCCGGTATCCGTTGGCGCAAGCAGCGGCAGCTCGCCGGCGACGCAGCGTGACCGATTGTGGGCGGAGCGCGTCGTCGATCTCCCGTTAACCGGGTCTTTCGATGACGCGCCTCGCATCGGCGGGCGTGGGGGCTTGGCTCATCGGTTACACCGCGTAGACTCACCACCCGTGATTCAGCTTGAGCAAGTGACGAAGACGTACCCGAAGGCGTCCCGGCCTTCGCTCGACAACGTGTCCGTCTCGATCGAGAAGGGCGAGTTCGTCTTCTTCATCGGTCCATCAGGCTCCGGCAAGTCCACCATCATCAAGCTGCTGCTGCACGAGGTGACCCCCAACAAGGGGCGGGTCGTCGTCAACAGCAAGGACGTCACCTCGATGCGATCCTGGAAGCGACCGCACTTCCGGCGTTCGATCGGCTGTGTCTTCCAGGACTTCCGGCTGCTGCCGAACCGCACCGCGTACGAGAACGTGGCGTTCGCCCTCGAGGTGATCGGCAAGACCAAGGCGGTTGCCCGCCGGGTCGTTCCCGAGGTGCTGGAGCTGGTCGGGCTCGGTGGCAAGGAACACCGCTACCCGCACGAGCTCTCCGGCGGTGAGCAGCAGCGGGTCGCCGTCGCCCGAGCGTTCGTGAACCGTCCGCTGATCCTGCTCGCGGACGAGCCGACCGGAAACCTGGACCCGGACACGTCGATCGAGATCATGCGCCTCCTGGACCGGATCAACCGCACCGGCACGACCGTCGTGATGGTCACCCACGACTCCAACATCGTGAACCAGATGCGGCGGCGGGTCATCGAGATCGAGAGCGGTCGCATCGTGCGCGACCAGGCCCGTGGCGTCTACGGGTGAGCCGGCGCTCCACCCCTGTGCAGCCTGACGACGATCACCTCACGCCGGAGACCCGGAGGAATTCCCGATGCGCGTGAAATACGTCCTGTCCGAGGTACTGGTCGGACTGTGGCGCAACGTGACCATGACCATCGCGATGATCATCACGATGGCCGTGTCGTTGACCATGCTCGGTGCCAGCGGTCTGATGTACAGCCAGGTAAACGACATGAAGGACCTCTACTACAAGAACATCGAGGTCTCGATCTTCCTGAAGAAGGAGGCCAACGAGCAGCAGCGCGCCGACATCGACGCCAAGCTGAAGAGCGACCCCCTGATCAAGGAGGTTGTCTTCGTTGACAAGGCCGAGGCGTACAAGCGCTTCCAGGAGATGTTCCAGGACGCGCCCGACCTGCTCAGCGCGGTCAAGGCGGACAGCCTGCCCGAGTCGTTCCGGCTCAAGCTGGTCAACCCCGAGCAGTACCGGGAGATCTACAACCAGTACAAGGACACCGAGGGCGTCGACGAGATCGTCGACCAGAGCCAACTTTTGGACAAGATCTTCAAGATCCTCACCTCGATCCAGAACATCGCGCTGGCGGCCGCGGCGGTGATGGCAATCGCCGCGTTGCTGCTGGTCGCGAACACGATCCAGGTCGCCGCGTACAGCAAGCGGCGTGAGGTCGCGGTCATGAAGCTGGTCGGCGCGTCCAACTGGTTCATCCAGGCGCCGTTCGTGCTGGAGGCCGTGGTCGCGGGCCTGATCGGCTCGCTGCTCGCCCTTGTCGCCCTGATAGCGGCGAAATACCTGCTGTTCGACGGGGCGCTCAGCGACCTTCAGGGGCTGCTCTCCCCGGTCGGCTGGGGCGACATCCTCGTCGTTTTCCCGATCATGGCCGGCGTGGGCGGTCTGGTCAGCGCCGCCACCGCGTGGGTGACCCTCCGGTTCTACCTGCGGGTCTAGCCACCCTCGGGTCCGTCCGACGCGGCAGGGCCCTCCGGCGCGGAATAATCCGCGCCGGAGGGCCCTTGTCGTTCGGGTAGCATGATCTCCGCTTCCGGCCCCGGCCGGGAGCCGCAACGAGGGGAGGTGGCGCCGATGCCACGGGAGAAGGGGCGCAAGGTCGTCGCCTCCAACAAGAAGGCGCGCCACGACTACGCCATCCTCGACACGTACGAGGCGGGCATGCAGCTGACCGGCACCGAGGTGAAGTCGCTGCGGGCGGGGCGGGCGTCGCTGGTCGACGCCTTCGCCCAGGAGCGCGACGGCGAGCTGTATCTGCACTCCATGCACATCCCGGAGTACACCCAGGGCACCTGGACCAACCACGAGCCCCGGCGTACCCGCAAGCTGCTGCTCAAGCGGCTGGAGATCGACCGGCTGATCGGCAAGACCCGTGAGGGCGGCCTGACCATGGTCCCGTTGCAGGTCTACTTCTCCGACGGTTGGGCCAAGGTGGAGATCGCCCTGGCCAAGGGCAAGAAGTCGTACGACAAGCGGCAGGACCTCGCCAAGCGGGACGCGGACCGGGAGATCGCCCGGGCCGCCGGCCGGCGCGGCAAGGGGATGGACGACTGATTCATCCCGTTTGTCCGTTCCGGCACGCCGGAGCGGGCCTCGGGATGAAACCGGTTGCGGAAGGCGTTAGGCTTGTGTGGAGCCGCCGACAGGGGCGGCCCGTCGAGGGGGTGACTGGTTTCGACTTCGTACGCAGCGACAGGGGAAGCGAGCCGAGGAAGCCGACGTCGTCTCGAGAATCGGTCGTCGGAAACTTATAAGCGCCAAGAACAATCGCGCTGACTTCGCTCTCGCCGCCTGAGGCGAGTAGCTGAGTCTGTCGGCCTGGGAACGCCTTCGTCCCAGTCAGCCGGCATCAGTTAGAGGGCTGGCCAATCGGACCCGGTCGCGGGGTCCGTGCGGCGAGATTAATCAGCGACTGGGCCCGTCACACCAACTCGCTCGCGTGAGCGGTGGGGCCGAGTAGAGGCATAGCGAGCTGCGCTCGGAGAAGCCCTGACAAACCGGCGAAGGACCCGGGTTCGATTCCCGGCACCTCCACCACCTGACTGTGCGCCCCGGTCCACCTGGACCGGGGCGCACAGCCGTGTCCGGGCCGCACAGCCGTCCGGGCCGCACGGGGTTCGGGCCGGTGGGGAGGCCAAGGACCCCGACTTCGACAACGCAACGACCCCTGCCGGTGACCCGAAGCCGGGGAACCGGAAACGGCACGGGCGCGTCGAAGGGACATGCGTCCAGTTCTCGCCCTGGTGAGCCTGCCCCTGCTCCTCATCGCAGCCGGTTGCGCCCCGGCCGGGTCGGAGCCGGGCCCCGGCGGCGCCGACGACCGGTGGGAGCCGTTCCACCAGCGGGCCGCCGGGGTGGCCGAGGCGTGGCGGCCCGGGAACGCCTGGACCGCCGGCTACGTGCCGCTCCAGGAGCCGACCGTGCTGCTCGGGGACCCCGATTTCACCCCGGAGACCGAGCAGGCGTTCCGCAACGGCTGGTACCGGGAGCAGGTCGCGGTGCCCACCGCCGAGCCGGCCGACGCCACGATCCGCTTCCCCGACGGGGCGCTGACCGTGCCGCTGATCAGCGCCGGCACGGCGTACCGACAGCTCGACCAGGGCGATCCGCCGCCGTGCGAGGGACGGCCGCAGCGGCCGATGCCCGAAAAGCGACCGGGCTTCCGGCCGAAGCCCGGTGCCACGGACGGGCCGACCATCGAGCCCGGCCCCGACGGGCCGATCCTCAAGCCGAGGCCGGACGGGCCGATCACCGAGCCCGGTGCCACGGGTGGGCCGATCATCGAGCCGGGGCCGGACGGGCCGGTGAGCAGCGTGCCGTCGGCAGCCTGCGTGCCGCTGACCGTCACCGCCGTGCGGCTCGGCACCGCGCCGGTGCGCACCAGCCGGGGCGAGGCACAGGTCCCGGCCTGGGTGTTCACCGTCGAGGAGCTGAAGGCCCCGGTGGCCCGGCTCGCGGTCGCGCCCGGCTCGGTCACCGCCGTGCCCCAGGGCGTCGCGCCCACCGGGCCGGTGCCCGACGGCGTGGTCAGTGCCCAAGACCTACAGGCCGTCGACGGGGCCCGGCTGACCTGGCGGGTCGGCGTGGGCGCCTGCGACCCCGCGCCCACCCCGCTGGTGCGGGAGCGAGACGACGTGGTGGTGGTCGGCGGCGGCGTCACCCCGGCCACCGGCATCTGCACCGATCAGCTTCTGCTCAAGCCGGTCACCGTCACCCTGAAGGCGGCGCTCGGCGACCGGACGGTGCTCGACGTGGCCACCGGTGCGCCGCTGGTCCTGCGCCGCTGAGCCGCCCGTCCGGGGCTCAGAGCAGCTGCGGGATATCGGTGCTGATCGGCACCGGCAGCACGGTGGGCCGGTCTGCGGCCAGCGCAGCGCGCAGCGCGTCACCCAACCCGTCGGGTTCCTCGACGACCGTGGCGGCGCAGCCGTACCCTCGGGCCACCGCGGTGATGTCCAGGCCGGGCAGGTCCAGGCCCGGAACCCCGGGGGTGTGCTTCAGTTCGGCGAACGACTTGAGGATCGCGTACTGCTGGTTGACCGGGACGACGACGGCGAGCGGCAGGCGCAGCCGCGCGGCCGTCCACAGGGCCTGTACCGAGTAGTGGAACGACCCGTCCCCGATCACCGCCACCACCGGGCGGCCCCGCCCGGTGTCCCGCTCGGCCAGCGCGATCCCGACCGCCGCCGGTAGCCCGAAGCCGAGCCCGCCGCTGGCCATCGTGAAGTAGGACGCGGGCCGGGTGGCCGGCAGCCGACGGCGCAGCGCGGCCAGGTTGGACGGTGACTCCTGCACCAGCACCCCGTCGGGCGGCCAGTTCCGGGCCAGGATGGCGAAGAGACCGTCGGGGCTCAGCGGCGGGCCCAGGTCGGGCGGCTCCGGGGCGGGCCGGGCCGGCGGGGGCGGGCGCTCGGCCGCCGGGAGCAGGTCGACCAGGGCGGCGAGCGCCAGACCCGGGTCGCCGAGCAGGCTGTCCCCGACCGGCGCGCGGGCCGTCTCCTCCGGGTCGTCGGTCACGTGCAGCAACCGGGAGCCGGCGGGCAGGTAGTCCCCGGGCACGTGCGGGTAGTACCGGAACACCGGCGCGCCGACCACCAGCACCGTGTCGTGCCCGCGCAGCGCGTCGCCCAGCGGCCCGATCGCGTACGGCAGCACACCCCGGTAGTACGGGTGGTCCTCGGGGAACGCGGCCCGTTCCGGGGCCGGCGCGGACCAGACCGGGGCGGCCAGCCGCTCGGCCAGCGCGACCGCCGCCGGCCACGCTCCGGCCCGGTCGACCGCCCCGCCGAGGACGAGGGCCGGGGAGCGGCTGGCGGCCACCGTGGCGGCGAACTCGCGCAGCCGGGTCGGGTCCGGGGCGTACCGGGTGGCCACCGTGCGCACCTCGGGCGCCCCGGACGCCGGCTGCTGCCAGTCGTCCAGCGGCAGGGAGAGGAAGACCGGGC
The DNA here is from genome assembly GCF_040296145.1 of Micromonospora sp. NPDC002296. Classification (NCBI taxonomy): domain Bacteria; kingdom Bacillati; phylum Actinomycetota; class Actinomycetes; order Micromonosporales; family Micromonosporaceae; genus Micromonospora; species Micromonospora sp. NPDC002296. The sequence goes on from NZ_JBEOWQ010000021.1 coordinate 35,503, forward strand.
CGGCCGGCGGTTGCACCGCCGTGGCGTACGCCCGCATGAACGCCGCCGGGATGTCCTGCGCGCGGGGCGGCTCGTAGCCCCACTTGACGTACGGCTGGGTCAGTTCGACCGCCCGGCGGCTGGTCAGTCGGGGCTCGATCAGCAGCATCTCCCGGGTCTGCTGGCCGGCGGTGACGATCAGTGGGGTCTTGTTGTGCCAGGCGGTGACCAGGTTGCCCATGCCGTTGCCGGTGCCCGGGGCGGTGTGCAGGTTGACGTGCGCGGGGCGGCCGGTCGCCTGGGCGTACCCGTCGGCCATTCCCACCGCGGACGCCTCGTGCAGGGCGTGCACGTAGTGGAAGTCGGCGGGGAACTCCTGCAGGAACGGCTCCTCGGTGGAGCCGGGGTTACCGAAGACGGTGGTCAGGCCCAGCGCCCGGAGCAGGTCGTACGTCGTCTCGCGGACCGTTGCCATCGGTGGGCCTCCGTGTCGCGGCGCGGGCTGCCTCCTCGCCGGAGACGACGCGGCGATCGGGCCCCCGACCTGCCGAATCTATCCGGAAAAGGCTCACCTACCGGGCAATTCGCGCCAGCCCGCAGTGATCGCCGCCGCGCCGGCCCGGGGTCAGGGGAGCGGGAAGGGCAGCTTGATCCCGTCCAGCGCCCGCCCGCACGGGCAGTCCCGCCCTGTCGGTAGGGCGGCGACCGCGTCCAGCAGCACCCCGCGCAGCCGGTCGGTGTTCTCGCCGAAGACCCGGAAGACCTCCTCCTGGGTCACCGACTCGCCGCTCTCCACCCCCGCGTCCAGGTCGGTGACCAGGGCGATCGGGGTGTAGCAGAGGGCCAACTCCCGGGCCAGCACCGCCTCCGGGTGGCCGGTCATGTTGACCACCGCCCCGCCGATCGCGGTGAACCAGCGCGACTCCGCCCGGGTGGAGAAGCGCGGCCCCTCCACCACCACCATCGTCCCGCCGTCGACCGCCGACACGCCCCGCCCGGCTGCCGCGTCGAGCAGCGTCCGGCGGCCCACCGGGCAGTACGGGTCGGCGAAGGTCACGTGCACCGCGCCCCGGTCGTAGTACGTCTGGACCCGGCCGCTGGTGCGGTCGATGAGCTGGTCCGGCACCACGAAGGTGCCCGGCCCCAGCTCGGGACGCAGCCCGCCGACCGCGCACGGGGCGAGCACCTGGCGCACCCCGAGCGACCGCAGCGCCCACAGGTTCGCCCGGTACGGGATCAGGTGCGGCGGGTGCCGGTGGTCGCGCCCGTGGCGGGGCAGGAACGCCACCCGCCGGCCGCCCACCTCGGCGATCGTCACCGGGTCCGACGGCTCCCCGTACGGCGTCTCCACCCGGTGCTCGGTGGCGCCCTCCAGGAGGGCGTAGAGCCCCGAGCCGCCGATCACCGCGATGTCCGCCGTCGGCCCCATCGTCGCCCCCTCGGGTCGCACTCGATCATCCACCGGTCAGACCTTAGCCAGTGCCCCGACCGCAAGCTATGGTGCCAGGCATGGCGTTGACAGCAGGGATGAGCGCGGAGTCCCGTGCCGGCCGGGTGTGGCCCTCCACATCCCCGCTCGGCCCCGGCGTCGATGCCGTCCGGTCCGGCCGCGGTGCCGACGTCCGGGGCGACGGCCCCCGTTCCTCGGCGCGTGGCTGACGGATGTCTGACATGCAGGGAGAAGACCAGGCGATCGGCGGGCGTGCGATGGAGTCGATGACCGGACGGCTGCTGGTCGCGACCCCGACGCTCAAGGACCCGAACTTCGACCGGACGGTGGTGCTGCTCGTCGCGCACGAGCCGGGCGGGGCGCTGGGCGTGGTGCTCAACCGGGCCACCGAGGTCCCGGTCGTCGACGTTCTCGGCGACTGGAGCTACCTTGCCCGGGACCCGGCGGTGCTGTTCGAGGGCGGGCCGGTGCAGCCGGACTCGGCGATCTGCCTGGCCCGGATGCGCGGGCCGGTCAAGCGGTTGCGCGGCTTCCACCAGGTCGCCGGCGCCGTCGGCACGATCGACCTCTCCGCCGACCCGGAGCGGATGCGGGAGAGCATCGGTGGCATCCGGGTCTTCGCCGGCTACTCCGGCTGGGGCGCGGGCCAGCTCGAACAGGAGATCGAGGACGGTTCCTGGTTCGTCTTCGACGCGCTGCCGGGGGACGCCTTCGTCGACCGCCCGGACGACCTGTGGCCGATGGTCCTGCGCCGGCAGGGCGGCATGATGGCGGCGGTCGCCCACTTCCCGCCGGACGTCGCGCTGAACTGACCCGTGGGCGGGGGCCCGCGAGATGACCATGGCGGCCGGCGTGTGTATAGTTCTCTCCGTGCCCGGGCGACCGGGGGCAAGGTGAGGGGCCGTGGCGCAGCTGGTAGCGCACCACACTGGCAGTGTGGGGGTCAGGGGTTCGAGTCCCCTCGGCTCCACCCTTATGAAACGCCCTGGTGGGGGATTATTTCCCCCACCAGGGCGTTTCTCGTTTCTCATGGCTTGACGCCGCTGTGCCAGAGCCGTGCCAGATGGGTGATGATGCCTGGCCTTGGGCCATCGCTGCGGAGCGTTTAGGCTCCTGTCTCCTTCTGTCCTACATTCGCGCTCGAAGTAGAAGGCTCGACGGGGATGACTGCCGGTTCTGTCGACCTCTGCGTCGGCTTGATGACGAAGTCATCGTGGGCTCGTAGCCCCAGTGGCCGGATCGACCTAACGGGTCGTCTCAATCCGCGCGGATCGGCATCGCTTGCCGCCGAAATCAGCCGCCGATTGTTGACAGTGCAGATGCATCTCGGATAGAGGCGGGGCATCGAGGCGGCAAATTTTCCAACCGCCATCGATGCCCCGCTATTTCGTTGCCTGAAGGCACCGTTCGTGCTGGCTTCCCTTTGGTGAAAGTCACGCGCGGGGCACGAGCGACAGTCGAAATTCTATTGACATCGGGAGATACTCTGATCCGGCGTCCGGCTACGAGGGAGAGCGTCACCCATGTCTACCACGGTGCAGAGGGAAGACTTGGAGCAGGGCCTGAGGGGTCTGGCGCTCGACGTCCAGTCACGAATTCGGCACTGGCCGACAATTCGCGCCCTTGCATACGCTCGCGGGCTAAACAGAAGCTGGCTCGATATCGCCTCCCGGTACGGCTCAAGCATCGACGGCCCAGATGACTCCACTGTTCTTGCGATTCGGCGAATCGCGACCTACTCGGCATTCCATGATTATTGGATATTGAGAGACGTCCTGGCGGTCGTCGGCGCAGGTTTAGTAACCTTTGCGCTTATTGGGATTCCCCTGCTGACAACATCGTTGCTGAGCCCGCAACTTTCCGCCGGTGATGTTGCAGGCGTCGGGTTTATGGCGTTCGTTTTGTGGCTAGCTGCGACCGTCATGTTCGGCCTGTTGGCTCACATCCCTCCATTCTCGATCGCCCCACTGCTCCGACATATGACAGAAATAGGGCTTGCGGTCTTCTTTACGTGGTGGGTGCTTCGAGGAGCCGGTAATGAGATGCTGGCATCTATTTTGGATCAGGAGAACCTAAAAGCAGACCAAAAAGCTCATGCGCTAGCGGTGGCTCACAGTCTCGCAGCAAGCATCGCCCTTTACGTCGGAGCAGCTACCACGATCGAGATGATCTGGCGGCTATCTGGCTATAGGTCGCCGGCGGAACTGATTAGCCGGCGAGTCTACGGCTATCTGCCGCCTCCTTACATTATCGTACAAGCATACTTGCGGCTAATGTGGCACATCCATCGAAATCGGGCCGCCCTGAGGAAGAGAAGCGCCAAGAAGAGGGTGGTCATCGCGATGCGATTCCATAGAGCAGAAATGGTTCTCGACGTCGACCGGTGCATACGTAGTTACGGCGGCAGCAGAGGCGACCGAGACCTCTATCGCACTAGAGCGAATATTTTTTGCTCGCGCCTGGCAGCGCATGAGCGCGCACTGCTTGACGCGATAGCGCCGCGTGAAGCCGACGCCGTTTTGCAAGAAATGTTAAGCGACGTCGAGAAGCTGTGTACCGGCAACTGGCCGGACGCCGACGATCAGCCGCGAGCAAGCTTGTTGAATCGCGTAGCTGCATTCACGCGCCGAGTTGTGCCGGCAATGGCCCTGGGGCTGCTAGGTTTGTTCTATCACAAGCTACCGATGGTCGATTCGGACGCTGCGGGTACAGGCGCCATTCAAGCCGCCCTCGTAACTGGCGCATTCGCCCTGCTGGTCGCATCGGATGTCAACGTTGAGGGCGGACTGGCAAGCATTTTCAGGCGTCGAGGACGTGACCGGGGTGAAGCGTAAGCGTCCGAGACACTGGAAAGCGTGCCGAGGTGCCCCGGGCGCCGGGTGCCGGGTGCCTCCGGCGTGACGGCGCCAGCATGCCGCTCCGCCGGGGCACGCCAGAGCCGTGCCAGTTGAATCGGTTGCCGGCGGGGACAGGCGGGGAGTAGAGGGGTGCGGGGCTTACATCCGCGTTTGCTGCCAGGCCCGGGCATCGGGTGTCGGCCGAGAGCCCCACGGCAGTGTGGGGGTCAGGGGTTCGAGTCCCCTCGGCTCCACCTTGAGATAAACGATCAAAGGCTTGCTCGCCGTTCGCGGCGAGCAAGCCTTTGTCGTTTGACCCTCACCTGCCCCCGGGCGGCCGGCCGCAGGGCCAATCATGTGATGCCCATCACCCTCCAGGCGGTGTGGGGATGATGGGCCGGACGGGGCGGCACGGCGCCGCCGCCAATGAGCGACCGGCCTCCGTTCCTCGGCGGCCCAAACGCACGTCCAGCACGTCGCGGAGACCGACGAGGGCAACGGGGCGACCTGCTCGGCGTGGCCGAGCCGTCCTCGGACGGCTCGGCCACGCTTGCGATTCCTCAGGGGTTCACCCGGGTGGCCGGGCTGTCGCCCGGCAGGCCCGACATGTCGGCCTCGACCGGGGGTAACGGCGTGGTGCCGAGGACGCCGCCGTCCGCGGAGTACGCGGTGAGGGTGGCCGGCTGGTCCGGCGGTATCCGGGTGGTGCCGGCGTTCGACGCGTCGAGGGCGACCGTGGCCGGGGGTGCGCCGCCGACCGTGACCGTGACGCGGGCCGCGTTCGGCGGGGCGATCACCCGCACCTGGCCCGTCGGCGTGCGGGTGCCGTTGTCGGTCCGGATTCGCCAGCCGATCGGTCGCTGGTCGGCGCCCTCGGCCGGCAGCAGCAGCCGCAGGTCGGTCCACCAGCCGGTTCGGTCGTCGCCGTGCATGGCGTACGCGATCACCCCGCCGCCGGCAGGCTGCACGGTGAGCAGCGCGGCGGCCTGGCCGTGCTCGCTGCCCGACCAACGCACCCGCACCGTCGTCCGGGCAGCCGGGAGGCGACTGTCGAGGAGCGCCGATTCGACGAAGTTGCGCAGGTTGGCGTCCTCCAGCGGCGTACCTAGGGCGCCCCGTCGGGCGGCGGTGAGCAGGACGTCCATCTCCGGCCAGGTCGGGTCGATCCCGGCGTACGGGCCGCCGCCCAGGCCGCCCTGGTAGAGCACCTGGCCGCCACGGCTGACCCGGACGACGGGTTCGTTCCGAAGCGGCGCGGGGGACAGGACGGCGAACCCAACCCCGCTGCCGTCCGCCCTGGCGAGGTCCTGGTACTCCAGGGTTCCCGTCGGCGTGTACCGAGGGTCGCCACTGATCATCACGGTGGATTCGGCCGGCCCGACGACGACCGCGAATCCGCGCCCGTCGGGACCGGCCTGCATCAGGGTCATCACCGGGTCGCGGGCATCCTCGCTGTGGCCGGCGTAGCGCATCTGTTGGGCACCGGCCCCGGCCGGACCCACGTACCAGACCAGCGCCTCCTTGGTCAGCAGGCCGAAGCGCAGCGGCACCGCGACCAGCGCCACCCGGCGGCCCGGCTGGTCACTGCCGTAGAGCAGACGAATCCGGTCGCGATCGCCGGCCTTCCACATGCCGCCCGGGTCCCAGCCGCCCAGCGGCGTGTCGGTGCTCAGCCGCGGATCGGTGCTGATCCGTGCCCGCAGCGTGTCCAGCCAGGCCTGATCGCCGGCCAGTGCGCCCCGGGGCGGCGCGTCGAGCAGCGCTGTCGGGGCGGCGGCCACCGCGATGCCCGGCACCCACCCGGGCAGGGGCACCACGTTGGCCTGGACCCCGACGAGCGCGGCTACGACCGCGGCGGCCACCGCCGCCCGGATCAGCCGCGTCCGCCGGTGCCGTCGCTCGCGCCGGGCGAACCCCGGCCACGGATCCTCAGGTACGTCGACGCCGTGCGCGGCCTGGCACAGCACAGGATTGAGCGTCGAATTCGCGAAGCTCTCGGTCATGCCAGTTCCTTCTCGAGCCGTACCGGGGACTGCGGGGCGGGCGGGGCAAACTCGACCCGCAGCCGGGCCAACCCGCGCGACGCCTGGCTCTTCACCGAGCCGATGGAGCAGCCGAGAACCTTGGCGGTGTCCGCCTCGCTGAGGTCCTCGAAGTAGCGCAGCACCAGAACCGCCTGGGTCCTGGGCGGCAACCGCCGCAGCGCGGTGAGGAGCAGTTGCCGCTCCTCCACCTGCGCGTACGCGTCCGGCGTCGGCGCGCTGTCGGAGGTCAGCAGCGGCACCTCCAGCGGTCGCCGCCGACGCCGCCAGGAGATCGCCGTGTTGACCATCGCCCGGCGTACGTACACCTCGGGCGCGTCCCTGCGCAGCACTCGCCCCCAGCGCCGATGGGTCTTCTCCAACGCCGACTGCGCCAGGTCCTCGGCTGCCCCCCGGTCGCCGGTCAGCAGGTAGGCCGTTCGGAGCAACGGCCCCCACTGTCGTTGTACGAACAGCCGGAACTGTTCGTCGTCCTCGTGCCGAGTCACGCCACCTCCAGGTCGCGTCCGCCTCGCGTTCACGTGCGGATGCAGAGTGAGACGCGATCGGCGGCGTCCGAGGTTGAGCGGGAAACCGTACGTCGAGACGGATCGGATGGATCTGCCGGCGTCTGGCTCGGGCAGGCGACAGCCGACGGCGCGACGGGGCCACCCGATGTGCCCGGCGGCGGTCCTCCCGGCCGAACGGCGATGACCCACGACACGCTGGACGCGATGGCCGTCGCCGTCGCGCGTAGCGTGATCACGCACCTGGAAACCCTGGGAGGACCGAATCGTGACCCTGTCTACCCCCGCGCCCACGCTCGCGTACTTCGGCGTCGACGCGCTGATCGACGACGACACCCGGGCCCTCCAGGCCGCCGTACGTGGCTTCGTCGACCGGCGGATCCGCCCGGAGATCGCCACCTGGTACGAGGACGGGAGCCTGCCCGTCCGGGACCTGGCCCTCGAACTCGGCGAACTCGGCGTGCTCGGCATGCACCTGAAGGGCTACGGCTGTGCCGGCACCTCCGCCGTCGCGTACGGGCTGGCCTGCTTCGAGCTGGAGGCGGGCGACTCGGGGGTGCGCTCCCTGGTCTCGGTGCAGGGATCGCTCGCCATGTACGCCATCTGGCGGTTCGGCTCCGAGGAGCAGAAGCAGCAGTGGCTGCCCCGGATGGCCGCAGGCGAGGCGATCGGCTGCTTCGGCCTGACGGAACCGGACTTCGGCTCCGACCCGGCCGGCATGCGGACCAGGGCCCGCCGCGACGGGGACGACTGGGTGCTCAACGGCACCAAGATGTGGATCACCAACGGCTCCGTCGCGGATGTCGCCGTGGTGTGGGCCCGCACCGACGAGGGCGTACGCGGCTTCCTCGTCCCCGCCGGCACCCCCGGCTTCACCGCCCCGGAGATCACCCGCAAGCTCTCCCTGCGCGCCTCGGTGACCTCGGAACTCGTCCTCGACGACGTGCGGCTGCCCGCCGACGCGATGCTGCCGGAGGCCGCCGGCCTGTCCGGGCCGCTGTCGTGTCTCAACGAGGCCCGCTTCGGCATCGTCTTCGGGGCGCTGGGCTCGGCCCACGACTGCCTGGAGACGACGATCGCGTACGCCCGTAGCCGCCTGATCTTCGACAAGCCGCTCGCCGCGTACCAGGCCACCCAGCTCAAGTTCGCCGACATGGGGCTTGAACTGGGCAAGGGGATGCTGCTGGCGTTGCAGATCGGCGCGATGAAGGACGCCGGCACCCTCGACCACCGGCAGGTCAGCCTGGGCAAGCTCAACAGCGTGCGGGAGGCCATCGCCATCGCCCGCGAGTGCCGGTCCATCCTCGGCGCGGCCGGGATCACCCTCGACTACCCGGTCATCCGCCACTCGGCCAACCTCGAATCCGTGCTCACCTACGAGGGCACCTCCGAGGTGCATCAGCTGATCATCGGACAGGTGCTGACCGGCCACGCCGCCTTCAAGTGAGCGGGCCCGACCCGGCCGGTGGGCAGGTCTGGGCGTAGGACTCGTTCGCTTACGGCGATGAGCCTCGCGTGCGACGTGGTGCGTGGGCTCCCCGCCGGCGGTTCGTCGTGCGGCCGGCCCGTTAGTGCCAGAACGTTGCCGGACGCGGGAGCGGTCACGTGCCGGTCGGCTGCTCGACGGGGATCAGGACGGTGCTGCCGGACCAGTTGATGTCCTCGTCGGCGATGGCCTTGTCCGGCTCGTCGTCCTCGTCCAGCGTTGAGTAGCTCGCGTAGTAGCGGCCGAAGCCGTACCCGCCGGCCGCCAGGGTGGCCAGCGCCCACGGCCGTAGCTGGTCGCGCAGCTTGGTCGGTGCTCGCCGGTCGACCGGCACCCGGAGGACGCCGAGCAGGTCGTACCACTCGTCCGCAGTGCCGGCGTCGACGATCCGGGAGAGCGAGAACGCGTGCCGCACCTCCGGCTCCCGGCTGATCCACCTGACCTCGTTGAGCATGTCGCCTCCTGCTGCTTGGCAAAGCATCCCAAGGCATCATTGCCGACTACTCCGTTTATATCAACGGATAGTTCGTGGCGTGTCCGTCGACTATGGTCGCGAGTACGGCACCGGCAACGTACGAATGGAGTTGAGATGGCCTCGAACCCCTCAAGGACGCGCCGCAAGTCGACGCCTCCGCCGGCATCGCCGACGGTCCAGGCGTGGGAGCTCGGGATGCGGCTGCGTGAGCGCCGCGAGGATGTGGGGATGACGGCGGTCGCGGCGGGCCGCGCCAGCGGCATCACGCAGGCGTACATCTCCGGGGTGGAGGCCGGTCGGGTCAAGGTGCCCGCCGACCGGCTGGCCCAGCTTGTCAAGATCTACGAGCTCGACCCGTCCGACGCCACCGAGCTGGAAGAGCTGCGGGTCGGTGCCATGCAGCGGGCCTGGTGGCACCAGTACTCGCAGCTCTTCCCCGCCGACTTCCTCCGCTTCCTCGGCTACGAGGCGGGCGCCGAGCACGTCCGCAGCTACCACAACGAACTGCTTCATGGGCTGTTGCAGACCGAGGAGTACGCCCGCGCGGTCATCCGGGGCGGCAATACCTACGTCCGGCTGACCGAGATGGATCGGCGCGTCGCCGTGCGAATGGCGCGGCAGCGGCGGCTGGAGGGTGACCACCCGCTGCGCCTGACCACCGTGATCGCCGAGGGCGCGCTGCGGCAGCAGGTGGGTGGCCAAGAGGTGATGCGAGGCCAGCTCGACCACCTCGACCGGCTGCTGACCGCGCGCCCGGAGCAGATCGAGATCCGGGTGATGCCGTTCGCCGCCGGCGCGCATCCCGCGCTCGGTGGCCCGTTCCAGATTCTGTCGTTCCCGTCGCCCCGGCTGCCCGAACTCGTCTGGCAGGAGGTGCTCACCTCCAGCGACATCATCGACCAGTCGAGCCGGGTCGCGGACTACACGATGACCTTCGCCGAGGCGCGGGAACGGGCGTTAAGCTCGGCGGAATCGCTGGCGCTGATCCGGCGGATCGCCAAGGAGATGACGTGATGGCCTCTCGCCCCGCCCCCGATCGTGATTGGTTCAAGTCCTCCCGCAGCTCCGACAACGCGGCCTGCGTCGAGGTGCGGTTCGTCGGCGGCGCGGTGGACGTCCGCGACACCAAGGACCGCAGCGGCCCGGCGCTCGCCTTCGACGGCAGCTCCTGGCTCAGCTTCCTGGCCGGGATCAAGGCTGAGCCGGCCAGGTAGCGGCCCGGCCTCACTCGGACCCCGAACTTGCCGCCCCTGCGGTGCGGGGCCACGACGGATCAGGCCGCCGGCTCCGGGGCGGGACCCAACCTGCCGGAGTGCGCCATTCAGCATCCGAGACGGCCAGGGTCGATGTTTGAGCCGACCAGTCAGTCGCTGATGGACGGTCGATCGGAAAGCCGACAGACATAACCGCATGCATCGCCGCCTCCGTAGCCTCGTCAGCACCGCACGCCGAGGAGGTTGGGTGTCTGACGTCCGCATCCGGATCGACTTCACGCCGCTCGCCGACGACGACGAGTTCGTCCTCGGTGAGCTGACCGAGGAGCTGGCGGACGACCTCCGCGATGTCGGCGAGGTGGAGCGCGTCGAGCGGCCCGCCACCGACCCGGCTGCCAAGGGCGTCGGAGAGTTGGCGCTCGGCGTGGTGACGGTGCTGGCGGGCGTCGACCCCGGCTACGTGCAGGCCCTCGTCGACGTGGTCCTGGCCTTCCTGCAACGTCACACCGGCCGTCGGGTGCACCTGCGGGTCGGTGACATCGAGCTGACCATCGACCGGCCCACCCACGGCCAGACCGACGAGCTGATCAGGACGGTGCGGGCCGCGATCGAACGGACCCGCCGCTGATGGGTCGGCACGCCCTGCTGCTCGGCACGGCCGCCTGCCACGTCGACCGCGAGCTTGCGCCCCTACCCTCGGTACGACAGGACGTCTCGCAGCTCAAGGCGTTGCTGGACGGGGCCGGCGAGTTCGACACCGTACGCGCCGAACTGGACCTGCCGGCCGCGCACCTGCGGCAGGTCGTCGAGGAGTTCTACGGCGCACGGCGCAACGGCGACCTGGCGCTGCTCTACTACTCCGGCCACGGCGTGCTGCACGGCGACGGGCAGTCGCTGTTCCTGGCCGCGACCGACACGGTCTGCGGGCAGTTGCACGCGACCGCCTTCGACACCGACGGCACCCTGCGTCATCTGCTCAACCACACCAGGGCCAGCCAGAAGGTGGTCCTCCTCGACTGCTGCTTCTCCGGCGCGTTCACGACCCGGCACCGTTTCCGGGGCGGAGTGCGCGAAGAGCCGCGCCGCGCCAAGCGTGAGCGTGGCACCTTCATGCTGACCTCCAGCACCCACCTGAAGGCGTCGAAGGCGCAGGGACCGGACCAGCCGTCGATCTTCACCGAGGTGCTCCTCACCGGCCTGCGGGGCGTGGCCGAGGGGACGGCGGACGACGGCTGGATCACCACCAACGACCTCTCCCGGTACGCCCTGACCGAGATGGCCCGGCGTCGTCAGCACAGCCCGGTCGAGTCGAGTGAGGGAGTCACCGAGCCGATCCGGCTGGCGACCGTGCCCGGGTCCGCCGCCGCCGCGAGGCAGGTCGCAGTCGCCCCGGCCACTCCGGCGGACGAGGCGCCGTTCGACGCGGACCAGTGGCGTCGCCTGGTGACCTACTACGTCAACTGCATGCAGCGGTCGACCGTGCTGCAGTCCCTCATCGATCCCCAGGCAACCGGCACGTACGTCGCGGCTCCGCCCGGGTCCGAGGCCGTCCTCACCTCGGACACGCCCGTCCGGCTGGGCGGTACGGCCGCCAAACTCGCCGCGCGGGCCCGCGCCGACGGCAGGGAGGTGCAGTACGGCTATCCGATCGTCGCCATCCGGCCCGGCCGGGGCAGACCGCCACGGCTCGCCCCGCTCCTGGTCTGCGATGTCACCGTCGGCGCGGACGACGTCCTGCACGCCTCCTTTCCGCCCCGTCCCAGCTCAGCCCTCGTCGACCTGTTCCAGCTCTCCGAGGTGGAAGCCGACGAGCTGCGGCAACGCGTCGAGCAGGTCTTCGTACCGGGTGACCCCGCCGCCCTGGTCGCCACCGCCGATGTGCTCATGAAGACGTTCGGGCTGACCCCGGTCGTCGAGCTCGACCCGGCGACGCTGGCCGGCACCATCCGCCCGGGACCGGTGAGCCGGGTCCAGAACGCGGCCATCCTCTACACCGTCGACGCCACCGAGTCGCCGCAGCGGCAGCTCGTCGACGACCTACGGGGCATGGTCAAGAATCCGAGGCTCATCGAGCGGACCGCCCTGGGCGCGCTGGCGCTCCGCCCCGACGAGGTGCCCCCGACGCCGGTCGTGACGGTGGCGATGAGCGCCACGAACGAGGCGCAGGAAGAGATCATCCAGGCGGCCATGTCGCAGCCCTTGACCGTCGCCCAGGGGCCGCCGGGCACCGGCAAGAGTCAACTGGTCACCGCCCTGTTGGCCACCGCCACCGCCGCCGGCCAGAGCGTGCTGATCGGTTCCACCAGCAATCAGGCCGTCGACTCGGTGCTCGGCCGGGTCACCGACCTGATCGGTCCGGGCCTGCTGCTGCGTACCGGCAACAAGGAACACCGGCTGCAGGAACCGAAGCATCTCGCCGACATCCTCGCGACCTATCCGCAGGCAGAGCCGCACGCCATGCCGGACGACCGTACCCCGCTGCACGAGCTGCGACTGTTGGCCGAGGAGGCGGCCGGCCTCCGTGGGAGGCTCGACGAGCTACGTCTGCTCGAACGCGACCTCGCCGAGCTGGCCGTCGAGCGTGACGCTGACCCGGGCGCCGGGGCGGCCACCCTGCCGGACGACGACAGGGCTCTGGCGCGGCTCGTCGACCTGACCGATCGAGCGCTCGCCAGCACGTGGTTCGGGTGGTGGTACCGGTGGCGGCTGCGGGCGTACCGGGTCGTCGACCGGGACGCCGTCGAGGCGCTCGCCGAGCGGGCCGTGATCGAGCTGCGTTGGCGCGAACGCCGGCAGCGTATCGCCGAGCTGCCCGACGCCGAGGCTTCCTGGCGAAAACTCGTCAGCCTGGTCGGCACCGACAGACCCACCCGCAGCATCGAGCTGTTGCGGGCGCAGATCGCCCGCCGGGTGGCCGCGGGAGCGCGCCTGTTGCAGGACCGGGCCGACGAGACGGCCAAGCCGCAGTCGGACAGCTGGGCCTACTTCCCCGAGCTGCTGCGGGTGCTGCCGGGCTGGGCGGTGACCGCGCTCTCCGCCCGGCGGTTGCGCAGAAGCCCCGCCTTGTACGACCTGGTGGTGATCGACGAGGCGGCGCAGTGCGCCATTCCCGCGATCCTGCCCATGCTCTACCGCGCCAAGCGGGCACTGATCATCGGCGATCCGCGACAGCTCGCGCCCGTCGTGGACCTGCCCGAGGCCGACGACGTCACCGAGCGGGCCCGGGCCGACCTGAGCAGCGGATGGCTGACCGCCCGTCGGCTCACCTACACGGGCCACTCCGCGTACGACGCGTTCGCCGCAGCGGCGGGCGCGACGCACCTTCTCGACGAGCACTACCGGTGTCACCCGGACATCGTCGAGGTGCCGAACCGGGAGATCTACCAGGGGCGGCTCACCGTGCTGACCGACCCGGCCCGGCTGGCCGCTCCGGCCGAGCCGGCGGTGCGCTGGCGCGACGTCCCCGGAAAATTCAGCCCCGGGGCGACCGGTTCCGGGCGCAACCAGGTGGAGATCGATCAGGTCGTCAGCGAGGTGGCGCGACTGCGGGCGGCGTACCCCGATGCCTCGATCGGGGTGGTCACGCCGCTCGCCGCGCACCAGCGTCGCCTGGCCGCGGCCCTGGGCGACGCCGGCCTCACCGACAATCTGCTCTGCGCGACCATCCACAAGTTCCAGGGCAGCGAACGGGACATCATGGTCGTCTCGCCGGTCGGGGCGCACGGCATCCCGGACCGTACCCGAGGCTGGCTCGTGCATCAGACCAACCTGTGGAATGTCGCCATCACCCGGGCCCGGTCCCAACTCGTCGTGGTCGGCGACCGTTCGTGGTGGTTGGCGCAACGTGGACTGCTCACCGCACTGGCCCTCGGCCGGGAGGCCGCCGACAGGGCGCCTGATGCCGCAACGGCGGCCACCGACCGGCTGCATCGTGCCCTCAGGGAATCCGGCCTCGCCGTGCGGCGTGACGCCCCCCTGGCCGGCCGGACCGTCGACCTCCTGGTGCGCCACGCGGACGCCGAACTGGCCGTCGTCGTTGACGATCCGGCGGGCGATTCCGACGGCCGGGGACTGCGTAAGGTGCTCGCCCAGCTCGACATCACCGCCGGCCTCACCCCCGTCCGTCGGGTACCGGCCTGGCGTTGTCTCGCGGAGCCGGAGCAGGTAGCGGCCGAGCTGACCGAGGACCTGCGCCGCTCGGCAGGAACGGACGCCCGGGAAGGGTAATGCCGGTTATGTGGAGAAATTCCGAGCGCCCTGTCCAAGTGCTTCCCAGCAACGCCCTGCTTTCCTTGGAGGACGTTGTTCCGCCATCCGGTGTGGTTGCTGTGGCCCGCCTGGAGGGGGCTGCGATGTCGGACGTGGACGGCGTGTTCGAGCAGTTCTCTGACGAGCTGCGGTTTCCGAGCTACTTCGGCTCGACGGCGAACCGGCCGTAGCCGCTCCTTTGGGCGTCGGCCGCGATGTTCAGCCGCCAGAGGCCCGAGCGCAGGTCGTCGTGATTGCGGCCCCACGGTATGTCGAGGAAGGCCATCAGAAAGCCGACCAGCCGGGCGCCGTCATAGCTCAGCCTCCGCCCGGGACCGCCCTCCGACCGGCCCGGGGCATGCCCCGGCGGGCGCCGGTCGAAGGGCGTTCACCCCTCATCGGTGTGTAACGGGCTGGCTCATCCCGTCCAGCGGATGCCCTCGGCGATCCGGAGCAACTCACCCGTCGGCGGTGCCGTGGGCGCGGTCGGACGAATCCGCTCGGGCTCGTGCAGGAGCACGGACAACCGGCCGCCGTGGAAGCCGTCGACGATCACCGTCCTGCCCCGGTTCAACAGGTACGTCGGCAGGCCCTGGACATCCCGGTCCGCGCGCTCGCCCAGTTCCATCCCCGTCGGCTCCGACCCTGCCGGCACCCAGCGGATCGAGTACCCGACGCCGTAGTCGATCGTGGGCCGGTCGGTGGGGATCCCGTCCTCGGTCAGTCCCTGGACCGGTTTCCGGTCGAGCGCCCGGCCGGAGCCCTCCCGGTAGGTGAGGCCGGACGCGGTGCCGTCGAGGGCCGCGACGAGGCGCTGCCCTCGCGGCAGGTAGCTCGGCGCGAACGAGACGCGCACCGTCCCGGCCACGGTTTCGCCGATGCCCTCGGCGATCCGCTTCGCCGTCTCGCCCAGCTTCTCCGTACGCGGACCGCCGGGCTGCCCGACGCCGTACTCGAAGTCGACCCAGCGGCCCGAGGGAAGCGGGAACAGCACGAGGGCGCGGGTGTTCCGGACCGCCATCCTGCCGGTGCGGCCATTGACGACCACCGGCTCCCAGCCATTCCCGGACAGCGGAGGCTGCCACCCGGAGTAGTCCACGTCGACCCGCAGGTAGGGGCCGCCGTCCATCGGGTAGAGCACCCTCTGGCCACCCGGGCCGCACGTCCGCATCGGCGGGGCCAGATTCGTCGGCAGCCAGCCGAAGCTCAGCCGGCACGGCTGCGGCTGGACGGGCCCGGCGGCGGCGGCGTCGACCCCGTCGGTCGCCGGCGTCGCCCCGACCGGCGGGATCGGAAGCCGTTGGACCAGCAGCCCGCCGCCGGCCAGCACCAGCACGGCCGCGCCGGCCGCTCCCGCCACCGCGAACCGCCGACGGCGGCGGCTCCGCCGCACCCCGGCCCGGATTCCGGCCAGAACCTCCGTGGGGTCTGGAGAGTGGCGCTCCCGCTCGGCCAGTGCTCGACTCAGTGGTGTATTCATCGGCTCTCCTCCAGTTCGAGTTCCAATCTGAGGGCGGCGAACGCGCGGGCCCGGTAGACCCGGACCGATCCGACGGCGCACTGGAGGACCTCGGCGATCTCCGGGTCGGAGAGGTCCTCGTAGTAGCGCAGCACCAGCACCGCCCGCTGCCGTTCCGGCAGTGCGGCGAGCCGGGCCCACAGGTCGTCGCGTTCGGCGTGCCCGACGGCGTGGTCGGGGCCGTGTTCGACCGGGGCCCGCCGGGCCTCGAACAGGGCCGCCCGTCGGGCCTTGCGCCGGTGCCAGGACAGGTACTCGGTGAGCACCATCCGCCGCAGGTAGAGGTCCGGCCGGTCCATCCGGCTGATCCGGTCCCAGCGGGCGTGCGCGCGGATCAGCGCGTCCTGCACCACGTCCTGAGCCAGGTCCCGGTCCCCGGCCAGCACCGCCGCGTACCGCAGCAGGGCCGGCAGTCGGGCACCGATCACCTCGTCGAAGCTCTCCATCCGGTCCACCTCCGGCGGGGAAACGTCACGGGGCGGGCGGAAGGTGACAGCCGGCGGCGGTCGAGTCTCCGCCACGTACGCCGGCCGAGCCGGGGCGGTCGTGTTCGTCGGCCCGGCCCTGCGCCCCCGACGACCGGACGGACCTGGACCATCGGCCTCTTTGCGCGCCACGCGGATGTCGAACTGGCCGTCGTCGTCGACGATCCGGCGGGGGCTTCCGACGGCCGGGGACTGCGTAGGGTGCTCGCCCAGCTCGACATCACCGCCGGCCTCACCCCCGTCCGTCGCGCACCGGCCCGGCGTTGCCTGGCGGAGCCGGAGCAGGTAGTGGCCGAGCTGACCGACGAACTGCGCCGGTTGGCAGGAACGGATGCCCGGGCACGGTGATGTCGGTCAGCCCGTGGCTGGGGAAAAGCAATCGACATTGGGTGATTCAGTCCGCTGCTAAGCACCGAAATGCCCGTTGTGTGGTAGCAAGTTGTAGCTGCCCCTTTACATAGGGCGACTTCTATCCCTACTGTCTGCGTACTGTCAGACGTGATCACGGGGGTCGTCGGTGGCTGGTGGGTATCTGCCTGCGCGCGTAGCGCGGGCTCGAACAGGCTCTTTAGACGCTGGCTGGCTGTGGCGATGACAGCGGCCACCATCCTCACGGCGCTCGTGGCGCCCGCCGCCCCGGCTGCCGCCGGGGAGCCGAACCCTGATGGCTCCCGCACGTTGGAGCAGACGATCGAGCCGGCCCGGGTGCCCATCGAGCGCGGCGGCGAGGCCACCGTCGGCATCGAGAACGCCGACGGCACCAGCGCCATCCGACGCACCCACCGGCAGCCGGTCCTCCGCTCGGGCCTCGGACTCTGGTTCAACCCGCCCACACCATGACGTCCCCTGTCCCGTACGCCTGGCTCATGTTCTGACGCGGGCCAGGCGCGCGGGGATCGGGTGCGCCCCTTCCGCGCCTGAACGACGGGCTGAGGCGATCTGAGGTCGGTTTTCCTCGACCGACCCGGTCGACCCCCTGGCCCACCACTCGCTACCCCACAGACCTCTTGGAGGTGATCCGGTGACGCCTGACCTTTTTCCGGCTACTCCCCGTTCACTAAGGCGAACGGTGCGTACTTTGTTCGTCGCGTCGGTGGCGGCTGCGGTGGCCGCCACCGCGTTGCACGCTCCCGCGTCCGCCCGTCCGTCCGCCGAGGGCTACACGCCACGACGATCCGCATCGATCAAACCGGTGCAGGTCAGTAAGGTCCGGGCGCCGGCGGTGCCGCAGCGCCCGGCGCCGCGCGGTGGCGCGTCGGCACCGGTCTGGCCGGCTGCCGGCGTCGCCACCGTGGACCTGGCGGCTGACGGCGCGCCCTCGTCGGCCGGTAGCCTGCCGGTGCGGGTGGCGCCGTCTGACACAGCAGTTCGTGCGGTGGCGCCCGGACCGCGACGGGTACGCGTCGAGGTGCTGGATCAGGAGGCCAGCGCTCAGGCCCGGGTGAGTGGCCTGCTGCTGCGGATCGCCCGCGCGGACGGGGTGCCCAACGCCGGCGAGGCCCGTGTCACGGTCGACTACCGGTCGTTCGCCGGCGCGTACGGTGCGGACTGGGCGAGTCGGTTGCGCCTTGTGTCGCTCCCCGACTGCGCCCTGGTCACTCCCACGGCCAAGCGCTGCGCCGGTACGCCGTTGCCCTCCCGCAACAATCCGGCCGACCGGACGGTGTCGGCGAGTGTGCCGGCGGGCCCGAGCGGCTCCCTGGTGGCGGTGTCGGCCGCCACGAAGGGGCCGGCCGGCGATTTCGCGGCCACCTCGCTCCAACCGTCCTCGACGTGGGCGGCGGGAGGCAATTCGGGTGCCTTCATCTGGTCGTATCCGATGCGGGTGCCCCCGGCCCTGGGTGGGCCGGCGCCCCAACTGTCGCTCAACTATTCGTCCCAGGCCGTTGACGGCCGGCACGCCGCGTCGAACAACCAGCCGTCGTGGGCGGGTGAGGGGTTCGAGGCCTCGCCCGGCGGATACATCGAACGGCGCTACCAGCTCTGCGCCGAGGACATGGACGGCTCGGCGAACAACAGCACCAAGACGGGTGACCTGTGCTGGGAGACCGACAACGCGGTCCTGTCGATGAACGGCCGGTCCGGTGAGCTGATCTACAACGCGAGCGAGGGGCGCTGGCATCTGCGGGACGACGACGGGTCCCGCATCCAGCGGGTCACCGGGGCCAGCAACGGCGACAACAACGGCGAGTACTGGGTGCTCACCACCACCGACGGCACGCAGTACTGGTTCGGCGCGCACCGGCTGCCCGGCTGGGTCGCGGGAAACCCGGTGACGAACTCCACCTGGACCGCTCCCGTCTTCGGCAACGACCCGGGCGAGCCGTGCCACGCGACGGCGTTCGCGGATTCGGACTGCGTCCAGGCGTGGCGGTGGAACCTGGACTACGTGGTGGACCTGCACGGCAACTCCGCCTCGTACTGGTACGTCAAGGAGTCCAACAAGTACGCCCGCAACCTGGACCTGAGTGACGCCGCCGGCTACGACCGGGGAGGCTGGCTGGATCGGATCGACTACGGCACCCGCCGCGAGAACGGCGTGGAATCGGCGCTCGGCTCGGCCGCGCCGCTGCGGGTCGACCTCGCGGTGGCAGACCGGTGCCTGAGCAGCTGCACCACCCACGACGCGGCGCACTGGCCGGACACCCCTTGGGACACCGACTGCGCCGGCGCGACCTGCGACGACTTCGCGCCGACCTTCTGGACGACCAAGCGACTGTCCACAGTGACCACACAGGTCCGCAGCGGCAGTGGCTACGACGACGTCGAACGGTGGACGCTGGCGCACACCTTCCCCGACCCCGGCGACGGGACCAGGGCCGGCCTGTGGCTCGACAAGGTCTCCCACGTCGGTCTGGTGGGTGGCGCGGCCAGCCTGCCCGACATCGAGTTCACCCCCGTGCAACTGTCCAACCGGGTGGACACGATCGACTTCGCCGCGGCGATGAACTGGATGCGCATCGCGAGGATCCGCACCGAGTCGGGAAGCACCACGAGCGTCAGCTACTCGGCGCCGGACTGCATCGCCGGCAGCACGCCGACGCCGCACACGAACATCCGGCGCTGCTACCCCGTGATCTGGACGCCGGAGGGCTACGCGAATCCAGTGACCGACTGGTTCCACAAGTACGTCGTGACCACCATCTTCGAGAACGACAACACCGGCGGGGTGCCGCCGCAGGGCAGCCCCCGGGTGGCCTACTCGTACAGCTATCTCGACGGCGCGGCCTGGCACTACAACGACGACGACGGAATGATCGACAAAAAGCGGAAGACGTGGTCGGACTTCCGTGGCTACGGCCGGGTCGGGGTGACCACGGGCGATCCCGGCGAGCAGACGTACACGGAGACCCGCTACTTCCGGGGCATCAACGGGGACCGGGCCACTCCGACGGGTGGGACCAAGGCGGTCAGCGTCGACGGGATCGCCGACGAGGACTGGTACGCGGGGATGATCCGCGAGTCCAAGACCCTCAACGGGCCCGGCGGGGCGGTGGTGTCCCGGGAGACCAACGACCCGTGGTCATCATCGCCGACCGCCACCCGGACGATCAACGGCGACACCGTCACCGCGAGGTTCAACCGGGTCGCCACGACACGGCGGTACACCACCCTGGACGCCGGCCGGGGCGAGCGGGTGACCAAGACGACCAGCACCTTCGATTCGTACGGGATGCCGATCAGCGTCGATGATCTCGGCCAGGACGGGGTCGCCGGCGACGAGCAGTGCACCAAGACCGACTACAGCCCGCGCAACACCGCCGCGTGGTTGGTCGACCGGCCGCAGAAGGTGCAGCGGTACGCGGTGGCCTGCGCCCAGACGACCGGCACCCTGACCGAGGACGACATAATCGGCACGACCCGTACCTCATACGACGGGAACGCCTTCGGGACCGCGCCGACCCGTGGCCTCTCCACCCGCAGCGAGGAGATGGCGACGTGGAACAGCGGCAACCCCACCTTCACCACCGTCGGGCAGGCGGGGTACGACGCACAGGGGCGGCTCACCTCGTCCCGGGACGCGATGAACGCCGAGACGCAGACCGCGTACACCCCGGCCACCGGCGGCCCCGTCACCTCGATGACCGTCACCAACCCGCTGCTGCACGTCGCGACCACGACGCTGGCCCCGGCGTGGGGGTCGGCGACGGCGACCGTGGACGCCAACGGCAAGCGCACCGATCTCGCCTACGACGGGCTCGGCCGGCTCACCGCCGTGTGGAAGCCGGGTCGCGTCAAGGGCACCGACAGCGCCGACCTGACGATCGCCTACCTGGTCCGTAACGATGCGGCCACCGTCGTGACGACGGCGAAGCTGAACCCGCAGGGCGGCTACCTCACAACCCACGCCCTGTACGACGGGTTGCTGCGCGCCCGGCAGACCCAGGCGCCGTCCCCGTCGGGCGGCCGGTTGCTCACCGACACCTTCTACGACACCGCTGGTCGACAGGTGCGGACCTTCGAGTCGTACCACGCGACCGGCCTGCCGGGCACCACGCTGGTGACCGCGACGGAGCGGGCGTTCGTACCCAGTCAGAACCGGACGGTCTACGACGGTGCCGGCCGGATCACCGCGTCGGTCTTCCAGCCGTACGACGTCGAGCGGTGGCGGACCAGCACCTACTACGCGGGGGACCGGGTCGATGTCACCCCGCCGGCCGGTGGCACCGCCACCTCGACGCTCACCGACGCCCGTGGCCGCACCGTGGCGATGCGGCAGTACCACGGGGCGATCCCGACCCCGGCCACGGCCGGAAGTTGGGACACCACCACGTACACCTTCAACCGCAAGGACCAGCGGGTCTCGATCGGCGACGCCGCGAGCAACATGTGGCGCTACACGTACGACATCCGGGGCCGCCAGAGCCGGGTCGAGGACCCCGACCGGGGCCCGACCGACTTCACCTACGACAACGCCGGGCGGATCGCCACCAGCACCGACGCCCGGGGCGAGACCCTCGCCTACCTGTACGACTCGCTGAACCGCAAGCGTGCCGTCTACGACGACAGCGTCGGCGGCACGATGCGCGCCCAGTGGGTGTACGACACCCTCGCCAAGGGGCAACTCACCCAGAGCACCCGGTTCGCGGGAACGAGTTCCTACCAGGTGAAGGTCACCGGCTACACCGACACCTACCAGGCCACCGGCACCCAGGTCGTGATCCCCACGGCCGAGACCGGCCTGGGCGGCACCTACAACTTCGCCAACACGTGGAACCCCGACGGATCGCTGGCCTCGAACAGTCTGCCGTCCACCAACGGCGACCTGCCTGCCGAGACGCTCTCCCGCGGCTACGACAACCTGGGGCTGCTGACCACGCTCAGCGGGCTCTACGGAACGACCAACCTCTCGTACGTCGCGGACACCGACTACAACGCGCTCGGCCAGATCGACCAGTACGACCTGTACACCGGCTCCGGCGGGCACGTCTTCCAGGCGTTCACCCGGGAACTGGAGACCGGCCGGCTGACCGGCATCCGCACCGACCGGGACTCGGTCGCCCCGTACACGGTGGCCGACGTGCGCTACACCTTCGACAACGCCGGCAACGTCCGCAAGGTCCAGGACGTGGCACCCAACCCGGTCGACGACACCCAGTGCTTCGACTACGACTACCTGCGTCGGCTCGTCCAGGCATGGACGCCCACCTCGGGCAACTGCGCCACCGCCCCCACAGTCGCCGGGCTGGGCGGCCCGGCCCCGTACTGGAGCAACTGGACCTTCGACAGTGCCTCCGTGGGCAACCGGCGCACCCAGACCGACCACACCGTCGGCGGGGACGCCACCACCACCTACAACTACCCGGCCCCCGGCAGCGCGCAACCGCACACCCTCACCTCCACCACCGGCGCCCGCACCGGGTCCTACACCTACGACCCCGCGGGCCACACCCTCACCCGTCCCACCACCTCGGCGGGCACCCAGACGCTCACCTGGGACGCCGAGGGGCAACTGGAAACCTCCACCGACACCACCGGCGTGACCCGCTACATCTACGACGCGGACGGCAACCGGCTGGTCCGCCGCGACCCCACCGGCAGCACCCTCTACCTGGCGGGCCAGGAACTGCGCCGGACCGCCAGCACCAACACCGTCGCCACCACCCGCTACTACACGCAGGGCGCCAACGTCGTCGCCTCGCGGACGGCGGCCGGCCTGACCTGGATCGCCGGTGACCACCAGGGCACGGCGCAGGTCGCCGTCAACGCGTCGACCCAGGCGGCGACCGTGCGCCGGCAGACGCCGTACGGCGAGGACCGGGGGGCCGTGCCGACGTGGCCCAACAGCAGAGGCTTTGTCGGTGGGACGAAGGACAGCACCGGCCTGACGCATCTGGGCGCCCGGGAGTACGACCCGATCGCCGGTCGGTTCCTGTCCGTCGACCCCGTCATGGACGAGGGCGATCCGCAGCAGTGGCAGGCGTACTCGTACGCCAACAACTCCCCGGTCACGATGAGCGACCCGGACGGCCTGTCGCCGTGCGAGCCCGGCGAGGACTGCGGCGGTTACAAGCCCGGCTGTGAGCGGTGCAACATCAAGGAAAAGGAGAACAACCCCTGCTGGCCGGCGAAGAACTGCGACCCGCCGAAGAAGCCGGCGGACAACAAGGGTGACGACGCGAAGGACAAGCCGAAGCCGCCGCCCCCGCCGAAGAAGACGCGGCCGGACTACGAGATCACGGCGGAGAAAATGGCGAAGGCCTTCGACATCGCGAGCACGGTGCTCGGTCTGCTGCCCGGCTTCATCTGCCAGCCCTGCGCAGTGCTCGGGATGATCGCCGGCACCATGGCCGGGGTGCTCTTCCTGGTGGCCGGCAAGATCGGCGACGCCATCAAGGCCTTCGGCGGCGCGCTGCTCGGCATGGTGCTGGGTGAGGCGGGAAAGATGCTCTCCAGTAAGTTGCTGGTGAAGAAGTTCGGCGGGCAGTTCTTCGACGTCGCTTATTCGATCAAGAACAAGGTGCAGCACTACCGGTTCGTTCCGTCCGCCATCCGGAGTCAGATCAATGCCGCGATCGATACCATCACCGCTGGCATCGGGACGCTCTACAACGCGCTCGTCCCACCGACAGGCTGATCGACATGAGCTCACGTGCTTAGGAGGACAGGTGTCGGTATCGCTGAGACCGCCGCGCGGAATGCGGATCATCGTCGCGGCTCTCTTCGGAACCATGCTGATCTGCGGTGCCGTCCTGCTCGATGCTCGCCTGAACGCCACTGTCGAGCAGCGGGTCAGCGAGGGGACAGCGGTGACCGGCCGGGTCGTGCAGGCAAACCGGCTCTGGCTCAGCCGTTCGTACTCGGTGACCCGGATGACCGTGGCGTACACCGTCGACGGGGTGGCGTACCAGCATCGGTTCTCCAGCGAGCTCGACCAGGGTCGGCGCCACGCCGGGGAGGAGCTCACGGTGTACGTCGACCGCAACGATCCGTCCAAGGCGGCCACG
This sequence comes from Micromonospora sp. NPDC002296, assembly GCF_040296145.1. Taxonomy (NCBI): domain Bacteria; kingdom Bacillati; phylum Actinomycetota; class Actinomycetes; order Micromonosporales; family Micromonosporaceae; genus Micromonospora; species Micromonospora sp. NPDC002296. Next base: position 59,192 of record NZ_JBEOWQ010000021.1, read on the forward strand.
GCTGAGGGGTACGCGACGGAGGACCTGCTGCTCCAGTTGCCCGACCTGCTCGGGGTTGCCGGGGGCCTGGCGATCGTGGCGGCGCTCGTCTGGATCAAGACGGGTGGCCGCGCTCCCGGTACCAGCTGACCGGCTGCCGCCCTGCTCCTCGTCGCGGAGCGGGGCGGCAGCCCTAACCAGCCCGACGGCCATCCGGCCGGACGCGCTCCGACCCGTTCATGCACCCACCGCCGACCGGTCCTCCAGCCGGGCCTCGGACTCCAGTTCAACCCGCCCACGCCCTGACAGTCGCGTCGCACGCGCTCCTGGCCCACGTCCGACGTGGGCCAGGAGCGGGGCCCCGTGCGCCCGGCGGCGTTCTGAACCGTCGCCGGCGCACTGCCGGAGAGCACCCGCACACGGCCCGTCGGCGGCCGATCCAGCTCGGACCCTCAGCCCGCCTGGGCCAGGGGTGGCAGGACCCATCTGATCGCGGTTTTCGCGGACACCTCGGGGAGCACATGATGGACACAGTCCACCTGCCTTATCTCTCGCCTTCACGTAGACGCCGAGCGCGACTGGTGACAGCCGCCTTCGTCTCGGCGCTCATGGTCACCGGGCTGGTCAACGCGCCCACGCCCGCGGCGGGTTCGACGTCGTATCGGCCGCCCGCGCCGGAGGCCGTGCCGGTGGTGCCGGTGTCCCCCGTGGCCGTGGGCAAGTCGGCGGCACCGGCGGCGATGCCCGACGCAACCCGCAAGTTAGCCCCCGTGTGGCCGGCCGCGGGGGTCGCCGAGGTCACCGTCGGAGACCTCGCGGCCAAGCCGTCCCCGGCGGGTGCGCTCCCGGTGCGGATAGCGCCGTTGACCTCGGGGGCGGTGTCGGCGGCCGGTCGGACGCTCGCGCCCGCCGCCGCCCCGTCCCGGGTGCGGGTGGAGGTGCTGGACCGGGCGGCCACGGAGCGGGCGGGCGTTCGGGGGCTCCTGCTGCGGGTGGGCCGGGCCGACGGTGCGGCGAGTGCCGGCAGCCTGCGGATGTCCGTGGACTACGGGGCGTTCGCGACCGCGTACGGCGGAGACTGGGCGGCGCGGCTGCGCCTGATGTCGATGCCGGCGTGTGCGCTCAGCGAGCCGACTGGCAAGGCCTGCGTCGGCATACCCCTGCGGTCGACGAACGATCTGAAGACGCGCACCGTCTCGGCGACCGTGCCGGTGTCGGCGACCAACGACCTGGTGGCCCTGACCGCGGGCGACTCGAGCAGCGCGGGTGACTTCAAGGCGACCTCCCTCCAGCCGTCGTCGACCTGGACGGCCGGCGGCAACTCCGGCGCCTTCAACTGGTCGTACCCGATGCGGGTTCCACCGTCGCTCAGCGGGCCTGTACCGAGCTTGGAGCTCTCCTACTCGTCACAGTCCGTGGACGGCCGGCAGGCGGCGAGCAACAACCAGCCTTCCTGGATGGGCGAGGGGTTCGAGGCGAACCCCGGTGGCTACATCGAGCGACGCTATCTCGGCTGCGGCCAGGACATGGACGGCTCGGCCAACAACAACACGAAGACCAGCGACCTGTGCTGGGAGACCAGCAACGCCACGCTCTCCCTGGCTGGCCACTCCGGCGAGCTGATCTACAACTCGACCGAGGACCGCTGGCACCTGCGGTCGGACGACGGGTCGCGGATCGAGCGGAAGACGGGCGCGAGCAACGGCGACAACGACGGCGAGTACTGGGTGGTGACCACCACCGACGGCACCCAGTACTGGTTCGGTGCCCACCGGCTGCCCGGCTGGGCCTCCGGCGACCCGGTCACCAACTCCACGCTGACCGCCCCGGTGTTCGGCAACGACCCGGGCGAGCCTTGCCACGCGACCGCGTTCATCGACTCCGACTGCACCCAGGCGTGGCGGTGGAACCTCGACTACGTGGTGGACGTGCACGGCAACTCCGCCTCGTACTGGTACACCAAGGAGACGAACAAGTACGGCCGCAACCTCGACAAGACCGACGCGGCCTCCTACGACCGCGCCGGCTACCTGAACCGCATCTCCTACGGCACGCGCCGCGCAGGTGGCGTGGAGTCGGTGTTGGGCACCCCGGCGCCGGCCCAGGTGGTCTTCGGGGTCGCCGACCGCTGCCTGTCGAGCTGCACGACCCACGACGAGGCGCACTGGCCGGACACGCCGTGGGACCAGCAGTGCACCGGATCCGACTGCGGCACGGTCTTCTCGCCGACGTTCTGGAGCACCAAGCGGCTCTCGACCATCACCACCCAGGTACGCGCCGGCAGCGCCTACTCCGACGTCGAGCGGTGGACGTTCACCCACACGTTCCCGGACCCGGGTGACGGCACCCGGGCCGGGCTCTGGCTGTCGAAGATCTCCCACGCCGGGCTGGTCGGAACGACCACCACCGTGCCGGACATCGAGTTCACCGGGGTGCAGCTCGCCAACCGGGTGGACACGATCGACTTCGCCGCCGCCATGAACTGGTGGCGGATCGCCGCGATCCGCACCGAGACCGGCGGCACCATCAACGTCACCTACTCCGACCCGGACTGTGTGGCCGGGCAGACCCCGACGCCCCAGACGAACACGAAGCGCTGCTACCCGTCGGTCTGGACGCCGGAGGGTTACGCCAACCCGGTCACCGACTGGTTCCACAAGTACGTGGTCACCACGGTCTACGAGCAGGACAACACGGGCGGGACACCGCCGCAGGGCAGCCCCCGGGTGGTGCACACCTATTCCTACCTCGACGGCGCGGCGTGGCACTACAGCGACGACGACGGCCTGATCGAGAAGAAGTACAAGACGTGGTCGAGCTACCGCGGCTACGGCCGCGTCGGGGTGACCACCGGTGACGCGGGGGAGCAGACCTACACCGAGACCCGCTACTTCCGGGGCATGGACGGCGATCGGGCCGCGCCGTCGGGGGGCACCAAGACGGTCACCGTCGACGGGTTCGCCGACGCGGACTGGTTTGCCGGCCTGACCCGTGAGAGCAGGACACTCAACGGGCCGGGCGGAGCGGTGGTCTCCCGTCAGACCAACGAACCGTGGGGTTCTGCGGCGACCGCCAGCCGCACCTTCAACGGGGACACCGTGACTGCCCGGTTCGCCCGGATCGCCACGACCCGCAACTACACGACCCTGGACGGGGGCCGTGGCGAACGGGCCACCAGGACCACCACCACCTTCGACTCGCTCGGCATGGCCACCCAGGCCGACGACTTCGGCCAGGACGGGGTCGCCGGTGACGAACAGTGCACGAAGACGGACCGCACCCCGCGCAACGACAGCCTCTGGCTGATGGACAAGGTGCACCGCACCCAGACGTACGCGGTGCAGTGCTCCGCCACCACCGGAACCCTGACCGAAGCTGCCGTGATCGGCGACGAGCGGGTCAGCTTCGACGGCCAGGTCTTCGAGACCGCGCCCACCCGGGGCCTGGCGACGAAGACCGAGAAGATGACGGCCTGGAACGCCGGGACGCCGGCCTTCTCGATCGTCTCGCAGGGCACGTACGACGCGTACGGCCGGGTCACCGAGGGGTGGGACGCGCTGAATGCCAAGACCACCACGGCGTACACCCCCGCCACCGGTGGTCCGGTGACGGCGACCACCGTCACCAACCCGTTGCTGCACGTGGCGACGACGACGGTGAACCCGGCTTGGGGCAGCAGCTCGTCGGTCGTCGACGCCAACAACAAGCGGACCGACCTCGCCTACGACGGGCTGGGGCGCCTGACCTCGGTGTGGCTGCCCGGCCGCGACAAGGCGACCCAGACGGCCAATTCCACCTTCAGCTACCTGATCCAGAACAACGCGGCCACGGTGGTCTCCTCCTCCCAGTTGAACGCGGCGGGGGCATACACCACCGCCTACGCGTTCTACGACGGCCTGCTGCGCCCTAGGCAGTCCCAGGCGCCCTCTTCTTCGGGCGGCCGGCTGCTCACCGACACCTTCTACGATTCCGCGGGCCGGGAGGTCAGGACCTTCGGCGCCTACCATGCGACCGGAGCGGCCGGCACAACCCTGGTCACCGCCACCGAGGCGGCGCTCGTCCCGACGCAGACCCGGACGGTCTTCGACGGCGCCGGCCGCTCCGTCGCCTCGGTCTTTCAACCCTTCGCGGCGGAGCGGTGGCGGACCTCGGTCGCCTACGGTGGCGACCGGGTGGACATCACCCCACCCGCCGGGGGCACGGCGACTTCCACGATCACCGACGCCCGCGGTCGGAAGGTCTCGACGCGCCAGTACCACGGCGCGGTGCCGACGCCGGGCACGGCCGGCTCCTGGGACACGACGTCCTTCACCTACAACAGCAAGGGGCAGCACACCGGCGTCACCGACGCCCTGGGCAACCAGTGGACCTACGGGTACGACCTGCAGGGGCGCAAGACCACGCAGACCGACCCGGACACCGGTCTCACCACCCTGACCTATGACACCGGCGACCGACTCACCTCCTCCACCGACGCCCGCAACAAGAAGCTGGTGTACGTGTACGACGCCCTCGGGCGCAAGCGGATGCTGTACGAGAACGCGGTCGGGGGGCCCCTGCGGGCGCAGTGGTCCTACGACACGATCGCCAAGGGACGGCTGTCGCAGACGACCCGGTTCGTCGGCGGCGCCTCCTACCAGAACAAGATCATCGGTTACACCGACAAGTACCAACCGACCGCCGCCCAGGTGGTGATTCCGCCCTCGGAGACCAACCTGGCGGGCACCTATAACTACACCTACACCTACAACGTCGACGGCAGCCTCGCCTCGACAGGCCTGCCCTCCGACGGCGGCGACCTGCCGGCGGAGACCCTCTCCTATACCTACAGCACCCTCGGCCAGCCGACCACTATGACGTCGTTGTACGACTCGACCAACCTGTCGTACGTGGCCGGCACGGCCTACAACGCACTCGGCAAGCTCACCCAGCTCAGCCTCGACACCGACAACCTCGCCGGTAACCGGGTGTCGCAGGCGTTCACCCACGAACTGGAGACCGGGCGGCTGACCGGCGTCCGAGTGGACCGGGACAGCGTCGCGTCCGAACACGCTCTCCGACGTCCGCTTCACCTACGACCACGCCGGCAACATCAAGAAGGCGGTGGACGTCACTCCGAACCCGGTGGACGACACCCAGTGCTACACCTACGACTACCTGGGTCGGCTCACCGAGGCGTGGACGCCGAGCGCTGGTGACTGCGCCGCCGCGCCGTCGGCCACCGCGCTCGGCGGGCCGGCACCCTACTGGAACTCCTGGACGTTTGACCTGGTGGGCAACCGCAAGACGCAGGTCGCGCACGCCGCAAGCGGAAACACCACCACGAACTACAACTACCCGGCTGCGGCAGCCGCGCAGCCGCACGCGCTCTCGACGACCACCACGGGCTCGCTGACCAGGAACTACCGCTACGACGCCGCCGGCAACACGACCTGCCGGCCGGCGGGCAGCGCGACGAACACCTGCCCGACCGGTGCCGGTTCCCAGGTGCTGACCTGGGATCCAGAGGGGCATCTGGAGACCAGCACAGACGCGACGGGGGCCACCACCTACATCTACGACGCCGACGGTAACCGGCTCATCCGCCGCGACCCGGCCGGCAAGACCCTTTACCTGGCGGGTCAGGAACTACGCTACACCAACAGCACCGGGGCTACGACCTGCACGCGTTACTACGCGTTCGCTGGTCAGACCGTAGCGTCCCGAACGGCGTCGGGCCTGACCTGGCTCGCCGCCGACCACCAGGGCACGTCGAACGTGTCGGTCAGCGCAAACGCCGCGCAGACCGCGACGGTGCGCCGGCAGGACCCCTACGGCAACCCGCGTGGCGGCAGCCCGACCTGGGCCAACGACAAGGGCTTCGTCGGCGGCACCATCGACAACACCGGGCTGACCCACCTCGGCGCCCGCGAGTACGACCCCGCCACCGGCCGGTTCGTCTCCGTCGACCCGGACTTCAATCTGCAGGACCCGCAGTCGTGGACCGGATACGGGTACAGCAGCAGCTCACCGGTCACCTACAGCGACCCGAGCGGGTTGAGGGAGTGCGCCGGCTCCTACACCTGCGACGGCGAGAACGAGGGAGTGAACCAGACGCCCGTCCGGGACGAGTGCTACAACTACACCGGTATCGCCCAGCGTAACTGCGAGGAGAACGGCGGCGGGCAGAACACGAGCGCCGGGGAATCCACGGGTGGCTCGGGGTCCGGCAACAATCCATCGGCGAACGTGCCGAACATCCCGGCGGAGCGGGCGGAGACTGCACGCAGAAGAATCCAGCTTGTCATCAGCCAAAATCCGGACACCTGGAATGTGCCTGGCACACCTGCTTACAAAGCGATCATCGTTCACCTCAGGTTCGCTGTGTACGGATCGCCTAGCCTCAAGGACTACTGGGAGGCGCTGGACGGGTTTGTGGCCTCCACCGTCGTTGCCACGGCCGGCGCCGTCCTCTGTGCGGGAACGGCTGGGGCAGGCTGCCTGCTCGCCGTCGGGGCGTTGGCGGGTATTGCGGGTCAATGCGCGGACGACTGCGAGGACACCCAAGCCGTTGCCTTGGCGGCGGTGCTCGGGGCCGCGACCGGCGGCCGGCCGGCACCGGTGCTCCGGGGCTGGCAGAGTCAGCGGTTCCAATTTGGCAATCAGCAGTTCTTGCTCGACAAGAAGGGGATGGAGCACGTCTTGACCCGGCATCACCTGAGTTACTGGGATGGCTCTGTCAAGGCGCAGCAGACCTTCTTCGATCCCTCGATGAGCGCAGACGAAGTCCAGTTGGCGATCGGTAGTGTCATGCGGCAGAATCGCGATACGCTCATGCGGCGCGGCTCGAGCGGCATGTATCAAATCCAGGGAACTGTAGACGGCGTTGAATATGTTCTTGGTCTCAATAATGGCCGTGTTGGGCAGTTCTATCCAGTAAAGTAGGTGAGAATGTTTTCGATCAATTCCTTCATTAAGACGGCAGGTGGGGAGTTCGTGCAGGTGGAAGCCTGTCAAACTCGCCCGGCCGACCCTGACTACGTTGAGGGGGCTGTCGAGATTCTTGCAAATGGCAGGGAAATTGTTGGAAAGCGAGAGTGGGATTATGTTGATCAAGTTTGGTCCTACCTGGCGACGATGGTGAAGGATCTCCGCAGCCGCGAGACCGTTAGCGTCTACTATCCAGACCAGCCAATCAAAATTGAGTTTACCCGGCAGGCTTCTCGCGTGGTCGTAGCATCGATCAGTGGTGACATGGTGCGTCGCGCAAGTGTTGACCTGCTGGAATTCGAGTCAGTTATTTCCGCCGCCGGCGAGTTGTTCTTTGGGCGGATGAGTGAGTTGCTTCCCGAGAGGGCTGAGTCTTATAAAATTGCCCGCTCCGAGTTGATCAGTGGATAGAGAGTCTGGCGGATAAGCTCATCGCTCCCAGGGTGAGTGCCGTGGCGGCCTCGATCTTCGAGGCCGCCACGGCGTTGGCGCGACCGGGTGAGATACGCCAGCGGCTACTGGCGGTCAAGCTCCTGATCAGGAGCGGGGGCGGACAAGTTCGGTCAAAAGACACAAGGCCAGTCAGGCGAAGGGGCACGCCCACCTCTGCCAACTATCAGCTCACCACTGCTGAACCGACCCCCGCCACGCCCGCAGTCAACCGAGGTGGCGGTCGATCTCGGCCAACTCCTCGGCGGTGAAGTCGAGCTTGTCTAGCGCCGAGACGTTCGCCTCCAACTGCTGCACGCTGCTCGCCCCGATGATCAGACTGGTCATCCGGCGGTCGCGCAGCGCCCAGGCGAGCGCCAACTGGGCCAGGGACTGGCCGCGCCGCTCGGCGATCGCCCCGAGCGCCCGTACCGTGGCCATCTTCTTCTCGTCGAGGTCGTCCTCGTTCAGGAAGACGCTGGTGCGCACCCGGGAGTCCGCCGGGATGCCGCCCAGGTAGCGGTCGGTGAGCAGGCCCTGGGCGAGCGGGCTGTAGGCGATGCAGCCCGCGCCGACCCGCTCCAGGGTGTCGAGCAGGCCGTCGCGCTCCGTCCAGCGGTTGAGCATCGAGTACGACGGCTGGTTGATCAGCAGCGGCGTGCCCAGCTCGCGCAGGATCGCGGCGGCCCGCTCGGTCTGCGCCGAGTCGTAGTTGGAGACGCCGACGTAGAGCGCCTTGCCGGAGCGGACGACGGCGTCGAGCGCGCCCATCGTCTCCTCCAGCGGGGTGTCCGGGTCGAAGCGGTGCGAGTAGAAGACGTCGACGTAGTCCAGGCCGAGGCGGCGCAGCGACTGGTCCAGGGAGGAGATCAGGTTCTTGCGGGAGCCCCATTCGCCGTACGGGCCGGGCCACATCAGGTACCCGGCCTTGCTGGAGATCACCAGCTCGTCCCGGTACGGCCTGAGGTCGGTGGCGAGCAGCCGGCCGAAGGCCTCCTCGGCGGCACCGGGCGGCGGACCGTAGTTGTTGGCCAGGTCGAAGTGGGTGATCCCGAGGTCGAAGGCGCGGCGGACGATGTCCCGCTGCCGCTCGAAGGGGCGGTCCGGCCCGAAGTTGTGCCACAGCCCGAGCGAGACGGCGGGCAGCCGCAGCCCGCTGCGCCCCGCGCGTCGGTAGGTCATGGACTGGTAGCGCTCGTCGGCGGCAAGGTGGGTCACACCACCGACCCTATCGCCGCCCCGGTGTCCGGGAGGTTCGCGCCCGCGCGGTGGCTGGTGCCGGCGCGAACCTCCCGGGCCGTCGGGACCGGTCAGGCCGGGGCGCAGGTGGGCGTGGGAGTCGGGGCGGACCCGCTGCCGATCAGCCCGAGGGCGGCGGTGCCACCGGGGGCCAGCCGGCCGTTCCAGCCGACGTTGCGGGCGGTGACGGTGTTCCCGCTGGTCGACACGGTGGCGTTCCAGGAGTTGGCCACGCTCTGACCGGCGCCGAACGTCCAGCGGACCGTCCAGCCGGTGATCGGCGCGGTGCCCGAGTTACGCACCGTCACCTCCGCCTGGAAGCCGCCGGGCCACTGGTTGACCAGCTTCCAGCTCGCCGTGCAGCCCGCCGGCGCGGTCGGCGTCGGGGTCGGGCTGGTCGGGGTCGGCGTCGGCGTGGTGGGCGTCGGGGTCGGTGAGCCGGTGGGGCTGACGGTCGGGCTCGGGCTCGGGCCCGCGTGCTTCCAGTCGCCCAGCTCGTCGAGGGTGAGCACGTGCGGGTCGTCCCGGTAGACCCGGCGCAGGAAGTCCAGCGAGTTCCACCGCCCGTCGGTGAGGAAGTCGCCGGACCAGGTGACGAACCAGCTCCAGTCGGCCCGGTAGACGCGGGTCAGCTCCGGGTCCGGAATGGGTCCCACCTCACCCAGCGCGACCAGCTTGCGGTCGCCGCCCAGGGACACCAACCGGTCGTACGACCCGCTGAGCGGCCCGTGGTCGCCGACCGCCGGGTACGAGTCGACGCTGACCACGTCCACCACGTCGTCGCCCGGGTACCAGTCGGCGGAGATCGAGTTCCACACCCAGATCAGGTTGGTGAGCTGGTGGTGGTTGGTGAGCCGGTCGTACATCAGCCGGTAGAGCTGCTTGGCCGGGCCGGGACCCTTGGCGCCCCACCAGAACCAGCCGCCCTCGGCCTCGTGCAGCGGTCGCCAGAGCACCGGCACGCCCGCGTCACGCAGCCGGGTGAGCTGCGCGGCGATCGCGTCGATGTCGCGGATCAGCAGCCGGTAGTCGGCGGAGTTCGGGTCGGCCAGCGCCGCCGCCACGTCGAAGGTGGTGGCGTCGGTGTAGAAGCCGCGCCACCACTCCTTGCCGGGGGTGTCGATCAAACCGCTCGGCGCGTTCCAGTGCCAGGCGAAGGTGACGATGCCGCCCCGGGCGTCCCAGGCGAGCGCGTTCTCCACCTCCGTGGAGGTGGTGCCGCGTTCGACCCGGCTGGGCGAGTAGTCCATCAGGTCGAGGCCGGCGATGGCCGGCGCCTTCCCGACGTTCTCCTCCAGCCAGCGCACCCCACCCATGTCCTGTTGGCCGGAGAGCACGTCGGTGCCGTAGTGCGCGGTCAGGTAGCGCATCAGCGCCCGCGCCGGGGCGTCGGCGTCGGGGTTGACCAGCGCGCCGGTCACCTGGTGCGGGGGCGGGGCGCTGACCGGGGCGAGCCGGATCGCGTCGATCTCGTACCAGCCCCAGTTGTTGCGTACCGTGATGGTGTTGTCGCCGGCGCGCAGCAGCACCTTGCCGGCCGCGACGGTGGCCCACTCGGTGCTGGCCGGCAGCACGACGTCGCCGTTGCCGGCGCCGTTGAGCAGCAGCGAGGCGGTCTTCTGGCCGTACGGCGCGCGGTAGGCCACGGTCAGCTCGAACAGGCCGCCGGGGGAGTTGGGCACGGGGATGGCGACCTGGTCGTCGGCGGCGTCGAAGCCGGCGACGTAACCGGTTCCGGTGTAGCCGGCGGCGGCGGTCTCGACGGTCACCCCGGTGAGGGTGCCGCTCTCCGCCTCGTACACGGTCGGGCTGGCCGCCGAGGCGGCCGGGGCGAGGCCCGGGATCAGGGGCGCGAGCAGCAGCAGGGCGGCGGCCAGCGCCAGCCGGGCGGGACGGGGACGGGTCATGACGGGCTCCCGGAGCGGTGACGGTGGATGGAAGCGCTCCCACAATCGATCTATGGCTATCCGTTTGTCAACCCGACGGAGAGGAATAATCGCCCTCCTGCGCGGAATGTGCTGATAAGGTGCCCTACCTTTCGCGTAGTTTCGGGGGATGCGCTTCGTCCAGCTCGACACCCCCAAGCCCATCTCCAAGATCGGCCTCGGCACCTGGCAGTTCGGCTCGAAGGAGTGGGGCTACGGGCCCGACTACGAGCGCCGGGCGGCGGACATCGTCCGGCGGGCGCTCGACCTCGGGGTCACCCTGTTCGACACCGCCGAGGTGTACGGCTTCGGCCGCAGCGAGCGGATCCTCGGCGCGGCCCTCGGCGACGACCGGGACAGGGTCGTGGTGGCCAGCAAGATCTTCCCGCTGCTGCCGGTCGCCCCGGTGGTGCAGCAGCGGGCGGTCGCCTCGGCGGCCCGGCTCGGCGTGCGCACCATCGACCTGTACCAGGTGCACCAGGCCAACCCGGTGGTCGCCGACACCACCACCATGCGGGGCATGCGGGCGTTGCAGGACGTCGGCCTGGTCGCCGAGGTCGGGGTGAGCAACTACAGCCTGCGCCGCTGGCGGTTCGCCGAGGCGGCGTTGGGCCGGCGGGTGCTCAGCAACCAGGTCCGCTACAGCATGGTCGACCGCGGGCCCGAGGAGGACCTCCTGCCGTACGCGGAGCAGACCGGCCGGATCGTCATCGCGTACAGCCCGCTCGCCCAGGGCTTTTTGTCCGGCCGGTACGACGCGAAGAACCCGCCGAGCGGGGCGGTGCGCCGGGCCAACCCGTACTTCCTGCCGGAGAACCTGGAGCGCGGCGCCGCGCTGATCGGCGCGCTGCGCGAGGTGGCCGACGCGCACGACGCCACGCCCAGCCAGATCGCCCTGGCCCACCTGCTGCGCCACCCCAACGTGGTGGCCATCCCCGGCGCGTCGAGCGTGGAACAGGTGGAGCGCAACGCCGCCGCCGCCGAGATCGAGTTGGCCGACGACGAGTACGCGGCGCTGGCCGCCGCCGCCCGCGCCTTCCGTCCGGTCACCGGCCTCGCGGCGGTGCCGAGGCTGATCCGCGCCCGGGCGGGAAGGTGAGGGCGTAGGCCCGTGCGGGCGACGGGGCGGGGCGGCGGGCCGCGCCGCGCTAGCGTTGGTCGGGTGACTGAGCCCAACCAGGTTCTCCCGGTCCCGCCCGCCGACCTGCCCGCCACCCTCGGCGAGCTGCGGGCCGCCGGGCACCGACACCGCACGGTCAAGCAGGAACTCCGAGACAACCTCCTCGCCCGGATGCGCACCGGCGAGGACCGCTTCCCCGGCATCGTCGGGTACGACGACACGGTGCTGCCCCAGGTCGAGCGGGCCCTGCTCGCCGGCCACGACATGGTGCTGCTCGGCGAGCGCGGCCAGGGCAAGACCCGGCTGATCCGCTCGCTGGCCGCACTGCTCGACGAGTGGACCCCCGTCATCGCCGGCTCGGTGCTCAACGAGCACCCGATGCGCCCCCTCACCCCCGCCTCCCGCGCCCTGGCCGAGTCCGCCGGCGACGACCTGCCGGTCGCCTGGCTGCACCGCTCGCTGCGCTACGGCGAGAAGCTCGCCACCCCGGACACCAGCGTCGGCGACCTGATCGGCGACGTGGACCCGATCCGGATCGCCCAGGGCCGCACCCTCGGTGACCCGGAGACGATCCACTTCGGGCTGGTGCCCCGCACCAACCGGGGCATCTTCGCCATCAACGAGCTGCCCGACCTGGCCGAACGGATCCAGGTGGCGCTGCTCAACGTGTTGGAGGAGCGGGACATCCAGATCCGGGGCTACCAGCTGCGGCTGCCGCTGGACCTGTTCCTGGTGGCCAGCGCCAACCCGGAGGACTACACCAACCGGGGCCGGATCATCACCCCGCTCCGGGACCGGTTCGGCGCCGAGGTCCACACCCACTACCCGCTGGAGCTGGAACTGGAGCTGGCGCTGATCCGGCAGGAGGCCGACCCGGTCGGCGAGGTGCCGGAGCACGTGCTGGAGGTGCTCGCCCGGTTCGCCCGCGCGGTCCGCGAGTCGCCGTCGGTCGACCAGCGCTCCGGCGTCTCCGCCCGGTTCGCCATCGCCGCCGCCGAGACGGTCGCCGCCGCCGCGCTGCGCCGCTCCGGCCTGCTCGCCGCCGGCTCCGATCAGGCGTCCGAGGCGCCGGTGGCCCGGATCGGCGACGCCGTGTCGGTGACCTCGACGCTGCGCGGCAAGGTCGAGTTCGAGAGCGGCGAGGAGGGGCGGGAGATCGAACTCCTGGACCACCTGCTGTGCACCGCCACCGCCGACACGTTCCGGGCCCGGCTGGCCGGGCTGGACCTCTCCGGCTTCACCGCGCTGGTGGACGACGACCGGGTGGTCGAGACCGGCGAGCTGGTCTCCTCGGCCGAGCTGCTGCGCCAGGTCGGCACCGTGCCGGGGCTGGCCAAGGCGCTCGACCGGCTCGGGCTGGGCGACGCGCCGACGCCGGAGCAGGCGGCGGCCGGTGTGGAGTTCGTCCTGGAGGGGCTGCACCTGACGCGCCGGCTCGGCAAGGACGTCACCGACAGTGGGCGCACCGTCTACGGCAGCAAGGGCTGAGCCGTGGCCGGCAACCGGTTCCGGTACGGGCAGTGGCGCGGCGGGCCGGACCCGCTCGCCCCGCCGTACGACGTGCGGTCGGCGGTGGACGCGGTCGGCGCGGAGATGCTGGCCGGCGGCAGCCTGCGGAACGCGCTGCGTGATCTGCTGCGGCGCGGCCTGCAGGGCAGGGGCGGACTGGACGACCTGGCCGCCCGGGCCCGGCGGCTGCGCCGGGAGGCGCTGCGTCGGGGCGACCTGGACGGTGCGGTGACCCGGGCCCGGGCGCTGCTCGACCAGGCCCTCGCCGCCGAGCGGGACGAGCTGCGCGGGCGCGCCGACGAGGCGTCCCGGTTCGCCGAGGCGGTGCTGGACAACCTGCCCCGGTCCACGGCCCGCGCCGTGCAGGAGCTCTCCGGGTACTCCTGGGCCAGCGCCGAGGCCCGGCAGGCGTACCAACGGATCCTCGACGGGCTGCGCGGCGACGTGTTGGAACAGCGCTTCGCCGGGCTGCGGGACGCGGCGCGGGCCGCCGCTGACCCGGCCGCCCAACGGCAGCTCGCCGAGATGATGAGCGACCTGAACGACCTGCTGGCCCGGCACGCCCGGTCGGAGGACACCACCGACGCGTTCGCCGGGTTCATGGGCCGGCACGGCGAGTTCTTCCCGGAACGGCCGAAGGACGTCGACGAGCTGGTCGACGTGCTGGCCCGGCGTGCGGCGGCGGGGGAGCGGCTGATGCGGTCCCTGTCGGACCGGCAGCGCGAAGAGCTGGCCGGCCTGATGCGCCAGTCCCTCGGCGACCGACTGACCGGCGAGCTGTCGGCGCTGGACGCGAACCTGCGGGCGCTGCGACCCGACCTGAACTGGAACCGGGGCGAGCGGGTCCGCGGCGAGCAGTCGCTCGGGTACGGCGAGGCGGCCGATGCGCTCGGTGAGATCGCCGAGCTGGACGAGCTCCTGGACGCCCTCGACCAGGACCAGCCCGGGGCCACCCTGGACGACGTGGACGTCGACGCGGTGTCCCGGACGTTGGGCCGCGACGCCGCCGACGACGTGCGCCGGCTGCGGGAGCTGGAACGGGAGCTGCGCCGACAGGGCTGGGTGACCCGCGACGCCGACGGGCTGACGCTGAGCCCGAAGGCGCTGCGCCGGCTCGCCGGCACCGCCCTGCGCCGGGTTTTCGCGGACCTGACCGCCGGGCCGCGCGGCCAGCACGACCTGCGCTCGGCCGGGGCCGCCGGCGAGGTGAGCGGGGCGTCCCGGCCATGGGAGTACGGCGACGAGCAGCCGCTCGACGTGGTGCGAACCCTGACCCGGGCGGTCGCCCGGTCGGGCCCGACGGTGCCCGTCCAACTCGCGGTCTCCGACTTCGAGGTGATGGAGACCGAGCGCCGGGCGTCGGCGGCGGTGGCGCTCTGCGTGGACCTGTCGTACTCGATGATCTCGCAGGGGCGGTGGGGGCCGATGAAGCAGACGGCGCTGGCGCTGTCCCATCTGGTGGCGACCCGGTTCCCGCAGGACGCGTTGCAGATCGTCGGCTTCGGCCGGGAGGCGGCGCCGCTGACCCAGGCGGAGCTGGCGGCGGTGGAACCGGACATGCAGCAGGGCACCAACCTCCAGCACGCGCTACGGCTGGCCGGCCGGCACCTGCGCCGCCACCCGGGCGCGGAGCCGGTGGTCCTCGTGGTCACCGACGGCGAGCCGACCGCCCACCTCGACCCCGACGACGGCGAGGCGTACTTCAAGTGGCCGCCGCTGCCGGAGACGATCGAGGCCACGATCCGGGAGGTGGACCGGCTGACCCGGGCCGGCGCGACGCTCAACCTGTTCATGCTCGGCGACGACCCGGGCCTGCGCCGCTTCGTCGACGCGGTGGCCCGCCGTTCCCGGGGCAGGATGTTCACCCCGGACCTCGACGACCTCGGCGAGTACGTGGTCAGCGACTACCTCCGCGCCCGCAGGGGCCGCCGCTGACGCCGGCCCCCGGGCGGGCGGACCGCCCCGCGCCCGGCGGTCCCCCTGCCCGGGTGCCGAGGGGCCAGGCCCCGCCTGCGCCCAGCACCAGCGGATGCCGCAGGGGACCTCGCGTGTGCCCGGCGCCCTCCGACGGCCGGTCCCGTCCGGGTGAACCGGGGACGGTAGCCCGCCGATGCCCGCCCGGCCCCGGGGTTGACTGGGGGTCGTGGACAGCACGGGGTTGCGGCGGGCGTACGACGAGGTGCTCGCCGAGGTGGAGGCGGGCGGGTTCGAGCCGCCGGTGGGCGGGGAGCTGAGCGCCGAGCAGATCGTGGCGCACCTGGCGGCCAACGACGAGCTGATGAGCGAGGCCACCGAGGCGGTGCTGGCCGGGTCGCCGTTCGCGTACTACGACCTGGAGACCGTGCACCGGCCGCAGCTCGACGCGCTGGTCGCCGAGCACGGCGGGCTGGTCGGGCTGGCCACCATGCTGCGCGCGACCAGCCAGAAGCTCTGCGTACTGGTGGACCGGCTGGGTCCGGCGGTGGCGCAGACGCTCGTCGAGACCCGCCTGCACGAGGACGTCGACCTACGGGTCGACGAGGCGCTGCCCTGGGGTCGCACCCTCGACCTGCACACCCGGGTGCACCTGCCCAAGCACCTCGACCAGCTCCGTGCCCTGCGCCCGGAGCTGCACGCGCACCGCGCCTGACGACCGGGTCTCGCCAGGGGATCCCGGTGCGGTACCGGTACCGATCGCTTCCACGACCCGACGGTGGTCGGCCCAGGGCCTGCCCCTACGCCCGATGTTGCTGGGCAGCAGAGCAGGGATGCGGTCCCACTGCTCGTCGGTGAGGCGGCCGTGACGGGACATCGGGAACAGGACGCCCGTCCGGGCGAGCGCGCCGGCAGGAACTGCCTGCCGGCGCTCGCCCGGACGGGTCAGTCGATCGCCTTGACCACCCGCGCGGGCACTCCCGCGACCAGCGTGCGGGCAGGCACATCACGGGTGACGACAGCGCCGGCAGCGACCACCGAGCCCGCACCGATGGTCACGCCCTGGGTGACCACGGCGGCCGCGCCGATCCAGACGTCGTCCTCGATCACGATCGGGGCGCTGGTGATGTACTCGCGCCGCTCGGCCAGGGGCAGCGGGTGCCCTCCGGTGATGAGGCTGACCTTCGGGGCGATCATGACGTTGTCGCCGATGCGGATGCCGCCGTGGTCCATGAACGTGCAGCCCTGGTTGACGAAGACGTTCTTCCCGAACCGCGTGTTCATGCCGTGCTCGGTGAAGAACGGCGGGTAGATCGTCACCAGCTCCGGCAGTGGACCACCGAACACAACCGCCAGTAGTTCCGCACGCGCCTCGGTATCGCTGAACGGCAGCACGTTCAGCCGCGAGGTCGCGTCGGTCACCTGTGCGATCCGCTCCGCATAGCGTGCGAACTCGGGCGTCTGGACATACATGGCCTGGTCTGAGGTGGTGGGCATGCGCTGATCCCAGCACCTCGGCGAGGTGCGATCAAACAACCCCGAATGCGCCCAGACACAACCACTGGTTGTGGCCGTAGAGTGGGGTGTGGATGTCGAAGCGCTGCGCACGTTCGTGGCCGTGGCCGGGGCCGGCCAGTTTCAGGCCGCGGCAGACGAGCTCGGGATCAGCCAGCAGGCGGTCTCCAAGCGGGTCGCGGCCCTGGAGAAGTACCTGGGGGTCGCGCTGCTGGTACGCACCTCCCGCGGCTCCCGGCTGAGCCTGGACGGGCAGGTCTTCCTGCCGCACGCCAAGAAGGTCCTGACCGTCGCCGGGCAGGCCGAGCAGGCCGTGCGCCCCGGGGTGCGCCCGCTGCGCGTGGACGTCCTCAACCGGCGCATCGCTCCGGCCCAGGCCGTCTACCGCTTCTACCGGTCCCGTCCGGAGGCCGGCCTGGACGCGGTCACGCTGGCCGAGGAGAACGCCGTCCAGGCCGCCCGGGCCGTGCTCGAAGGAACCATCGACGCCTCGTTCCGCGCCCTGCCGGCGGACCAGGTCCCGGCCGGGATCAGCGCCGAACGACTCCTGGACTCGCCCCTGGAGCTCCTGGTCGGGCCGAGTCACACGCTGGCCAGCGCGGCCTGGGTCAGGCCCACCGACCTGGCCGGACACCGCATCTGGATCCCCGGGATCAGGCCGGGCACCGAGTGGGCGCAATTCTACCGGTCGCTGTCGCAGGCCTTCGGCCTGAGCATCGACGCGCTCGGCCCCAACTTCGGCGACGAGGCCCTGATGGACGCCCTGGCGGACTCGGCCTCGCTGGCAACCCTGGTCGGCAGCGAGGACCGCTACCTGTGGCCCCAGAGCTACTACCTGCGCCGCATCCCGCTGCGCAAACCGACCCCGCTCTACCCGCACGTGCTGCTCACGCGCACCGGGGACCAGCACCCCGTGCTGACCGCGTTGCGGGACCACCTGCGAGCCTCAAGACCGCAGACCACCGATGAGGTGTGGGTCCCGGACTGGGTGGCCCACTGAGCGGGCCGCCCCATTTAGCAGGCACGTCCTAGTCGACGACCGTGACGTCCTTCCAGAAGGCCACCCGGTCGCGCACCATCGCGGCTTCCGGCTTCGGCTCCGGGTAGTACCAGACCGCGTCGGTGCTGGTCCGCCCGTCGTGCTCCAGCGTGTAGTACGACGCGGTGCCCTTCCAGGGGCAGAAGGTGTGCGTCGAGGACTCCCGGACCAGGTCGTCGCGCAGGGCGGTGCGCGGGAAGTAGTGGTTGCCCTCGACCACCACCGTGTCGGTGCTCTCGGCGATCACGAGGTCGTTCCAGACGGCGCGCGGCATGCCGTCCACGGTATGCCCCGCGCGTGGGAACGGCCACCGTGGACGTCCCACGGGTTCGGCCCTGTCGCGCGTACAGTGATCGCATGTGTGCTGTCCGTGTGGATCATGGTGTTGACCACGACGGAGCGGTGGATCTGCTGCGCCGGTCGTACGCCGCGGTCCCCGCCGGTGAGACCGTGCGACTGGCCAAACGCACCTCGAACCTGTTCCGCCCGAGATCGGCGCCGAGCGCCCCCGGGCTGGACGTCAGCGGCCTCGGCGGGGTGATCGGGGTCGACCCCGAGGCGCGCACCGCCGACGTGCAGGGCATGTGCACGTACGAGCGGCTGGTCGACGCCACCCTGGCGCACGGGCTGATGCCGTTGGTGGTGCCGCAGCTGCGCACCATCACCCTGGGCGGCGCGGTGACCGGCCTCGGCATCGAGTCCACCTCGTTCCGGCACGGCCTGCCGCACGAGTCCGTCCTGGAGATGGACGTGCTCACCGGCGCGGGCGAGATCGTCGCCGCCCGCCCCGACGGGGAACACGCCGACCTCTTCGCCGCCTTTCCCAACTCGCTGGGCAGCCTCGGCTACGCCACCCGGCTGCGTATCGAGCTCGCGCCCGTGCGTCGGTACGTGGCCCTGCGCAACGTCCGTTTCACCGACCTGACCGCGCTGACCGACGCCATCGGCGAGGTCACCGCCACCCGGTCCTGGGCCGGGGAGCCGGTGGACGCGATGGACGGGGTGGTGTTCAGCCCCGGCGAGGCGTACCTGGTGCTGGCGGCCTTCACCGACGACGCGCCGCGGGTCAGCGACTACACCGGCCAGGGCATCTACTACCGCTCGCTGCGTCGGCTCACCCGCGACTGGCTGAGCACCTACGACTACCTCTGGCGCTGGGACACCGACTGGTTCTGGTGCTCGGCGGCGTTCGGGGTGCAGCACCCGGTCGTCCGGCGGATCTGGCCGGCCCGCTGGCGGCGCAGCGACGTCTACCACCGGCTCGTCCGGCTGGAGCACCGGCACCAGGTCGCCGCGCGCATCGACCGGCTGCGCGGCCAGCCCGCCCGGGAGCGGGTGGTGCAGGACGTGGAGATTCCGCTGGAGGGCATGGCCGACTTCCTGCGCTGGTTCGCCCGCGAGGTGCGGATGTCCCCGGTCTGGCTCTGCCCGCTGCGGCTGCGTGAGCCGGCCGGCCCCGGATCGGCCCGACCCTGGCCGCTGTACCCCCTACGCCCCGGGCAGAACTACGTCAACATCGGCTTCTGGGGGACCGTGCCGATCGCCGAGGACGCCGCCGACGGCGACGTCAACCGGCTGATCGAGCGCGCGGTGTCCGACGCGGGCGGCCACAAGTCGCTCTACTCGGACGCGTACTACGACCGTCAGGCCTTCGACCGTCTCTACGGCGGCGAGACCTGGCGTGCGGTGAAGGACCGTTACGACCCGGACCACCGGCTCACCGGACTTTACGAGAAGGCG
Organism: Micromonospora sp. NPDC002296; assembly: GCF_040296145.1. Taxonomy (NCBI): domain Bacteria; kingdom Bacillati; phylum Actinomycetota; class Actinomycetes; order Micromonosporales; family Micromonosporaceae; genus Micromonospora; species Micromonospora sp. NPDC002296. Next base: position 78,570 of record NZ_JBEOWQ010000021.1, read on the forward strand.
GTAGCACGAAGATGAGCCTGACCGATCGAGAACAGGGGGCGGCGAGCGTCCCGTCCACCCCGCCGGCCGGCGGCCGGCGCCCGGCCCCGACCGTGGCCGACGTGGTCCGCGCCGTCACGGCCGGACCCCTGCCGGTGCGGGTCACCGGGTACGACGGCAGCGCCGTCGGCCCCGCCGACGCCGGGATCACCCTGGCCGTCCGCTCCGAGCGGGGCCTGTCGTACCTGCTCACGGCGCCCGGCGACCTGGGCATGGCCCGGGCGTACGTCAGCGGCGACCTGGCCCTGGACGGGGTCCACCCGGGCGACCCGTACGAGGCGCTGCGGGTGCTCAAGGACGAGCTGAGGCTCCGCCCGCCGGCACTGGCCGACGGGCTGGCCCTGGTGCGCGGGCTGGGCTGGGAGCGGCTGATGCCGCCGCCGCCCCCGCCGCAGGAGGCCGCGCCGCGCTGGAAGCGGGTGATGAACGGGCTGCGCCACTCCCGGTCCCGGGACAGCACCGCCATCTCGCACCACTACGACGTCTCGAACGCCTTCTACGAGAGGGTGCTCGGCCCCTCGATGACGTACACCTGCGCGGTGTTCCGCGGCCCCGACGACACGCTGGAGCAGGCCCAGGCCGCCAAGTACGACCTGGTCGCCGGGAAACTCGCGCTCAAGCCGGGGATGCGGCTGCTCGACGTGGGCTGCGGCTGGGGCGGCATGGTCCGGCACGCGGCCCGCGAGTACGGGGTCAAGGCGCTCGGGGTGACCCTGTCGAGGGCGCAGGCGCAGTGGGCGCAGGCGGCGATCGAGCGGGAGGGGCTGACCGAGCTCGCCGAGGTGCGGCACCTGGACTACCGGGACGCGCCGCGCGAGCAGTTCGACGTGATCTCCTCGATCGGCCTGACCGAGCACATCGGGGTGCGCAACTACCCGGTCTACTTCGGCGCACTGCGGGACCGGCTGCGGCCCGGGGGTCGGCTGCTGAACCACTGCATCACCCGGGCCGACAACCGGGCCCCGCACCGCTCCGGCGCGTTCATCGACCGGTACGTCTTCCCCGACGGCGAGCTGCCCGGCCCGGGCCGGCTGATCGGCGAGATCCACGACGCCGGGCTGGAGGTGCACCACGAGGAGAACCTGCGCCAGCACTACGCGCTGACCCTGGCGGGGTGGTGCCGCAACCTGGTGGCGAACTGGGACGAGTGTGTGGCCGAGGTCGGCGAGGGCACCGCCCGGGTGTGGGGTCTGTACATGGCCGGCTCCCGGTTGGCGTTCGAGCGCAACGGCATCCAGTTGCACCAGGTGCTGGCCACCCGCAACGGCCCGGACGGGGTGAACGGCTACCCGCTGCGTCCGGACTGGACCGCCTGACCCACCGTACGACGCAGGGGCGGCCATCCTCGGCCGCCCCTTTCGTCGAACCAATTGACAAGCAAGTTTTTTACGTACAAACTTGTTTTTGTTATGAGAGACGTCCTGTACCTCGAAGAGATGTCGCAGGCCGAGACCCTGCTCAAGCCGCAGCGGATAGAGGTGCTGCGGCAGCTCGCCGACCCGGGCACCTGCACCGAGGTCGCCAACCGGCTGGGGCAGACCCCGCAGCGGGTCTACTACCACGTCAAGCAGCTCGTCGCGGCTGGCTTGGCCGAGCAGGTGGCCGAGCGCAAGGTGCGCGGCATCAGCGAGGGCATCTACCAGGCGGTCGCCCGGTCCTACTGGCTCTCGCCCCGGCTCGTCGGCCGGATCGGCGGGCTGCGTCGGGCCCGCGACGAGCTGAGCCTCGGCCACCTGGTCGACCTCATGGAGGAGGTCCAGGCGGACGTCGCCGCCCTGGACCGGGCGGCCCCCGAGCTGCCCTCGATCGGGGTCTCCGGGGAGATCCGGGTGCCGGCCGAGCGCCGGCAGGAGTTCCTCGCCGACCTGCGCACCACCCTGCAAGAGCTGTTCACCCGCTACGGGGGCGCCGAGGGGGACGCCTTCAAGCTCGCCGTGGCCTGCTATCCCAAGGGAGAAGACCGTGACTGAACCGATGACCCTGCGCGCCCGGCTCGCCGCGCCCGTCGAGGCCGTCCACCGGGCCCTCACCGACCCGGCCGAGCTGCGCGCCTGGCTGGCCGAGCACGCCGAGGTGGAACTGCCCCACCGGTACGCGTTCTGGGGGCGCTACACCCCGGAGGGCGACGCCCCGCACCAGCGGCTCCTGCACGCCGACGAGCGGATACTGCGCTTCGCCTGGCTGCTCGACGGGGTCGAGACCACCACCGAGATCGCCCTGGAGCCGCAGGGGGAGTCGACGATCCTCACCCTGCGGCAGAGCCACTTCGACTTCGCCGAGGCGATGAGCGGCAGCACGATCCGGGGCGTGTTCCAGACGTACTGGGCCCTGGCGATCGCCAACCTGGCCGCCCACCTGGAGGGTCGCCAGCTCCTGCCGCGCACCGACTTCACCTCCGCCGACCTGCGCGGCGAGCTGCTCATCGCCGCCCCGCTGCCGAAGGTGTACGAGTCGCTGACCGACTCGGAGCAGGCCAGCGCCTGGTTCGGGTACCCGATCGGCATCGAGCCCTGGCTCGGCGGCCGGTACGCCATGGGCGGCTTCGAGACCGGCTACGCGGCCAAGGTGGTCGACCTGGACCCGGGCCGGCGGATGTCCGTCGACTGGGGGCCGACCGGCGTCACCACCTGGGAGCTGGCCGAGTCCGACGGGAAGACGAAGCTCACCTTCGTGCAGAGCGGCTTCGACGAGCAGAACCCGCCGTACGCGGCGTGGAGCGGGACGGTCTCCGGCTTCGGTGAGCTGGTCCGCTACCACCAGATGCCGGACTGGCAGCCCATCTGGCTCCCGGAGGAGCCGGCGACCGCCGACGCAGCCCGCTGAGCAGAGGTGCCCGTCCGCCACGCCGACCAGTCGTGGCGGACGGGGGCTGTCTCGCCCCGCCTCTGAAGTTGTGGGCGGCCTTAGGGGTGCAGAAGGCTGGGCGAGTGGGTAATGCGGGGCGATGTTCTTCATATTCGGGCTCCGCACCAAGGTCGACCGGTCGGGCGTGGTGCAGCAGGTGTGCCGCAACTGCGGCAACCACGCCGCCCAGGTGATCACCCGCCGGTCCACGAGGTTCACCCTGTTCTTCGTCCCCCTGATCCCGATCCGTACCCGGTACGCGAAGCAGTGCACCTTCTGCGGTGCCCAGTACGACATCGCCAAGGCCGAGGCCGAGCGCCTCCCGGTCGGCTGATCCCTCGTGGCCCGCTTCCTCTGCTGGCTGATCGGCCGCCAGCCGGCCGGCGTCCCGGTCGCGCCGGTGCACACCGTCTCCCGCCCGCCCTGCACCCCCGGTCGCCGCCCGCGTCGCCGTACCCGCCGCCCGCTGGCCGGCACCGCCCTGCCCCGCTCGCCCTGGAACCGCTCCGCCGGCCGCTGAGCCCCCTGGAACCGCTGGCCCGACCATCGGCACCTACGCTGAGACGGCCGCGAAGAACGGGGAGGATCGTGCGCAACCGTCCGGCCGTCGTGCTCGTCGCCGTCCTGCTGTCGACCGTGTCGCTGCCCATCTCACTGACCGGCGCCTCGGTCGCGTTGCCGGACATCGGCCGCGACCTCGACGCCGGGCTGGCCGGGGTGCAGTGGGTGGTGAACGGCTACAACGCCACCTTCGCCAGCTTCATGCTCGCCACCGGCGCGCTCGCCGACCTGTTCGGCCGCCGCCGGGTCTACGCCGTCGGCCTGGTGATCTTCGCGGTGGCCGGGCTGGCCGGCGCGGTCGCCGGGAACATCGTGCTGCTCGACGTCGCCCGAGCGCTCGCCGGGATCGGCGCGGCGGCTGCCGCCACCAGCGCCTCCGCCCTGCTCGCGGACGCGTTCCAGGGCCCCGCCCGGGCCCGCGCGTTCAGCCTCTTCGGCACGTCCATCGGCGTCGGCCTCGCGTTCGGCCCGTCGAGCGCCGGGCTGCTGATCGAGACGTTCGGCTGGCGGGCCGTCTTCGCCGTGCCGGCGATGGCCACCTGTGCGGTCCTCGCCCTGGTCCCGTTGCTGCCGGAGTCCCGCCCGGCGCGCGCCGGCGGGGTGGACTGGGCGGGCACCGTCACGTTCACCAGCGCACTGCTGCTGCTCATCTTCGGCTTCGTGCAGGGCCCCGAGCTCGGCTGGTCCGCCCCGGTGATCGTGGCCGCCTTCGTCGCGGCGGCGGCCCTGCTGGTGCTCTTCGTCCGGGTGGAGCGCCGCCGAGCCGAGCCGATGTTCGACCTGGCCCTGCTGGCGAGCCCCCGGTTCCTCGGCGTCTGCCTGGCGGCGGCCACCAGCGTCGCGGTGCTGGTGCCGCTGCTGGTCTACCTGCCGTCGTACCTGACCACGGTGGTCGGCATGAGCCCCGGTGCGGCCGGCGGGACGCTCATCCTGCTCACCGCCCCCACCCTGGTGCTGCCGGTGCTCGGCGGCGCGCTGACCCGGCTGGTGCCGGCCCCCGCGGTGATCGTCGCTTCCGTGGCGGTGGTCGCGGTCGGGGCGGCCTGGGCCACCGTGCTCGCCCCGGACAGCGACGCCGCGACCCTCGCGGGACCGCTGCTGACCATCGGGGTGGGGATCGGACTGTCGATCGGGCTGCTCGACGCGATCGCGATCGGCAGCGTCGCGCCGGGCCGGGCGGCCACCGGGGCCGGGATGATCAATACCGCCCGGTTGTCCAGCGAGACGATCGCCATCGCGGTGGTCGGCGCGGTGCTGGCCAGCACCACCGCCGGCCGGCTCGCCGACCCGGGCTTCACCGGCGGCCTGCGTACCGTGCTCTGGGTGATGGCGGCGGCGGCGCTGGTTGCCGCCGCCACGGTCGCCGTGTTGGTGCGGCGCGGCGCGGCCCGCGCCTAACCGGCGGAGAGGGCCTATCGTGGCGTGTCGTGACGAGCACCGCGCAGCGACTGGCCGAGATCCGGGGCGACGCACCACCTCGGCGGCACAACGCCCGGACGATCGCCGCCCTGACCGGTAACCCCGGCTGCGCCCGCCGGGCCGTGCTGGACAGCGCGGGGGTGGACAAGCCGAAGCTGGCCGAGCGGGTCGGCTTCCCGGCCCGATTCGGTCAGTCCCGGTTCGCCATCACCCGGGGCAACGCGTTCGAGGCGCAGGTCAAGGCCGACGGCGGGGCCGAGCTGCTCCGGCTGGTCGCCGAGCGGCTCGGCGTCGACCCGGGCGGCCCGGCGACGTGGACCGACCTCGGCGCCGACGACCGGCCCGGCCAACCCGACCGGTCCGCGCGGTCCCGGGCCGCGCTGGCCGCAGCCGCGCCGACCGGCGTGGGGGACCCGGCCGCCCTGTTCGACCATCCGCTGCTCGGCCTGGACGTCGCCGGCCAGCGGGTGCACCTGGAGCCGGACCTGGTCGCCGCCCGGCTCGCCGGCCGGTTCCACGTGGTCGAGGTCAAGTCGTTCCCGGTGATCGACGGGCAGGCCGACCCGGGCAAGGTGGCCGCCGCCGCGATCCAGTCCGCCGTCTACGTGCTGGCCCTGCGCGAGCTGCTCGCTGCCGAGGGGCACGATCCCGAACTGGTCTCCTCGGACGTGCTGCTGGTCTGCCCGCGCGACTTCGCCAACCAGCCGGTGGCCAGCCTCGTCGACGTGCGCAAGCAACTGCTGGTGCTGCGCCGGCAGCTCGACCGGACGGCCCGGATCGACGACCTGCTGGCCGACGTGCCGGCCGGCTTCACCGCCGACCCCACGGCCGACCCCGTCGACCTGCGCCGGTCCCTGCTGTCGGTGCCGGCCCGCTACGCGCCGGAGTGCCTGGCCGCCTGCGAGTTGGCGTACTTCTGCCGGCACGCCACCCGTGCGGAGACGGCCACCCTGGGCCGGCCGGTCCGCGAGGCGCTCGGCGGGGTGGCGACCGTGGCGGAGGCGCTTGCGTTGGCCGGCGGGGAGCACGCCGGCGAGCCGGAGCAGGCGGAGGCCGCCGCGCTGCTGCGGGCCGCGGCCCGGCTGCGCGCCGACGCCCTGGCCGGGCGGCCCGCATGAGTACGCTGCGCGCGCTCGCGAGGGCCCAGGCGCTCGCCGCCGGGGTGGCCCAGCCGGTGGCCACCGTCCGGCACCTGCACCTGTCGCCCCGGCCGCTGGTGCTGGTGCCGCTGGCCATGGCCGGCGAGGCCAACGCGCCCCTCGCGGCGCTGGTCGGCGCCGCCCCGGACGACGCCCGGCTGCTGATCGTGCCGCAGCCCCGCAACCGGGACCAGCGATTCGCGTTCGCCGCCGAGCTGGCCGGGATCGTGCTGCCCTACCTGGACTCGTTCCGGGGGCTGTCCGAGGCCGTCGCGGTGGACCGGGGCCGCGACGTCCGGCACCGGTACGTCGACGCGCCGCAGCTGCTGCTGCCGAACCCGGCCGGGGTCACGTTCCTGCGGCTGCTCGGCCGTTCCACCCGGTTCCGCCGGCCCGACGGCGAGTACCCGGTGCACCCGTCGGTGCCGCTGCTCGGGCGCTGGCTGACCTTCTTCGCCGAACGGGCCGAGCACCCCGGCTCGTCGGCGCTGCTGGCGATGACCGAGGCGCTGACCCAGCACTGGGCCACCGGGCAGAGCGCGGTGGAGGACCTGCACCTGCCGGCGGTGCTCGGCTGGCTCGACCCACCGCCGGGGCTGGACGGCGTGCGGGCGGCGGCCCGGGCCGAGGACCCGGCGGTCTGCCCGCCCGCCGGCCCGGCCACCGACCCGGAGTTCGACAACCGGGTGCTCGCCCCGGCCATCGCCGCGTACACCGACGCGGCCGACGACGAGACCGCCCGCCGGTCCGCGTACGCGGAGCTGGAGCGGGAGTTGCGCGGGCAGCTCGCGCCCACCTGGGAGCTGATGTGGCGCGGCGTGGGGCTGCTCGCCGCGCTGCCGCCCGGCGCGCGCGTCGAGGGCCGCTGGGCCGCCGACCGGGACGCCTTCACCGCGTACGCCGAGCACGTCGACGCCGGCGGCGGGCCGCAGCCGCGCCGGGACGGGGCGGTGGCTGCGGCCGTGCGCCTGCACCGGCTGGAGCGGGCCGGCACCTCGTACGCGGTCCAGCGCGCCTACGACGACCCGCTGGTGATGGCCGAGCACCGGCTGACCGGGGAGGCGTTCGTCGGGGACGTGACGCTGGCCGACCCGAGACGGGTGGACGACACCGGCAAACGGCCGGTGTTGCGGCCCCGCATCCAGGTGGTCACCACCGAGCCGGTGGCGGTGCCGGTGGGCGCGACGCTGTACTCGCCGGCCCGGCCGGGGCAGAAGGCGAAGGTGGTCTTCCTGACCCCGGCCGCCGACGGAAAGACCGAGGTGGTGCTGGAACTCTCCGGCGGGATGGGCCGAGGGCTGAGCGCCCCGCCGGGCACCGTGCCGGAGGTGGGGGAACGGCTCTGTCTCACCACCCTGTCGGACGGGTTCCTGCCGGCGGGGGCGTTCCCCGACCCGGCGGAGACCCCGTGGACCCACGGCGGCCCCCCGGCCGCGGCCACCCCCGACCAGAGCCCCGGCCCCGCTGACCCGCCCGGTGCCGGTGCCGGTTTTGGTGCTGGTGTCGCCTCCACTCCGGTGGTCGGCCCGTCCGACGGCGACCCGGCCGAGGACTGGGCCTGACCGCTCGCCGGCGTGGCTCGGCGGGTGCCCTCCTCGGCTCCTTTGGAGCTGCCCGCATGAACGGGGCACGGGGGTGAGTGCACTCGGGCCACCCCTCGCCATCTCGGGCCACCCCTGGCGGGCTCTTGGCTGCCCCGTCTGTGGGGGCAGCTCCAAAGGAGCCGGCGGACACCATCGTGCCGACATGGAGCAAGCTTCCTCCGTCACAAAGGATCGGGTCGTCCACCATCGAAGTAGCAATGCGGTTCGGCGCGGTGGCTGCCTCCGCGCCGGCCCCACGAACCTTGGCAGCCCTCGCCGCAGGCGGCCGGAAGACCCTGGCGGCCCGCCCGTAGGCTGACTACGCTTTCGTCGTTCGCCGTCAACGACCGGTCCTCACCGTCGAGGTGCGCAAGGAGAGGAAGCCGGAGCGACCGCTGTGCTGTCCCACGACGCGCCTCACCCCCGCACGACCCCCGCCGGGGCGTACCGGCCCGGTCGGGCCGGACTCGTCGTGGCCGCGATCGTCCTGCTCGTCGAGGCGGTCTGGCTGATCGCCCGACTGCCCGGCGCGGCCCTGGTCAGCGATCTCGGCGCGGTCGCGGTGGCGGGCTGGGCCGGCTACGCGTGCGTCGACGCGGCCCGCCGGCACCCCGCGCCGCTACGCCGCTTCTGGGCGCTGCTCGCGGCCACCATGGGTTTCGCCGTGCTCGGCCGAGCACTGTGGACGGCGCAACGGATCGGCGACGGCGGCCTGCCGAACACCCCGCTGATCGGGTTGCTGTTCACCCTCGGCATCGTCACCGGCACCGCCGCGCTGCTCTGCTCCCTCGCCGCCCCGCGCAGCGCCGTCGGGCGGGCCCGGACGGTGTTGGACGGCGTCATCGTCGGGCTCGCCCTCATCCCGATCGGCTGGGTCGTGGTGTTCCGCGGCATCGCCGCCGCCGACCTGACCGACCCGCTGCGCACCTTCGGGCTGCTCTACCCGATGCTGGATCTGGTACAGCTGACCATCCTGGTCGCGGTGGCCGGGCCGGCCCGGCCGATGTGGCGTCCGCTGACCCTGATCGGGGCCAGCCTGGTCACCCGGGCGGTCGCCGACGCCGCATACGTCTCGCTCTTCGCGAACGGCAGCTACGCCCCCGGCCACCCGATCGATCTCTGCTGGCCGCTGAGCTACCTGCTGATCGCCGCCGCCAGCCGGTACCCGCTGCCTCCGGCCTCGGACGACGTCGACGAGCCCACCGAGTCGCCGCTGCCGCCCTGGTGGCGGGTCGCCCTGCCGTACCTGCCGGTGGGTGGGGCGATCGTGGCGGTGATACTGGCCCGGCGGCCCACCGGGCAGACCCCGCACATGGTCTTCGTCGGCATGATGGCGCTGCTCGGCGTCCTGGCGCTGCGGCAGGGGCTGGCCGCCAACGAGAACCTCCGGCTGGTCGCCCGGCTGCGCCAACTCGCCTACACCGACCAGCTCACCGGCCTGCCGAACCGGCTGATGTTCAACCGCCGGCTGCGTGAGGCGCTGCGCGACGAGGCCCCGGTGGCCGTGCTGCTGCTGGACCTGGACGGCTTCAAGCAGGTCAACGACCGGTTCGGGCACGGTGCCGGTGACATCCTGCTGACCAGCATCGCCGGCCGGATGGCGCGGGCCGTGGCCGACGACGGCAGCATCGCCCGGCTCGGCGGTGACGAGTTCGCCGTCCTCGTCGACGGCGACCGGCAGGTCCGGCCGGAGCGGGTGGCCGAGCGGCTGCTCGCCGCCCTGCGACCCTCCCCCGGGGAGGAGGAGGCGGGCGTGCACCCCTCGGCCAGCATCGGCATCGCCGAGTACGGCCCCCAGCACGCCTCCCACACCGACCTGCTCCGCGACGCCGACATCGCCATGTACGCCGCCAAGGCGGGCGGCAAGTCCGTGTACCGCACCTGCACCCCGGCCCTGCGGGAGGCGACGGTGAGCCGGGCCGAGCTGATCGCCGATCTGCGCCGCGCCGTCGACGAGGAGCAACTGCACCTGGAGTACCAGCCGATCGTCGACCTGGTTACCGGCGAGGTGCGCAGCGCCGAGGCGCTGGTGCGTTGGCGGCATCCCCGGATGGGGCTGCTCACCCCGGCGCGTTTCCTGCCGCTGGCCGAGGAGACCGGGCTGATCCTGCCGATCGACCGGTGGGTGATCCACGAGGCATGCCGGGCCGCCGCCACCTGGCGGGACCGCGCCCCGGAGGCGACGGTCGCGGTGAACATCGCCGCCGCGCACCTGCGCCGACCGGACCTGATCGCCACCGTCACCGCGGCCACCGCCGGCGCCGGCCTGGCGCCCCGCGCGCTGACCCTTGAGCTGACCGAGTCGGCGCTGATCGACGGCAGCGACACGGTGCTGGAGCGGCTGCGTCAGCTCCGTGAGCTGGGCATCCGGATCGCCATCGACGACTTCGGCACCGGCTACTCGTCGCTGAGCTACCTGCACCACATCCCGGCCACCGAGCTGAAGATCGACCGGTCGTTCGTGGCCCGGCTCGGCGAGGACACCCGGGCGTACGCGACGGTGGAGATGGTGACCCGGTTGGCCGGGGCGTTCGACCTGACCGTGGTCGCCGAGGGGGTGGAGACCGACGAGCAGCACGAGGCGGTCACCGCTATCGGCTGTGTCCACGGCCAGGGCTGGCGTTACGGTCGTCCCACCGGCCTCGCCGACCTGCGCGCCAAATTCACTCCCGTGCCGCAGAATCAGGCTTGACCCTCACGCTGCGGCAGGCGGCAGCCTGGTTCCGGAAGGGAGGGAACCATGGCGTACACGGTGGGGCGGGTGGCGAAGGCCGCCGGGGTGACGGTGCGGACGCTGCACCACTACGACGAGATCGGGCTGCTCTCGCCGAGCGGGCGCACCTCGGCCGGCTACCGATGCTACGACGATGCGGACCTTGAGCGGTTGCAGCTCGTCCGCTACTACCGCGAGCTGGGGTTCCCGCTGGAGGAGATCGCCGCGATCCTCGACGACCCGGCCGCCGACCCGAAGGCGCACCTGCGCCGGCAGCACGAGCTGCTCAGCGGGCGGATCGGGAAGCTCCAGGAGATGGTCGCGACGATCGAGCTCGCGTTGGAGGCGAGAAGGATGAACATCAGACTGACCCCGGAGGAACGGTTCGAGGTCTTCGGCGACGTCGATCCCGAGGCGCACGCCGAGGAGGCGGAGCGGCGGTGGGGCGACGGCGAGGCGTACCGGGAGTCGAGCCGACGCGCCGCCGGCTACTCGAAGGACGACTGGCTGCGCAACAAGGCCGAGAACGAGGACTGGGGGCGGCGGTTGACCGCGCTGATGGCCTCGGGGGCACCGGCCGGCGGCCCGGAGGCCATGGCGCTGGCCGAGGAGCACCGTCAGTTGATCAGCCGCTGGTTCTACGACTGCACGTACGAGATTCACACCGGCCTGGCCGACATGTACGTGGCCGACGAGCGGTTCACCGCCTACTACGAGGCGATCCGCCCCGGGCTGACCGCCTACCTCGCCGAGGCGATCCACGCCAACGCGATCACCCGGGCCTGATCGTCACCCGGGCCTGATCGTCATGCTCGTGGGCCCTGTGGAGCTGAGTCGTCCGCGACATCACCGGGCCGGGGCGTCGATGACCAGTGGCGAAGACCGGATCGGGCGATCACGGGTTCCGGGCCGGTCTCGCCACCGCGACTCGGTCTCGCGGCACCGGCCCTCCTGCTTCGATACCGTCTGCTGCGGGGGCGGATCAGGGCGTCACAACAGCAGGTCGAGCAGCAGGACGCCGGCGAAGCCGACCACCGAGATGATCGTCTCCATCACCGACCAGCTCTTGATGGTCTGCCCGACGGTCAGCCCGAAGTACTCCTTCACCAGCCAGAAGCCGGCGTCGTTGACGTGCGAGAAGAAGAGCGAGCCGCAGCCGACGGCCAGGGCCAGCAGCGCCACCTCGGGCCGGTCCAGGGTCGCCGCGAGCGGGGCGACGATGCCGGCCGCGGTGATCGTGGCGACCGTCGCCGAGCCGGTCGCGACCCGGATGCCGACCGCGACCAGCCAGCCCAGCAGCAGCGGGGACAGGCTGGCGTTCTCCGCCGCGTCGGCGACCAGGTTGCCCACCCCGGCGTCCACCAGCACCTGCTTGAACCCGCCGCCCGCCGCGACGATCAGCAGGATGCCCGCGATCGGCGGCAGCGAGCCGCCGAGCACCGAGGAGACCTGCTTGCGGCTGAACCCGGCCTGGAAGCCGAGGGTGAACATGGCCACGATCACCCCGGCCAGCAGCGCCACGATCGGGGCGCCGACGATGTCCAGGGCCTTGCGGCCGGCGCTGCCCTCGGCCAGGGCCAGCTCGCCGACGGCCCGCAGCAGCATCAGCGCCACCGGCAGCAGCACGGTGATCACCGCCGGCCAGAACTTCGGGGCCCGGCGGGCGGTCTCGGTGCCGGAGTCGTCGACCGGCGCACCGGGGCGGCCGGTGCCGGGGTTGACCAGGTCGTCCTCGGTGAGCAGCTCGCCGTCCACGCCGCCCTGCTGGCGGCCTGCGGCGCCGCGGTCGGTCCCGCCACCCCCGACGCCGGCCGACGTACGGGTCGGCAGCAGCGCCTCGGGGATCGTCGCGGGGACGTACCGGGAGATGATGTTGCCGAAGACCGGCCCGGCGATGATCACGGTCGGGATGGCGATCAGTAGGCCCAGCCCCAGCGTCAGGCCCAGGTCCGCGTTGAGCGAGGAGATCGCCACCAGCGGGCCGGGGTGCGGCGGGACCAGGCCGTGCAGCACCGACAGGCCGGCCAGCGCCGGGATGCCGACCTTCATCAGCGGCACCCCGGTGCGCTTCGCGACGAGCAGCACGATCGGCACCAGCAGCACCACGCCGACCTCGAAGAACAGCGGCAGGCCGATCAGCGCGGCCACCCCGGCCATCGCCCAGGGCAGGGCCGATCCGGAGACCTTGTTGACGATTCGGGTGACGATGCCGTCCGCGCCGCCGGACTCGGCGAGCAGGCCGCCGATCATCGCCCCGAGGGCGATCAGCAGACCGACCCCGCCGACGGTGGAGCCGACGCCGCCGCTGAACGACGTGACGATGGCGTCGGGCGCCACCCCCGCGACGACGCCGAGTACTGCCGCGCCGAGGATCAGTGACAGGAACGGGTGGACCTTGCCCCAGGCGATCAGGACCACCACCGCGGCGATGCCCAGCAGGGCCGCGACGATCAGTTGGGTGTTACCGGCGTCGGTGAGTGGTTCCGCCGGTGCGGCGAGCAGAGCGACCACGGCTATCACGACCTTCGGACGGCGTCCGTGCCAGCAGGGTACGGGCGATCACATGGGTGGAGAGGTGGGCGGTGGCTCCGGCGGCAGGCTCGGGGCCAGCCGCCGCAGCGACGCGAACGTCGGAACGAGCGCGTCGTACAGTTCGGAGTGCAGCGGAAGCAGGGCGGCGTAGACGGCGGCGGCGGTGGGGTCGGGGCGTACCGTCTCGTCGATCTTCACCAGGTCGGCGGCGACGTCGACGGACGCGATCAGGCCGAGGGCCTGCATGCCCAGCAGCGCCGCGCCGAAGCTGGAGCCCTCGTGGCCGGCCGGGAACCGCACCGGCATGCCGAGCGCGTCGGCGAGCATCTGCCGCCACAGCGGGCTGCGGGCGAAGCCGCCGCTGGCCCGCACCTCCCGCACCTCGTTGCCGGCCGCCCGCACCGACGACAGCACCAGGGCGAGCTGCTGGCAGACCCCCTCCAGCGCCGCCCGCACCAGGTGCTCGCGGCGGTGTCCGTGGGTCAACCCGACGTACGCCCCGCGCGGCAGCGCACTCCAGTGCGGGGCGCGCTCGCTGAGCAGGTACGGCAACATGATCAGCCCGCCGGAGCCGACCGGCGCGTGGGCGGCCAGGTCGAGCAGCTTCTCCTCGGACTCCTCGCCCAGCTCGGGGGCGAGCGCGTCGCCGGCCCACTGCAACACGATCCCGCCGTTGTTGATCGCGCCGCCGACCACCCAGCGGTCCTCGGTCAGCGCGTAGCAGAACACCCCGCCGAGCGGGTCGACGGCGGGGCGTTCGACCATCACCCGCATCGCCCCGCTGGTGCCGATCGAGCAGGCCACCACGCCGGGGTGCACCGCGCCGAGGCCCAGGTTGGCCAGCGGGCCGTCGCCGGCGCCGACCACGATCGGGGTGTCCGCCGGCAGGCCGGTCGCGGCGGCGGCCGCCGCGGTGAGCCCCGGCAGCACGGTGGTGGTCGGGACGAGCTGCGGGAGCTGCTCCTCGGTGATCCCGGCGATCCGCAGCGCATCGGCGTCCCAGGCGAGCCTCCAGATGTCCATCAGGCCGCTGGCCGAGGCGACCGAGTGGTCGGTGACCAGCGTCTCGCACAGCCGCAGCAGCACGTAGTCCTTGATGCCGACCCAGTGTGCGACCCGCTCGAACAGTCTCGGCTCCTGCTCGGCGAACCAGACCAACTTCGGCAGGGGTGCCATCGGGTGCACCGGGGTGCCGGTTCGCCGGTGCAGCGCCAGACCCGACGGGACCGCCCGCAGCCGCTCGGCCTGCCGGCTGGAGCGGGAGTCCGCCCAGGTCACCGACGCGGTCAGCGGCTTACCGTCCGGGTCGAGCCCGATCAGGCTGTGCATCGCGGTGCTGAACGACAGTCCGGCGATCGGCCCGGGCAGCTCCGCCACCACCGCGCGGACCGTCTCCACCACCGCGTCGAAGATCAGCAGGGGGTCCTGCTCGGCGTAGCCGGGGTGCGGCTCGTCCAACGGGTAGCCGACGGAACAGGTGGCGAGCTGCCGGCCGTCCGTGTCGAACGCGACGCTCTTGGTGCTGGTGGTGCCGATGTCGACCCCGATCACGACACGCGGGCGCTGATCCGGGCCGGTCACGGGTCCCCCTTCGCGTCGGTGCTGCCGGCGCGGCATCGCGGCCCGGCTGCGGCTGACGTTACCCAGCGATTCACCGATCCACACGGCGTCGCCGAGGACCGCCGACAGAACGTGAATCGACGCGGCGTCATCCGCTTCTCGGCCGCTCTTGTCAACCGATCAGGTGATTCGCCCGCTTTGCCGGGTCCGTTCGACCGGTCGGCGCCGTTGATCCGGATGACACCCCGGTTGGCGGCTCGCGCGGCTAAGGAGTCGGCGTGGCGAAGACTGATTCGACGGGTTCCACGTGGCGGTACCGGTGGACGTACCGGCAGAACGAACGACGAAAGCGGACGTACCGCGCCGCCGAGCAGGCGTGGCGGCGGCGCGACGAGGAGCTGCGGCGGCTGCGCGCGACGGCGGCCGACTTCGGCCGGCGCGCGACGGCGGACGCCGGCCTGCCCCTGGAACTCGCCCCCGGCGAGCGGGTCCACTGGGCGCTGCCCGCCGCGCAACTGGTCGAGCTGCGGCACGCCGCCGTGCTCCCCGCCCCGGACCTCAGCGTCGATCCCGGCCGGCCGGCGCTGCACCACCGGCGCCCCGACGGGGTCAAGGTCACCGACGCCGGGATCGCCGTGCTCACCGACCGCCGGCTGGTCCTGCTCGGCGGGCGCGGCCGGCGCGACTGGGCGTACGGGAAGATGACCGGGCTGGCCCACGACCCGGCGGCGCCGGTCACGTTGATCCAGGTCCTCGACCGGCGGCGCACCTCCGGGCTGCTGCTGCCCGCCGAGGCCGCCGCCGAGTTCCGGTTCACCCTCGCCCTGGCCTTCGCCGACGCCATCGAGCAGCGAGGCACCGTGCTCGCCCAGCTCGACGAGCTGATCGCCGAGCACGACCAGACCCGGCCGTTCCGTCCGGCCATCGCCACCCCCGGCCAGGCCCGGATCACCGCCGCCGTGCCGGGCGGCCGGCGTACCGTCGCGGTGGCCGTCGCCGCGGCGCTGCTGGTCCCCGCGGTGCTCTTCGAGTCGGACCCGCCGGTGCGGCCCGGCTCCGACGTCGCGTCCGCCGCCACCGCGGCCCCCACCCCGACAGCCGCCCCCACCCCGCCGCCTGCGGCGCACCCGACCTCCCGCGCCGCCGCCGTCGGCCGGGCCACCCCCAAGCAGCCCCGACGCGGCACCGCGTCAGCCACCCCCGAACGCGACGGGCTCTGCGGCGCCCCGGCCAACCCCTTCGGGTACGACTACTGCGGCGGCTCCCGCATCCGGAAGCCCGACGTGCGGGTGTGTGACTACTTCGACTGCGGGCAGGACTTCTGGGCCGGGCGGGGGTACCTGGTGCAGTGTCGCGACGGCGCGCTCAGCCTCACCGGCGGCCGGCAGGACGCCTGCGCCACGCACGACGGCCTCCGCCGCACCGTCTGGACCTGAGTCCGCCCCCCGGGCCGGCGGGGTGGCGCGGGTGTCGCACCATCGGCGTCGTGATCAATCTGAAGCGGAACCACCGCAAGAAGAAGCGTCGGGGCGACTCCTGCACCGACTGCGACTGCGAGGGCCCGGACTGCTGCGACTTCGGGCTGTTCTCGTTCATGTTGACCCTCGGCTCGGTGGCCGCCGGGGCGACCCGGGCGCCGGTCGTCGACCGCGCCGGCCGCGCCGCGATCCTCGGTTACCGGCGCTGGCTGTCGCACCGCTGGCCGGGTCAGTGCCGCTACACCCCGACGTGCAGCGCGTACGGGCTCACCGCCGTCGAGCGGCACGGGCTGGCCGTGGGCGGCCGGATGGCCGCCGAGCGGCTGCGGCGCTGCAAGCCACACGTGCCCCGGGGCACCCACGACCCGGTCCGCTGACCCGCCCCGCCCCGCCCCGCGTCGCCTCGGCCGTCTCGGCTGCCGAGGCGGCGTCAGGCGGTGCCGAAGTCGGGGACGGTGAGGGTGCCGTCGGCGGCCAGGGGGAAGCCCGGGTTCCAGGCGATCTCCCACAGGTGCCCGTCCGGGTCGGCGAAGTAGCCGGCGTACCCGCCGTAGAAGGTCTCCCGGGCGGGCCTGGTGACGGTCGCCCCGGCCCCGGCCGCCGCCCCGATCACCTCGTCGACCTCCTCGCGGGACCGGACGTTCTGCGCCAGGCTCAGCCCGCCGAAGCCGCCCACGCCCGCGTCGCCGATGCCGGCGTCGGCGGCCAGCTCGTCACGCGCCCACAGCACTACGGCCAGCCCGCCGGCCTGGAAGAAGACGGTCTGCTCGACCTCCTGGCCGCGCCAGCCGAGCCGCTCGTAGAAGGCGCGGGCGCGGGACAGGTCGGCGACGCCGAGGGTGATCAGGCTGATCCGTTGTTCCATGCCCGCAACATAGCCGCCGCTCGTTGGCGACGTGTTCGACGGTCTCCAGCAGGTCCAGGTGCGGCCCTACGACCTCGGGATTCTCGCGCCCGACAATTCGCGTCCAGGTGCAGTGTGTCACCGGGTGAGGGCCGGCGTGCCTGTGGTTGAGTGACCGGGTCCACGAACGCTCTGGCCCTGGGAGATGCGATGACCGACGGGGTGCGGGAGATCGAGGTCAAGTACCGGGTCGCCGAACCGGCGGCGTTGGTCCGAGCCCTGCACGATCGGGGGGCCGTCTTCTCCGCGCCGGTCCGGCAGGACGACCAGGCGTACGCGGCCAACGGCTGGAGCTACGGGCAGAGCAAGGCGGGAGCGGCGTTCGCGCGGCTGCGCACCGAGAACGGCCGGCACACGTTCTGCGTCAAGAAGCCGCTCGACAACGAGCTGGCCTGCGCGGAACACGAGACCGAGGTCCTCGGCCGGGCCGAGATGCACGCCGCGATCCTCGCCATGGGGTTCTACCCGACCATGCGGATCGTGAAGACCCGGCGCACGGCGCGGCTCGACCACATGCTGCTCTGCCTCGACGAGGTCGACGGGCTCGGGGCGTTCTTCGAGATCGAGGCGATGATCAGCGGCGACCGGCCGGCGGCCGAGGTCCAGCAGGACCTGGACCGGTTCGCCCGATCCCTCCGCGTCGAGCTGGAACGCAGCACCGAGACCTACGACTCGCTGATCCGCGCGGCCCTGTCGGTCGGGGTCTGACCGCTGCCGGTCCCGGCGAGGAGCAGCCGCACCCGGATCAGCAGTTCGGCCGCCACCTCCTCCGGTTTCTGCTCGCCCACCTCGTGCAGGTGCACGGTGAAGCCCGCCTCCGCCAGCTCCACCGCCACCTGGTCGTACCGCTCGCGTTCCCGCCGCCCGGCCTCCGGCCCGCCCCGGTGGAAGCGGCTGTGGATGCCACGCGCGGCGGCCCGGGTGCGGGATCGGGTGGGGTCGCCGGTGAGGATGATGGTCAGGTCCGGCCTGTTCGTGTACCGGTTGAGAGCCCAGACGAAGTCGCCGTCCACGCCATCCATCCTTTGCAGCACCAGCGAGGTCGCCAGGTAGCGGTCGCAGAGGACGACCTTTCCGGCGGCTAGAGCGGGACGGACCTCCGTCTCCAGGTGGTGGTAGCGGTCGGCGGTGACCAGGCAGGCGAGGGTCAGACCGTGGTAGTCGTCGGTGCCGTACCGGGCCGTCTCGCCCAGCCGGGTGCGGGTCGGCTCCTTCGTCTGGTGGACGCGGTGGCCCTCGGCCGCGACGAGATCGGCGAGCAGCGAGGTCACCGTCGTCTTGCCGACGCCGCTCGGGCCGTCGACGGCGATGAACCGGCCGGTCACCGGCCGACCAGCCGATCGTGTTGGGCCCGGGCCAGCTCCACCAGCCTGCGCCGCACGTGGGGCAAGTCGACCTCCCCGAACTGGAGATTGACCGAGAAGTTGAACTCGTCGCGGGTCCGCATCGCCTCGTCCAGTCCGTCGTCGGTCAGGTCCACGGCGCTGTAGTCCAGAAGCTGCGCCGGGTCGTACCGGCCCGTGGCCAGCAGCCGGTGCCACTCCGGGGTGCCGGGGTAGGGACGGAACTCGAAGACGCTCGCCCGGAAGGAGCCGGGGAAACTCTCGGTCAGGTCCCACAGCTCGTGTATGTGCCGGACGGTCGCCTCCAGTTCGGCGTACGTCTCGGTGGGCAGGCCGAGGATGAAATAGCCCTTGACGTTGATGCCCCGGCGGGTGAGCCGGCGGACCACGTCCCGCGTCAGCTCGGGTCTGATTCGCTTTCCGATGTGGCTCAGGACGCGTTCGCTGCCGGACTCGATGCCGAGGGCGACCTCCCGGCAGCCGTTCGCCGCGAGTGTCTCCAGGAGTGCGTCGTCGGCGCGGGCGAGGATGTTGATCCGGCCGGTGGCGTCCCAGACGTACCGGCTGCCGACGTCGGCCGAGGTGAAGGCGGCCATGCAGCGCCGGATGAACCGCTCGTAGCCGAGGAAGAGGTCGTCGACGAACCGGAACGCCCGCACACCGTATTGGATGTTGAGTTCGTCCATCTCCGCGATGATGTTGGCCGGCTCCCGGGCGCGGATGGTGACGTCCGGGTTGGCGCTGACGGCCGCGCCGCAGAACGAACAGTCGTACGGGCAGCCCCGGGCACCCACCATCGCCGCCTCCCACGGCCCGTCGCCCGGGCGGTACGGGTCGGCGGCGAGGAACCGCCGATCGACGAAGGGCAGGGCGTTGATGTCCGGCGCCAGATGCCAGGCCGTGCCCGGCCCACCACCCGTGACCGGCGTACCCAGGATCGGGTCCCGCCACATCACGCCCGGAAGCCGCACCCGCTGCTGGTGGTCGTTCAGAAGCTCGGCGACCCGGGTCTCGGCCTCGCCGACGATCAGCGCCTCCAGGCGGGCGAAGCGCGGGTCTCCGATGACCGCCTCCGGCATCGCCTTCGCCTGGTGACCGCCGACCATGATCTGGATCTCGTGGTCGAGGCCGGCGGCGATGCGGGCGCTCAGCTCGTACGTCGGCGCCAGCAGGTTGAACCCCACCCAGCGGGGCGCGGCCTCGTTGACGACGCTCTGGATCCGGTCGATGCCCAGGCCGAGGGATTCCCCGTCGAGGACGCCCACGCTGAAGCCCTGCACGGTGGCGTAGGTGGCGAGGTAGCCCATGCCGAGCACCGGCAGCGTGAAGTCGTTGACCCGGGGGCGGAGCGTGTAGTCCCGCAGCGGTGCGTTGACCAGCAGCAGGTCGAGCGGCGTGCCCGGCTCGACGCCGAGGATGGGCTGCTGCTCAGACGGCTCCGGCCTGTCGGCAGCCGAGGGCGAGGGTGAGGAGGGTGTACGTGCCGAGGTGCTCACCGGTCACCCGCCGCCACGTCCGGGCGAACGAGGGTTCGTCGGCCGGCCATGAATGGTCGGGGTTTGCGCGCCTCGCCCAGGTGCGGACGGCCAGGTCGCCATACGGGTAGAGCGACCAGTCGTTGCTCCAGTCGGCGACTGCGGCCCCGGCGCTCCAGGGGCCGATGCCAGGAATCGTCTGGAGTTCCTTGACCAGGACCGACGGTGAGAGCTCCGACCAGGACCCGCCGTGGGCGAGGAAGGCGGTGGCCGCGTGCCGAAGCGGCCTGCGCTTGAACGCCATGCCACTCTCGGTAAAGTCGTCATCGCTCAGGGTTAACACACGTTCTGGAGATGGGAAAGTGTAAATGTCCATCTCCTCGGATGGTGCGACCCCATTCCCAAACAGACGGCAGAAGTCCCGATGGAGCTTTCGCGCCTGCGCCGCCCGGATCACCTGCCGAATGATCGCCGTGGCGAGCGCCTCCCAGAGGCTGGGGTTCCGGAGCCGGCCGACCGACCCCAGCGTGGCGAGCGGGGCGTGGATGGGGGCCGCATGCGGGTGCGCCGCGGCCGGCGGTGTGAAGACGTGCAGGTCGGGTAGGGGGTGATCCCCGCTTACGAGCGTCGTCGACACCTTGCGCTCCCGCACCTCGACGAGCCATACCGTGTCCGCGTCGAGCCGCAGGACGCGGGCCTGACGGAAGCGGTCCGAGTGCCAGGCCGGATGATCGGTCATGAGAAAGTCGAAGCTCACGAGGCCGCCCTCTGCGTGATCGTCTCGCCGATCCGGCGATTGTTCCACCGCTGGGAGCGGCCCGGCGCCCCGGCTCGCCGTCGGCCTGTCGCTGTCTACAGGTGGCGGCTCAGTCAGGTGGCGGCTCAGTCACGTGGTGGTCGGTCAGGCGGCGATCGTCCGGGCGGCGGAGTACATGTCGGCGGGAAGCGGATGGGTCAGTTCCCAGACGATCCGCATCGGCCGGTCCCCGGTGTGCTCCCGGTACGCCATCGGCCCCGCGTACAGGTAGGCCGGCGCGCCGAGGTCCCGGTCCGGTACCCGGGTCTCGCGGACGAACAGGTGCACCGTCGACCCTTGTTTCTCGTGGTTGACGTATCGCTGCCCGGTCGTCGACGCCGACGACGTGGTGCTCTGCGACTCCCACTGGAACAGCCGGTCCGTGATGGCCCGGTCGGCATACATGGTGGTGGGGGAGTAGTGCCGCTCCGACTTGACCAGCGTGACGAAGAACAGGTCCGCCCGCTCTGCCGGAAGCCACTTCACGCCCTCACGCAGCGACCCAGGGTTCGACATCCCGAACGCCGCGCACGCCTCGTTGCGGCTGTACCGGGCGTGCACCCGCAGCGCCCCCGCCCGCGTCGTCACCCGGTGAATCCGCTCCCGCAACACCTCGGCGACCTGGCGCAGCTCGACGCAGCGCGCCGGCTCCGCCCACAGCCGCGCCATCCGCTCGTCCCGTGAGGCCAGCGACGCGTTGGGTCCCCACAGGTCGAAGTGCAGCATGTCCCAGAGCCGGCCGGCTGCGGGCTGTTCCCCGGCCGCGATCCGGGCCAGTAGGTCCAACCGGTCCACGTCGTCGAGGTGCAGCATCCGCCCGACCGCCCGCCCCAGCTCACGGTCGTCCGAGCCGGGGGTCGACGTCTCAAGGCCGGCGAGCCGCCGCAGCCCGGTCCATCCACCGACCGACGTTGACCGGTACACGTCTTCGATCTCCAGCCCGGTCTCGTGCAGGAACGTGGCCAGGTTGACGTCCCCGAGCTGCCGCAGCTCCGCGACCAGGCCCTTCTTCGAGGTGGGCATGGCGCTCCTGAGGTTATTCAGCACCACCTCTTTCGCCACCCGGTCCAGCTCGACGTGGCAGCCGCTCGGCAGGGAGGGGAAGTCCTGCTCGACCGCGTCCTTGATCGCCCGCCGGCTGACCCCGGTCAGCGCCCGCCAGCGCAGGTCGAAGCGGAAGTTGGCGTGCTGCCCGCCGATGAAGTCCAGCACCGTGAGGCAGGGCTTGTCGTCGTCCAGCCGCAGGCCCCGGCCGAGCTGTTGAAGGAAGATCGTGGCGCTCTCGGTGGGCCGCAGCAGCAGGATCGTGTCGACCATCGGCAGGTCGACCCCCTCGTTGAACAGGTCCACCGTGAACAGCACGCGCAGCTTCCCGGCCTTGAACTCCCGAAGCAGTTGGTCCCGCGACCGCCCGGCGCGGTCCGCCCGTGAGGTCACCGCCGCCGACGGTACGCCCCGGCGGGTGAACCAGTCCGCCATGAACTCGGCGTGCCCGATTCCGACGCAGAACCCGAGCGCCCGCATCCGGTCCACGTCGACCTTGTCCCCTACGGCCTTGAGGATGAGCCGCGCCCGCGCCTCGTTGCCGGTGTAGACGCCGCCGAGCTCGCCCAGGTCGTACCCCTGGCCGCGCTTCCACCGCAGGTGCGACAGGTCCACGTCGTCGTGCATCCCGAAATACTGGAACGGGGCCAGCAACTGCCGCTCCAGGGCCTCCCACAGGTGCAGCTCCACGGCGGCGTGGCCGTCGAACCACCGCCGCACGTCGCCGCCGTCGGCCCGGTCGGGGGTCGCCGTCAGCCCCAGCAGTACGCGCGGCTCCAACCGATCCAGCAGCCGGGCGTACGTCGGCGCCTCCGCGTGGTGGAACTCGTCGACGATCACCATGTCGTACTTCTCGGGGTCGATTTCCCGTCGGTGCAGCGACTGAATCGAGGCGAAGATGTGCCGCCAGCCGGTCGGCTCCCTGCCGCCGACCAGCAGCTCGCCGAAGCTGCCGTCGCCCATCACCTGGCGGAACGTCGCGAGGCTCTGCTTGAGGATCTGCTCCTGGTGGGCAACGAAGAGCAACGAGTCGACGGTCTTGCCGCGATGTAGGCGTCGGTAGTCCAGCGCCGCCACGACCGTCTTGCCGGTGCCGGTCGCCATCACCACCAGGTTCCGGTGCCGACCGTGCACCTGCCGCTCGGCGTCCAGGTCGGCCAGGATTTCCGCCTGGTACGGGTACGGCCGCACGTCCAAGTTCGAGACTTGGGTGATGCCGTCGTCCGACCGCTCTCCGCGCAGCGCCTGCCGCAGCCGCTCGGCGTCCCTGCCCGGCTCGTACGCCTCGAAGGCGGGGTCGTTCCAGTAGTCCTCAAAGGTAGCGGTGAACATGTCGATGACGTGCGGCTGCTCGATGTTCGAGATCCGGACATTCCACTCCACCCCGTCAACCAGCGCTGCCTTCGACAGGTTCGACGAGCCGACGTACGCCGTGGTGGTGCCGTTGCCCCGGCGGAACAGCCACGCCTTGGCGTGCAGCCGGGTGGTCCTGGTCTCGTAGGAGACCTTGACATCGGCGCCCAACTCGGCGAGCCGGTCCAGGGCCCGCTGGTCGGTGGCGCCCAGGTACGTGGTGGTGATGACCCGCAGCTTGCCGCCTCGGCCGATCAGCTCGCGGATGGCCGGCTCGACGATGCGCAGGCCGTACCACTTGATGAACGCACAGAGCAGGTCGACGTGGGTGGCCGACGCCATCTCGTGGTTGACCTCGTGGCCGATCCGTGGCTGGTGGCGGCCGTTGACGAGGAGCGCGCCTGTGGAGAGCGGGGTGGTGGGGCGCTGCGGGAAGGTCGGCTGTGCGGGTGGGGTGGGTGGGGCGGCGATGGCGTGCAGGAGGTTGCGGGCGTCGGAGACATGGTCGCTGGGGCCGGCCGCGTCGGGGTTGAGATCCGCGATTGCGGTAGCGAGGCGGTTGGCCAGGTCGACCTGGCGGTGGAGCTTGTCGTCACCCTTGGGGACGGCCTCCAGGGCGCGGCTGATGAGGGTGGCGAGGTGACGGGTCAGGTGCTTGTGGGAGTCGGCGGGGTCCAGGGGGCGGTGCTGGACCAGGGCGGAGTCGAGGTGGTGGAGCTGGCCGGCGAGCTGGTGAGTAACCAGGTGCTCGTAAATGCCGCGCTCAAGATCCGCCACCCGGGCACAGTAGCTGCCAATACGACGTGCGCAAGCTGGCTGTCGGGTCCTTGACAGTTCGACTTCCCTACTCGCCGGTAGACGAATGCGCCTATGCAGCGATAGCAGCACTTGGTTGTTGCCGCAATCCTGGCTGACCAGCGGAAACGGCAGACCTCCCCAGAGTTGGAGATCCAGGAGTGTCGCCCTGATATTTCCATTGCCGGACCCAGGCATTCCCGCGTTCGGCAACCAGGTCTGGATCGTGCGTCGGTGATAGGGCTCTTGCCTGTAAGGTGCCCGGAGCGCCTTGCTGGAGCGAGAGGGCGATGCTTGCAGGCTGAAGGTGCCGCCCGCACTTGAGCTCCTGGCTCATTTGTCCTTGCGCTTGATGGTCCGTGCTCAAGTGCACTGCGGCCCCGGCGGTATTGCAGTCAGGGGTCCACCATTTGACCCTCGTCGTTCATGCCCACCTACAGCCAGGCTCAACATCTACAGAGGACGGAGTAAACGGCCGATGTTCTTCGCTGAGCTGGGCCTGACCCAGCACGATTCCCTTACCGCTGCCCAACAAGCCGCGAGCGAGGCTGCCTCCGCTTCTGGCGGACGCTCATTCACCTGTGTGGTCTTTCACCAGGGTGGGCGCCTAATGCTTACCACGGCCTTTTCGAACGCGTTTCTCATTAATCATGTCGTTGCCGAGCCTGCTACCAAGGGCGGCAACCCGCGCATGGCGACGAACCGTCCTGTGGACTCGGCCCATGTTCGTGCTATTGGCAAATATCTTGTCGAGAACGAGCAGAACTACATCCTGCCATCCCTTACCTTGAATGTTCGTTCGGTTCCTGCGATTCACGTCCCGCGCGGCAACTTCGCCACTGCCGTTGGTTTCGTCGTCATCGGCGACGAAACCAAGTTCTCTGTGACCGATGGGCAACATCGGCTTGCCGCGATAGCGAAGGCGAGTGAATCGCTGACCGGAGCGGACTCGACCTTCATGAGCGATAGCATCTC
>NZ_JBEOWQ010000022.1:0-99748 GCF_040296145.1 Micromonospora sp. NPDC002296
CCGCGCAGGGCGGGCCGGCGGTGGTGCGGGGGCGGTGGTGCGGGGTGGTGGTGCGGGCGGGTCAGGGCAGGGTGGACAGGTGCGGCTTGACGGTGCGGGCGAAGCCGTTGCCGTTGCTGACGTCCCAGTTGACCGACCAGGTCATCGCGCCCCGGATGCCCGGGTAGGTGCGCGGCGGGCGGAAGCTGCCGCAGTTGGTGCCCTTCGCCAGGCAGTCGAGGGCGGCGTTGACCACGCTCGGGGCGACGACGCCGCCACCGGCCGCGCCGGGGCCGGCGGGCAGGCCGAGCCCGACCTGGTCGGGGCGCAGCCCGGCCTCCAACTGGATGCAGGCGAGCGCGACGATGAAGTTCACCGTGCCCTGGCCGTACGCGGCGTTCTGGTCGCAGCCGAGCATCGCCCCGGAGTTGTAGAACTGGGTGTTGACCACGGTGAGGATGTCCCGGATGTCCAGGGCGAGCTTGAAGTAACCGCCGGCCGGGTTCTGCATGTCGATGGTCTGCGGGGCCATCGCGATGATCAGGCCGGTCCCGACCTTGGCCCGCAGGGCGCGCAGCGCCTGGGCCATGTACGTCGGGTTGAGCCCGTTCTCCAGGTCGATGTCGACGCCGTCGAAGCCGTACCGCTGGATGAGGGCGTACGTGGTGTCGGCGAAGGCGGTGGCCGAGGCCGCGTTGTTGACCGCGACCCGCCCGGTCTCGCCGCCGACGGAGAGGATGACCTTCTTGCCGCGCGAGTGCAGCGTCCGCACGTCGGCGGTGAAGTCGGCGTCGGTGTAGCCGCCGAGGGAGGCGGACAGGCCGGGATCGACGGCGAAGGTGACCGCCCCGGGGGTGGCGGTTGCCTCGGCGAAGGCGACCGCGACCAGGTCGTACTCGGCCGGGACGTCCCGCAGCCGCAGCTCGACCGCCGGGTTGTCGAAGTTGTGCCAGTAGCCGGTGAGCAGGTGCTTCGGCAGGCCGTCGGTGGGCGGGGCGGTGGTCGGGGGCGGGGTGGTCGGGGGCGGAGTCGTCGGGGGCGGGGTCGTCGGGGGCGGCGTGGTCGGGGGCGCGCTGGTCGGCGGCGCGGTCGTCGGGGTGGGGCCGCCGCCGCAGGGGACGCCGTTGAGCTGGCAGTTGGTCGGGCTGCCGGAGCCGGTGGCGAGGAAGCCGAACGACACCGACGCGCCGGGGGCGACGCCGCCGTTCCAGGAGCGGTTGGTGAAGGTGTACCGCTGGCCGGAGCTGGTCAGCAGGGCGTCCCAGTAGCTGCCGACGGTGGTTCCGGCCGGCAGGTCGAAGGTGACGGTCCACGCGGAGATGGCGGTGGCACCGCCGTTGGTGATCGTGTACTTGCCCTCCCAGCCGGACCCCCAGTCGGAGGTCTTGACGAAGTTCGCGGTGGCCCCGGCGGCGAACGCCGGCAGTGCCACCCAGGCCGCCCCGACGGTCGCGGCCACCGCCGTCACCAGGGCAAGGACAAGGGATCGGGAACGCTTCATGCAACCCTCCACGCCCGGACGGGCATTCACACTCATCAACGTTGGCGCTTATTATTAGGAGTATTAACTGTTTCTGTCCAGAGGGAGATGCGGCGTCGACCGGACCCGGTCGTCCGCCGAGGTCCGATCGGTGGTCAACGAGCCTCGACGGGTTCCGCTCGGGGGCGGCGCAACACCGCCTGCTCCACCGCCGTCCACGCCGTCGTGGTGACCAGGTAGAGCACCGCCGCCAGCGGCACCACCAACGCGACCAGCACGGTCAGGTACGGCAGCAGCGGGACCAGCCGGCCCAGGGTGGCCGCCCCCGGCCCCTCGGTCGGCGTGCCGGCCACGGTGACCCCGGCAGCCGCCGCGCGTCGCGCCCGGCGCGACGACCACCAGGCCAGCGCCACCAGCGCCGCCAGCAACACCCCGAACAGCGGGCCGGCCGCCCCGGTCAGGCCGTCGGAGAGGTGCCAGCCCAGCGGAACCCCGGCCAGCCGCTCGTCGAGCAGGCCGGTGCCGCCCTCGTCCGTGCTGAACAGCCGGTACATGATCAGGAAGAACGGGGCCTGGAGCAGGGCCGGCAGGCAGCCGGCGACCGGACTCGCCCCGGCCGACCGGTAGAGCCCGAACAGCTCGCTCCGCAACCGGGCCGGGTCGTCGGCGTACCGGCGTTGCAGGTCGCGGACCTGCGGGGCGAGGGCCGCGCGGCGCCGCTCCCCGCGCACCTGGGCCAGGGTGAGCGGCGAGACCAGCAGCCGGACGACGACGGTGAACAGAACGATGGCGACGGCCGTGGCGGCCCCGCCGGTCAGCGGGTGCAGCGTGTCGGCGAGCCAGGTGACGGCGGTGGCGGCGGTGCCGACCGCGCCGTGCAGCGGTGCGAAGGCGAGCATGGGTGACCCCTCGGTCCGGTTCCGGATGCCCCGACCGGCCCGGAAACGGACGCGCGGCGGGACGGACGACGGCGGAGGCGACCTGATGGCGGGGGGCGACGCCGACGGGGAACACCCGTCCGTCACCCCGGGGGCCGACGCCGACGGAGGCCGGCGCGGCCCGGGAAGCTACCCGGCCGCGGGGCCCGGCCCGGGCGCGCGGGGTCGGGGACGGCCGGCGGCGTCCGGGTCGACCTGCCGGGGAACACCCCGACGCCGGGCGCGTTCCCGCAGGCCGACGCCGTGCCTGGCGGCCCTGGCCGGCGGGCCTGCCGCCATCGGGAGCCGCCCGGCGAGCACCACGGCGAGCAGCACGGCGGCGGCCACGGCCGCCCCGGCCAGCAGCTCGGCCGGGCGGTCCGCGAGCACGATCAGGTGGGTGAGCGCGTACGCCCACATCCCCGTCACCGTCAGCAGCAACCCGCCCACGCGACCACCCTAGGCCTCGCCGTCCACCCCGAAGGGCGGAACGTTCCGCCCGCGACGCGGGGCCCGGCAACGGGGAGGCGGAACGCGAGCGGCGTGCCGGCGGGCGACACGCGGGCGACGGAGTTTCCCCGCACCGACACTGCGGGTACTGGCCGGTCACGTCGCGGCACGGCGCCGCGGCCGGCACGGAAAGGGACGGTGAGGACGATGAGCGGTTCAGTGGTGCAGCGGGAACCGAACGTGGCCCCGGGCGGCACCGACCTGCTCACCGTCGGCGTCGAGGAGGAGTTCCTGCTCGTCGACCCGCACACCGGCGCCGCCGTACCGGCCGTCGACCTGGTGATGGAGCAGGTTCCGGCCGAGCTGCGCGGCCAGGTCGAGCGCGAGTTCCAGACGAGCCAGATCGAGATCGGCAGCCCGCCGGGGCTGGAGCTGTCGTCGATCCGGCACTCCCTGGGGGTGCTGCGCCGGGCGCTGTCCGAGGCGGCCGAGCGGGCCGGCGTACGGGTGCTGGCCATCGGCACCGGACCGGTGGACGGCCCGGTGCCGCCGGTGGTCGACAAGCCCCGCTTCGACCGGATGATCGAGCGGTTCCGGCTGCTGGTGCCCGGCCCCGGCAACAACGGCATGCACGTTCACGTCGGGGTGCCGGACCCGGAGACCGGCGTACGGGTGCTCAACCACGTCCGGCCCTGGCTGCCGATCCTGCACGCGGTGACGGTCAACTCCCCGTTCTCGGCCGGCGTGGACACCGGCTACGCGAGCTGGCGCTCCGTGGAGTGGGAGCGGTGGCCGTCGGTGGCGCCGACGCCGTACCTGGAGTCGCACGAGCACTACGAGCGGCTGATCCGGCAGCTCATCGCCAGCGGCGTGATGCTCGACGAGGGGATGCTCTACTGGTACGCCCGGCTGTCGGCCAAGTACCCGACGGTGGAGCTGCGCATCGGCGACGTCTGCCCGTCGGTGGACGACGCCGTGCTGGTCGCCGCCCTGGTCCGAGCCCTGGTGGCCAGCGCGATGACCGACATCGCCGAGGGCCGGCCGCCGGTGCGCACCGACCACCACCTGCTGGTCGCCGCGCACTGGCGGGCCGCGCACGACGGGCTGGAGGGCGACGGGGTGGATCTGACCGACGGCGAGCTGCGCCCGGCGTGGGAGCTGCTGGACCGGCTCGTCGAGCGGCTCCGCCCCGAACTGGAGCGGCACGGCGACCTGGCCGAGGTGACCGACCTGCTCGGTGGGCTGCGCCGGCACGGCACCGGGGCGGCCCGGCAGCGGGCGGTCTTCTCCCGCACCGGGAACCTGGTCGACGTGGTGCGGGACGTGGCCCGTCAGACCCGTGGCTGAGCGCCCGACCGCACCGACGGCCGGGCGCGGGACCGCACGGACCGCCGGGCGCGGCGGGGTCGGGTGGGCGGCGCGGCGGGACGGGCTCGGCGGAAAGCGTGGCGTGACAGGATGGTCGGCGTGGCGCAACGGTTGATCGTCATCGGCGGGGACGCCGCCGGCATGGCGGCGGCCTCCCAGGCGCGTCGTCGCCGCGACCGTTCGGACCTGGAGATCGTGGCCTTCGAGCGGGGGCACCACACCTCGTACTCGGCGTGCGGCATCCCGTACTGGATCAGCGGCCTGGTCACGGATCGGGACCAGCTCGTCGCCCGCGCCCCGGCCACCTTCCGCGACGAGTTCGACATCGACGTCCGGCTGCGGCACGAGGTCACCGCGATCGACCTGGACCGCCGGGAGGTGGTCGCCCGTGACCTCGACCGCGGCGGCGAGGTCCGCGAGCGGTTCGACGACCTCATGTACGCCGCCGGAGCGGTGCCGACGACACCCGGCTGGGCCGACACGGACATGGGCGGCGTCTTCGGCGTGCAGACCCTCGACGACGCCGGGGCCCTGCGCGACTGGCTGGACGGCGACCCGACGCCCCGGCGGGCGGTGGTGGTCGGCGGCGGCTACATCGGGGTGGAGATGGCCGAGGCGCTGGTCCAGCGCGGGCTGTCGGTCACCCTGGTCGAGAAGGCCGACCAGCCGATGGCGACCGTCGACCCCGACATGGCCGCTCTCGTCGCGACGGCCATGCGCGGCATCGGCATCGACATCCGTACCGGCGTGGGGGTGACCGGGCTCGACCAGCGCGACGGCCGGGTGTCCGCGGTGGTCACCGACGACGGGCCGCTGCCGGCCGATGTCGTGGTCCTGGGCCTGGGGGTACGCCCCAACACCGCCCTCGCCGAGGCCGCCGGCCTGCCGGTCGGCCCCTCCGGCGGGATCCGGGTGGACCGGCGGATGCGGGTGGTCGGGGCGCCGGGGGTGTGGGCGGCCGGCGACTGCGTGGAGAGCCTGCACCTGGTCAGCGGCCTGCCAGTGCACGTGCCGCTGGGCACCCACGCCAACAAGCAGGGCCGGGTCGCCGGGATCAACCTCGGCGGCGGGTACGCGACCTTCCCCGGGGTGATCGGCACGGCCGTGACGAAGGTCTGCGAGCTGGAGGTGGGGCGCACCGGCCTGCGCGAGCGGGACGCCACGGCCGCAGGCTTCGAGTTCGTCTCGGTGCTGGCCGAGTCGACGAACCGGGCCGGGTACTACCCGGGGGCGCGGCCGATGACGGTGAAGCTGATCGCCGAGCGCCCCGGCGGGCGGCTGCTCGGCGCGCAGATCGTCGGCTGGTCGGAGGCCGCCAAGCGGATCGACACCCTGGCCGTGGCGCTGTGGAACGGCATGACGGTGGACGAGATGACCGCCCTCGACCTCGGCTACGCCCCGCCGTACGCGCCCGTCTGGGACCCGGTGCTGATCGCGGCCCGCAAGGCCGTCGACGCCCTCGACCGCAGCCGGGGATAGACCGTTCCTTGTCGGGGGGCACGGTTAGCGTGTGCGCTGTCGCGGTGCCGGGTCCGGCGCTCTTCCCCCCGAAAGGCGATCCCATGTCGCAGGAGACTACCTACCTCGAACTGTCCGAATCGGACGGTGCGGCGCACAAGTTCTACGAGGTGATGGTGGACGACACCGCGCTGACCGTGCGCTACGGGCGGATCGGCGACCAGGGCCAGGTGAAGACCACGGCGTACCCGGACAACCTGCGCGCCCGCGCCGCCGCCGCGAAGAAGATCGGGGAGAAGGTCCGCAAGGGGTACGCCCCGGCGGTGCCCGGCGCCCGCCAGAAGCGGCCCGTCTCCCGACGCCAGATCGTCAGCACCCGCTCGACCGCCCGGACCGCCCCGGTGCTGTGGCGGTACGCCTCGGGCGCGCCCGCGTTCGGCATCTTCGTCGACGGGCGGCACTGCATGGTCGGCAACGAGCACGGGGTGATCACCACCCTCGACCACGACGCCCGGCTGCTCAACCAGGTCCGGCTCCCCGACGGGGTGAAGTGCATCGTCGCCGACGACGCCTGGGTCTACGCGGGCTGCGACGACGGCAACGTCTACGACCTCTCCGGCAAGGTGCCCCGGGCTGCGTACGCGATCGCCCCCGACATCGACATCTACTGGCTGGACATCCACGACGGGGTGCTGGGCGTCTCCGACGCCGGCGGCGGGATCGCCGCGATCGACCACGAGGACGAGTTCCTCTGGCGGCGGCCGGGGCGCGGCCGGGGCGGGTGGATGGTCCGCTGCGATGCCGACGCGCTCTACCAGGGCCACTCCCAGGGGGTGACCGGCTACGACTGGCGCACCGGGCGGGAGCTGTGGCACACCCGCACCGGCTCGGTGCTCTTCGGCTGGCAGGAGCGCGACGCCGTGTTCGCCGGCACCGGCACCCGCGAGGTGGTGCGGCTGCGCAAGGACGGGCGCGCCGAGCGGACGTACCGCTGCGACGCCGCGGTCTTCTCCTGCGCCACCGCCGAGGACGGCCGGTACGTCTTCGCCGGCGACAACCAGTCCTCGATCTACTGCTTCGACGCCGCCGGCAACCGGCTGTGGAAGCTCGGCACCGGCTGCGGCTCGGCCTACTCGATGCAGTACCACGACGAGCGGCTCTACGTGGTCACCACCGGGGGCTACCTGGCCTGCGTCGACGCGAGCGAGCCGGCGATCCGGGCCGCCGAGGCGGGCAGTGTGCCGGAGGTGGTGGACGTCAAGGCCCCGGCCCGGCTGCCCGAGCCGGCGGCCTGGACCACGGTGGAGGTCACCACCGAGGAGCGGGACGGCGTGGTGGTGCAGTGCGTCGACGAGGGCGGCCGGCTGCGCGTCCACGTCCTCTCCGACGGCTACCACCGCGACTGGTCGGTGCAGTTCCCCAAGGGCATCCGCGAGGCCGGGGCGCGCTACCTGATCACCGAGGTCCGCCCGGCGGGCCGGGGCGGCTTCTACCGCGCGTACGGCGACATCCGCCGGCTGCGCTGAGCGGGCTCTTCCTGTTCCAGGCGGTGGCGGGCATTAACCGGTGGTGCCGACCGGCCGGTCGGGTCGAGGATGGTCCGATGGGCGGGCGGCTGGAAATCCCCGAAGGGCTGCGCTGGACCGAACGCGTCCCGGCCGGCCGGGCCTGGCTCGCGGCGCTGCCGGACCGGGTGGCGGAGTGCGTCGACGGGTGGGGGCTGCGGCTGTCCGGCCCGCCGTTCCCGTCCGCGTTCGCCTCGCTGGCGTTGCCGGTCGAGCTGCCCGACCGCACCCGGGCGGTGCTCAAGCTCCAGTACCCGGACGCCGACAGCACGCACGAGGCCACCGCCCTGTCGCACTGGGCGGGCGACGGGGCGGTCCGGCTGCTCGGGCACGACCCGGGCCGGCGGGCTCTGCTGGTGGAGCGCTGCGCCCCGGGCACGCCGCTGCACGCCCTGCCGCCGGACGAGGCGCTGGACGTGGTCGCCGGGCTGCTGCCCCGGCTATGGCAGCCGGCCGGCACGCCGTTCACCCCCCTGGCCGAGGAGGCGGCGGGCTGGATCGAGCAGATGCCGGCGGACTGGGAACGGGCCGGCCGGCCGTACGAGCGGCGGCTGCTGGACGCCGCACTCGGCCGGCTCGCCGAGCTGATCGGCACGCAGGGCGAGCAGGTGCTGGTCAACCAGGACCTGCACGCCGGCAACGTGTTGCGGGCCACCCGGGAACCGTGGCTGGTGATCGACCCGAAGCCGCTGGCCGGCGAGCGCGAGTTCGGGGCGGTGGCGATCGTCCGGGGGCAGGAGCTGGGCCACTCCCCGGCGGCGGTACGGCACCGGCTGGGCCGGCTCGCCGCCGAGCTGGGCCTGGACGCCGAGCGGGTCCGGGGCTGGGCGATCGGGCACACCCTGGCCTGGAGCGTCGCCGAGGACGCGGTGTTCGGCCACCAGATCGAGACGGCCCGCTGGCTCGCGGAACTGGGCTAGCGCTGGCAGGTGGGGCACCAGTAGAGGTTGCGGCCGGTCAGGGTGCCGCGGAGCACCTCGTCGCCGCAGACGTGGCAGGGCTGGCCGGGGCGGCGGTAGACGTACACCTCGCCGCCGTGCCGGTCCACCCGGGGCGCCCTGCCGGTGGCCTCCGGCAGGTGGGCGTCCCGGACGGTGTCGATCCGGCCCACCTCGACGGCCCTGGTCATCAGGTCCACCAGGTCCGCCCACAGCTCCCGCCAGAGCGCCGGGGTCAGCGCCCGGCCGGGCAGCAGCGGCGGCAGGCCGGCCCGGAACAGCGCCTCCGTGACGAAGATCAACCCCGTGCCGGCCACCACCGACTGGTCGAGCAGCAGCGCCGCGAGCGGGGTCGGGCTGCGGGAGATCCGGGCGTACGCGCGGGCCGGGTCGGCGTCGGCGCGCAGCGGATCGGGGCCGAGCCGGTCGCGCAGCGCCACCACCTCGTGCGGGGTGAGCAGCTCGCAGGCGGTGGGGCCGCGCAGGTCCAGCCAGTACGCGTCGCTGGTCAGCCGCAGCCGCACCTGGCCGACGGGTGGGGGCGGCTCCCCCGGCCCGTCGGTGACCCTCCCGTACAGGCCCAGGTGCACGTGCAGGGTCAACTCGTGCGCGTAGTGGTGCAGCAGGTGCTTGCCGTACGCCTCGGTGTCGTCCAGGACGGTGCCGGAGAGCCGAGCCGCGCCCTCGGCGAAGCGGCCCTGCGGGCTGGCGGCCTGCACCTTGTCGCCGGCGAACAACTCGGCGTGCCGGGCGGCGAGGCGGTGAATGGTGTGTCCCTCTGGCACGCCCGCAACGGTAGCTCCGGATGCCGGAGCCGGTTCGTGCCGGGCCCGCCCTGGACCGAGCCACCCGCCGCCTCCGACCGCCGGGCGGCCGATCCGTTGTCGACATCAGTTCCACAGGACGCACGGCGGCACCCGCCGACTGAGCGGCGTGGGTCTCAAGGGCAGGCCGGTCCGCCCCACCGGTGACGGGGGTGTCGGCGGCTCGGCGGTTGGGTACCTCGGGGGCGTACCGCGTGGCTGCCACTGGCGCTTCCCAGTCCTCCACGCATTGACCAGGAGGTGATGAGGTGAAGATTCCTTCGCTGTTGTCGCGCCGGAGCGAGCCGGCGACGACGACTTCCGACAGCAACGGCGACGGCCACGTCGACGAGTTCGAGAGGGCCGTCGCGACGGACACCGGCAGCCGCCCCGCCGGGCGGCCGGTGCTCACCGACCGCGGCGACGAGCAGGCGACGTACCGCAGCGGCACCACCGCCAGCGACGGCGAGCGGGCCTCGGACGCGGAGCGAGAGGCGGCGGAGCGGGCAGCCCGCGCCCGCGCGGCGACCGCCCGCGCGGCGACCGCCCGCACCCCGGACGGCGAGGCCCAGCGGCCGACCACCGGCCCGTCCACCGCGACGGCCGCCCCCACCACGACCGGATCCCCCGCCACGACCGGCTCCCCCACCAAGAAGCCGGACCTCGACCTCGACCTCGACCGGGACCGCACCGCCGACCGGCCGACGCCGGTTGACCGCGCCGACGGCGAGACCCGGCCCGCGCCGGTGGCGGCCGGGCCGAGGCCCCGGGCCAGCCTGCTCGCCACCCTCGGCCTGATCGTCGGCGTCGCCGGGGCGCTCGCCGTGCTGACCGGGACCCTCGCCGGGTACGGCATCGCGGTCGGCGTGCTCGGCGCGGTGCTTTCCGTGTTCGGCCTGCTCGCCACCCGGCGCCGGCACATCGCCGGCAAGACCGACGCCCTGCTCGGCATGGCCTTCGGCATCGCCGCCGTGGTCCTCGGCGTGCTGGCGATGACCGGCCAGTTCGACTGGCCGACCACGGACGGCGACTGGGTGCAGCGGCTCCGTGAGTGGCTCGACTCACAGTTTGTCGACCGGTTCTGACGGGCACTTTGATCTCAGCCGGCGGTTCGCCGGCCCAGCCCGACCAGTACTGGTGGTTCACCAGCCGGGCACATCCTCTTTCGGGGGGCGGCGGTTCGCCGCCCCCCGAAGCACGTCCGGCCCCGACTCGCCCCCACGGTGCCCCCCTCGCCCGGGCCCGCAACTGCAAGATCGGTGCGGGAGGGCGGAGTGGGGGTGCGCAAGGAATCGTCGGGCGGGTCCTCGTATACGCAATGATCAGTCGGTCGACGCAAGTTCCACCGGTGGATGTCGTCGACGCCGGACGCATACCGTTGGGCCACGGCGCCAGCCCCGTGGGCCGAAGGTGGCCGGGGCGCGCCCGACCCCTGGGAGCAGGACAATGACGATGGACGCCACCAGCCAGCGCTTGCTGATGTGCCGGCCGACGTACTTCGCCGTCGACTACGCGATCAATCCGTGGATGGACCCCACCGCGCCGGTCGACGCCGACCTGGCGATCCGGCAGTGGGAGGAGCTGCGCGGGATCTACCGCGAGCTGGGCCACACGGTCGAGGAGATCGCCCCGCTGCCCGGCCTGCCCGACATGGTCTTCGCCGCCAACGGCGGCACCGTGATCGACGGCCGGGCGATGGCCGTGCAGTTCCGCGACCCGCAGCGCGCCGACGAGGCCCCCGCCTACCGGGCCTGGTTCGAGGCCGCCGGCTTCGAGGTGTACGACCCGAAGCACGTCAACGAGGGCGAGGGCGACATCCTGCTGGCCGGCGACGTCCTGCTGGCCGGCACCGGGTTCCGCACCGCGCACGCGTCGCACGCCGAGCTGCAGGAGGTGTTCGGCTACCCGGTCGTCACCATGCAGCTCGTCGACCCGCGCTTCTACCACCTGGACACCGCGCTCACGGTGCTGGACGAGCACACCGTGGCGTACCTGCCGGAGGCGTTCTCGCCCGGCAGCCAGGCCGCGCTGCGCCGGCTCTTCCCCGACGCGGTCCACGCCACCATGGCCGACGCCGAGGTGCTGGGCCTGAACGCGGTCGGCGACGGGCGGCACGTGGTGCTGCCCGCGCAGGCCACCGACCTGGCCGCGAAGCTGCGCGACCGGGGCTACGAGACCATCGGTGTCGACCTGTCCGAGCTGCGCAAGGCCGGCGGTGGACCGAAGTGCTGCACGTTGCGGCTCCGTCAGGGAAAGGCGAGCAATTGATCGTGGATGACAGGCTGCGGACGCCGGGCGCGGTCCGGGACGCCGAGCGCTTCACCGCGCACAACTACCACCCGCTGCCGGTGGTGATCACCTCCGCCGAGGGGGTTTGGCTCACCGACGTGGACGACCGGCGCTACCTGGACTGCCTCGCCGGCTACTCGGCCCTCAACTTCGGCCACCGGCACCCTCGGCTCATCGCCGCCGCGCACGCGCAGCTCGACAAGCTGACCCTGACCAGCCGGGCGTTCGTCCACGACCAGTTCGCCGACTTCTGCCGCGAGCTGGCCGAGCTGTGCGGCAAGGACCTGGTGCTGCCGATGAACACCGGCGCCGAGGCGGTGGAGACCGGGATCAAGGTCGCCCGCAAGTGGGGGTACCAGGTCAAGGGCGTGCCGGCCGGGCAGGCGAACATCGTGGTGGCCGAGGGGAACTTCCACGGCCGCACCACCACCATCGTCAGCTTCTCCACGGACGAGGACGCGCGCGCGGACTTCGGGCCGTACACCCCGGGCTTCACGGTCGTCCCGTACGGCGACCTGGATGCGCTGGCCGCCGCCATCGACGAGAACACCGTCGCCGTGCTGCTGGAGCCGATCCAGGGCGAGCAGGGCGTGGTGGTGCCGCCGGAGGGCTACCTGCCGGGCGTGCGCCGGGTCTGCACCGAGCGGAACGTGCTCCTCGTCGCCGACGAGATCCAGTCCGGCCTGGGCCGGACGGGCACCACCTTCGCCTGCGAGCACGAGGGCGTGGTGCCCGACATGTACCTGCTCGGCAAGGCGCTCGGCGGCGGCATCGTGCCGGTCTCCGCGGTCGCCGCGAACGCCGACGTGCTGGGGGTGCTGAAGCCGGGCCAGCACGGCTCCACCTTCGGCGGCAACCCGCTGGCCTGCGCCGTCGCCACCGAGGTGGTCCGGCTGCTGGCCACCGGCGAGTTCCAGCGCCGCTCGGCGGAGCTGGGCGAGCGGCTGCACGCCGGCCTCCGGTCGCTGGTCGGCAAGGGGCTGGTCGCCGTCCGGGGCCGGGGCCTGTGGGCCGGCCTGGACATCGACCCGACGCTGATGACCGGCCGGCAGGCCTGCGAGCGGCTGATGGAACGGGGCGTGCTGGCCAAGGACACCCACGGCTCGACGCTCCGGCTGGCCCCGCCGCTGGTGATCACCGCCGAGGAGATCGACCACGCCGTGGCCCAGCTCGCCGCCGTGCTGGCCGGCTGATCCTCCCGTACGACAGCGGCGGGCGTCGGGACCACGGTCCCCGCGCCCGCCGTCGTCCGCCCGCCCGGCGGCCCGGTCAGGGCCGGGGCAGGCGCATCGCCATGGTGGGGGCCTCGGCCATCACCGAGGTGGGGGTGAACGGGGCGCCCGTCGGAAGCTCGTCGGCACGGCCGATCTGCACCCCCGGGTACAGCTCGATCATGTCGTTGGCGGAGAGCACCCGGGACTGCTGCGGCTTCAGCGGAATCCGGTCCGACTCGGCCATCGAGCCGGACGGGCGGATGCCCGAGCCGTTGGTGCTGACATCGGTGACGATCACCTCGCCGACCCGCAGCTCGAACCGGACGTGGCCGCGGCTGATCCAGCGCCGCGCCTCGTCGTTGAGCCACTGGCCGAGCACGATCCCGCCCTGCTGCTCCGGCGCGCGCCCGACCAGCACCGACTGCCCCTCGGTGAGCACGAACCGACGGCGGATCAGCCCGCCGACGCGCACGGCCAGCACCTCGGTACGCGGGCGCGGCCCGGCGTCGCCGAGCCGGGCGCCGTGCCGTGGGCAGGTCGGCACCCCGCCGCGCAGGGTGGGCGGCGGCTGCCCGGCCGGGGCCCGCTCCGCCCGGAGGTCGGCGAACGCGCCGCCCCCGCCGCCGAAGAGGGCGCAGCCCGGCTCGGGGCAGCGCCACTGCCGGGCGAGCAGCTTCGCGCCGGTCGCCGAGCGGGTGCCGGGGACGGGCACGTTCCCGCCGCCGACGTGGGCGATGAACACCGGCCCGCCCGCCCCCGGCACCGGGGCCAGCACCCGGCCCGGCTGCTCGACCGCCCAGGGGAACCGGCTGCGCACCCCGTCGAAGCGTCCCCGGCTGAGCACCGGCAGCCCGAGCAGGTCGGCGACCTCCAGCATCCGGTCGCCCGGGTTGTCGAGCACCTCCACCAGGCCGTCGTCGGCCCAGCGGCGGACCACCATCCGCTCGTTGGACGTCAGGTCGGCGTCGGAGAGCAGCGCCCGGTGCACGATCGCGTAGACCGGGACGCTGTCCTCCTCCAGGTCGCGGGCGAGCGCGTCGATCACCATGCCGAGCCGGAGCAGGTTCGCCGGCCGGCCGCCGTCGAGGTCCTGGTAGCGGATCACCTCGGCCAGGTCGAGGACGGCGCGGGCCAGCGACGGGTCGGTGCAGACCCGCCCCTCGATGGCGTCGAGCACCTTGCTGATCTCGAATCTCATCGGGCACTCCGGACGATGTCGTCGATCCGCCGCGCCAAATCCAGGTCACGCTCGGTGACCCCACCCGCCGAGTGGGTGACGCAGCGGAAGGTGAGGGTCCGCCACCGGATGTCGATGTCGGGGTGATGGTCCAGCTCCTCGGCCACCTCGGCGACCCGGTCGACCACGGCGATCGCCGCCGGGAAGCTGCCCAGCTCGGTGGTACGACTGATCCCGGTCGGGTCCCCCGTCCAGTCCGCCAGGCCGCCCAGCCCGTCTCGCACCGCCTCTGCGGTGAGCACGTCTGCCATGGCCCCGACCCTACCGGCAGGGCCGGGTGACCGGCTCTCCCACCACCTCGTCCACCCCCGTCGACCTGCGCGGACAGGCTGGGCAGGGCACGGAGGCGGGCGAGGGTGGCCCGCCGACGGGCCAAAGGCTGTCGCCCCGGCCCGCTACGCTGGCCCGCGGCCCGGCCGGGCAGCCACACACCGCCGCCCGGCCCACCCTTCACGAGGAGTGATCCACAATGAACACTCGACGGCTGGCAACCACGGGGGTTGCGCTCGTCGCCGCGTTCGGTCTCGGTCTCGGCCTCACCGGCTGCGGCAACCAGGACGGAGGGGACGCGCCGGCCGGCAACGGCAACACCGGCGCGAGCGCGGCGCCCGCCAGCAGCGCCCCGGCCGACGCGCTCGCCGAGCTCACCGCCGCCGCGCTGAAGCTGAACGAGCAGAGCGTCCGGGTGGACATCAAGTCCTCGGTCATGAACGGCGGCGGCCTGATGGACCCGCGGAGCAAGTCCGCCGACATGACGCTGGACCTGGGTGCCCAGGGCGGCAAGATCCGCATGATCACCATCGGCGACGACATGTGGCTCAAGGCGAACAGCATCTCCAAGAAGTGGCTGCACATGGACGCCACCAAGCTCGGCGCCAACGGGCAGCTGAACCTGATGCCCGACGGCGACCCGGGCGGCGCCAAGAAGATGATCGGTGGCGTGGTCGAGGTGAAGAAGACCGGCGAGGGCGCCTTCTCCGGCACGCTGGACTACACCAAGGCCAACCCCGACGACAAGGACATCAAGGCGCTCGGTGCGAAGGCCAAGGCCGTCCCCTTCACCGCGAGGACCGACGCCGAGGGGCGGCTCGTCGAGCTGGACGTTGACACCAGCGTGCTGCTTGCCGCGCTGGGCAAGATGACCACCACGTACTCGGACTTCGGGGCCACCGTGTCGCCCGAGAAGCCCGCGGCCGGCGAGACCGAAGAGGCGCCGGAGTCGCTGAAGAAGGCGTTCGGCGGCTGACCTGCGCGGAGCACCGGGACGGGGCGGCGCCGGTCGGCGCCGCCCCGTCGCGCGTCCGGGCTCAGCCGCGCAGCGGACGCCCCACCTCGTGCAGGTGGGCGAGCGCCTGCCGGTACGACTCGACCAGCCCCGTCTCCGCGTACGGCAGGTCGAGTTCGGCGCAGTACGCCCGCACCAGGGGCTGGGCCCGGCGCAGGTTCCCCCGGGGCATGTTCGGGAACAGGTGGTGCTCGATCTGGTAATTCAGCCCGCCGAGCGCCACGTCGATGAACCGGCCGCCCCGCACGTTGCGTGCGGTGAGCACCTGCTTACGCAGGAAGTCGAGGTCGTCGTCGGCGGTCGGCATCGGCATGCCCTTGTGGTTCGGGGCGAACGCGCACCCCATGTAGAGCCCCCACAGGCCCTGGTGGACGGCCACGAACGCCAGCGCCTTCCCCGGCGACAGCACCGCGAACAGCAGGCCGAGGTAGCCGACGGCGTGCGCCGCGAGCAGCACCCCCTCGACGGCCCGGTGCCGCATCGGCGTCGCGTACCGGCCGTCCGGCCCCCGGGCGATCAACGCCCGCACGCTCGCCACGTGCAGGGCCAGCCCTTCCAGCAGCAGCATCGGGAAGAACAGCCAGGCCTGCCGGCGGGCCAGCCGGCGGCCGAACCCCCGGGTCACGGCGGCCTGCTCGTACGTCCAGACCAGCGCCCCGGCGCCCACGTCCGGGTCCTCGTCCTCATGGTTCGGGTTGGCGTGGTGGCGGTTGTGCTTGTCGACCCACCAGCCGTAGCTGAGCCCGACCGCCAGGTTGCCGGCGAGCAGCCCGGTCACCTCGCTGGGGCCCCGGCGGCGGAACATCTGCCGGTGCCCGGCGTCGTGCCCGAGGAACGCCACCTGGGTGGTGGCCACCGCCAGGACGGCCGCCACCGCGAGCTGCCACCACGAGTCGCCGACCAGCGGCACCGCCACCCAGCCGGCGACGAAGGCCGCCACGGTCAGCACGATCCGAGCCGCGTACCCGCCGGGCCGGCGGTTCAGCAGGCCCGCCTGGCTGATCCGCCGGGACAACTCCGCATAGTCGCTGCCCCGCCTGGCCGGCCGGTCCACTGTCGCTGCACGCACCATCTGGGCTCCCGCGGCTCCGCACCCAGGCACGCCGGACGGCGTGCCCTACCGTCAAGTCTGCGGGCAACCGATTGCGCAGCGTAACCCGGGCCACCCCCGTCTCCGGGGTAGGGCGTGCCCTACCCCGGCCCGCCCGGGCTCCCTGCGCCCCGCCCCGCCGTGCCCCGCTTCCTCCGGCTTCGTCCTGTTCAACGCGCGTGCCCGCACGCGCGGAACGCCGACGGGTTCACCCCATCCGGCCGACCACCGCCCGGAGCCTGGCCAGATCGCGCCGGCGTCGCTCGTAGGTGGCAGCCAGGCCGATCAGGGCCAGCCCGCCGACGGCCAGGAAGATCCAGCGGGGCAGCAGGTCCCAGCTACGCACCAGCTCGTGCAGCGCGAGCAGGGCCAGGGTGATCCCGCCGAGCAGCGCCGGCGCCTGCCAGCGGCGGGCCGACCCGGCCAGGACCACGGCCAGGGCGCCGGCCCCGAGCAGCAGCCGTCGCCAGGGCTGCGGCTCCGGCGCGAACAGCACCGACACGAGGCCGGGCAGCAGCGCGGCGGCCAGCCCCGGCCCGAGCGCGAGCCAGCTGTTCAGGCCCGGGCGGGTACGCAGCGCCACCACCCCGGCGGCCAGCGCCACCCCGGCCGTCGGCAGGGTGTACGCCTCCAGCAGCACCACCCCGCCCGCGCCCAGCAGCAGCCAGGTGCCGAGCAGCTCGCTGCCCCCGGCGACGCCCGCGAACGCCCACCGCCGCCCGGTCGGCTCGCCGCGGCGCAGCAGCCGCAGCCCCACGGCGACCCCCCAGAGCACGCAGACCGCGGCGGCGTGCCGGGGCGACCCGCCGGCCAGCAGCACGGCGAGCAGGGCGACGGCCTGGGCGGCGACGTCCAGCGCCGGGCCCCGGGCCGGGTCGCGCCCGGCCGGCAGCGCGGCGGCGGCCAGGACCAGCACCGCGACCGCCAGCACCGCGAACGAGGCCGAGCGCAGCGGCAGGCTGGCCGCCAGCGCGGCGGTGACCGCGAACCCGGTCGCCGCGCCGACCGCCACCAGGGCCCCGCCCAGCCGGACCGGGCCCACCCGGCCCCCGACGGCGACCACCGTGGCGACCACGACCAGCGCGCCGAGGCCGGTGAGGGTGCCGGCGCGGGTGGCGAGCAGTCCGGCCAGCCCGGACGCGGTGGCCACCAGCCCCACCGGCACGGTGACGGGGACGAGCAGCGGCCGGGGCCCGGCGAGCGCGGCGGCCAGCAGGGCGGCCAGCCCGGTGAGCAGGAGGACGGCCGGCACCACCGGCCACGGCGTGCCTGCGGCGGCCAGCAGCACCGGCAGCGCCGCTGCGGCGAACGGCACCGCCGGCAGCCATGCACCGACCACGGCCGCCCCGCCAACCGTCGCCCCGGGTCGCTGCACGCCGTCCGGCGGCCCGACCGGCGTCCGGTTGGCCCCCGCACTCTCACGGAAAGAGGGGGCGTGGGACGCCGAATGGCCGCGTTTTCCGAGAAAGTGCGAGGGCCGGCCCGCCAACGCCGCCGCCAGGGTGAGCACGAGCAGGGCCACGCCGGCCGGGGCGGCCCCCGGGATCGTTCCGCCGATCGGCGCGCCGGACCAGGGCAGGGCCGGCCCGCCGTGCGGGGCCACCAGCGCCGCCACGATCACCGGGGCGGCGGCGAGGAGCGCGACCACGAGCAGCCCCAGGCCGGCGACCCTGGGCGCGCCCGGCCCGGCGAGCACCGTCAGCAGCACCGCCAGCGCGGCGTAGAGCGCCAACGGCTCGTCGGCCCGTACGACCAGCGGCGCCAGCCCGGCCAGCGCGGACCCGACGGCGAAGGCGGTCGAGGCGTAGCCGGTCAGCTCGGGCCACCAGCGGCGAACGGCGAGCAGGCCGCCCAGCGCCAGCCCGACGGCGGCCAGGGCGGCCCGCGCCTGCCACCAGGGCGCCGCCCCGGCCGCGAAGCACGCGACGGCCACCGCGCCCTGAAAGGCCGGCAGCGCGGCGGCCAGGGCCGCCCCGGCGACGCCCCGGCCGACGCCGGTTGCCCGGCGGCCCCGGGCGGCGACCGCCGTCCCGAGCAGCACGACCGCGCCGAGCAGCACCGCCTCCCCGGCCGGCGTGGCCAGCCCGACCAGGAGGGCGTGCCCGACCAGGGCCCCGCCGGCGACCGCCGCCACCAGCGCCTCCCACCAGGGCCGGGCCCTGGTGACCGCGTACAGCAGCAGGGCGGCTCCGACGACCAGGTCGGCGGCGGGCACCGCCGGCCACGGCACCGGCCCGACGCCCGTGAGCGCGAGGGTGCCGAACGCGACCGCGACCACCCCGGTGACCGGCCTCGTCACCCGGGGCAGCAGCGCCGCCAGCGCCACCGCCGCCAGCACCACGGCGACCGGGACCTGCCACCCCCACGACAGGTCCGGACCGGCGCCGACGCCCCGCCACGGCGGCAGCGCCCTGCCCACCGCGACCCCGCCGAGCACGACCGCGAGCAGCGCGGCGACGTGGGCGGCCCCGGTGGCCACCACCAGGGCCCCGACCCGGGGGCCGGGCCCGACCAGTCGGGGCAGCGGCCGGACCGCGCCGACCAGCACGAGGGCGATCAGCGCCGTCGCCACGGTCAGCAGGTTCGGCCGCAGCTCCGCCACCGGCCGGAGCAGCGCCAGGGCGAGCACCGGGACCACCGCCCCGGCCGTGATCGCCCGGAACAACCGCCCGCCGGCGACCAACGCCGCGCCGAGCAGCGTCAGGGCCACCAGCAGCAGCGGCCCCCCGGCCAGCAGCGGCGTGCCGGCGACCCGGCCCAGGGCGAGCGGTACCAGCGCGCACCCCGCCGCGACGGCCAGCGCGACACCGTGACCCAGCCAGGCCAGCACCCGCCCGGCAACGACGGCCGTCGTTGCCACCGCCGGCCCCGCACCCCCCGCCGGCACCGGACCGGTCGCCGCGCTCGGCACCCCCACCGGCCCGGGACCGGCCACCGCAACCTGACCGCGCCCGCGCAGGGCGGCGACCACGCCCAGGTTCAGCGCTGCGACGCCGACGGACACCAGCGTCCACCCGGCCGCCGAGGGGCGGGCCGGGGCGGCGAGCAGGGGCAGCACCGGCTGCACGGTGAGCAGCGCCGCGAACCACGGCACCGCGAGGCGGGTCAGCCGGCCGTAGCCGGCCGCCAGCGCCGCGCCGGCCCCCCCGACCAGCGCGGCGTAGCGGGCCGCCGACCAGCCGGTCACCCCGAACAGGTCCACCGACCAGGCGGCGTACCCGTCGAGCACCACCAGCAGCAGCCCCACCGCGGCGAAGGTCTCCGCGGTGCCGCGCAGCCCACGCCGCGCC
The DNA here is from genome assembly GCF_040296145.1 of Micromonospora sp. NPDC002296. Classification (NCBI taxonomy): domain Bacteria; kingdom Bacillati; phylum Actinomycetota; class Actinomycetes; order Micromonosporales; family Micromonosporaceae; genus Micromonospora; species Micromonospora sp. NPDC002296. The sequence continues at coordinate 19,364 of NZ_JBEOWQ010000022.1, forward strand.
AGCAGCGGCGGGACGGCCAGGGCGAGCACGGTGAAGGCGAGCAGGATCAGCGCCCTACCGACGACGCCCACGGCGGCCCACGCCACCGCCGTGAAGACCACCGCCGCGGTGCCGAGCAGCAGGCCGCCGAGGACGAAGAGCAGCCCCTGCACCGTCCGGGTGGAGGCCTCCGCCCCGCCGACCGGCGCGGCCGGCACCGACCGCTGCGGCGGCACCGGTCCGGGCGACCCGGCCGGCACCGGTCCGGCATTCCACACCGCCGGGACCGCCAGGGGACCGGCGGGACCGACCGCGGGCGCGGGAACGGGCCGGGCGGGACCGACCGCGGGCGTGGGTCCGGCGGGCGGCGGCGCGGCCTGGCGCGGGGCGCCGACCGGGGTCGCCGCCCGCACCCGGGCGGCCAGCTCCGCCCGGCGGGCCTGCGCCGACCGCACCGCCCCCACCAGTTCGAGGTACGTCCGGCGGGCCTGCTCCGCCCGCCCGGCGAGCAGGACGATCTCCCGATCGAGCCGAATCACCTCGGCGGCGGCCGGGTCGGGTGCCCGGCCGCAGCGCCGGCAGCCGACGCGCAGGTCGGCGGGGGCCCCGCACCCCGGGCAGGGGTAGCCAGTGGTGTCCACGCGGCCATCATGCCGACCGTGGTCCGCCCCGCCCAGAGTGCGGGTACTCAGGGACGGGTCTGCTCGTGCACCCAGGCCGCGTAGTCGGGGTTGCCGCTCTCGGTCCGGGTCACCAGGATCTCCGGCACCTCGTACGGGTGGGTGGCGCGGATCTGATCGACCAGCGCGTTCACCCGGTCCGGCGCGGTCTTGAACAGCACCGACCACTCCGAACTGGTCTCCACCGCGGACCGCCACCAGTAGGTGCTGTCCACCTGGCCGCCCACCTGCGCGCAGGCGGCGAGCCGGCCGGCCACCGCGGCTGCCGCAAGAACGTCCGCGACGGAGCGGCTGTCCACCACCGTCGTCACCACGCTGATCTGCTCCACGACCGCACCCTACGCGGCGTCGGCCCCGTCGTGGTGCGCCGCGATCCATTCGTCGATCCGCGCCCACCAGTCGAAGAGCCAGTCGATGCGCTCCTGTTTGCCGACGGGGACCTCCTCCGGCGGCACGGACCAGAACCGCATCACGATCCGCTTGTCCATCGGCAGCTCCCGCCAGACGTCGGTGACGGTGAGCATCCGGTCCAGCCCGGTGTGCGCGACGAAGATCACCCCGGCGTCCGGGGCGGCGTCCAGGGCTGCGAGCAGCCCGCCGGGCTGCGGCGCGAGCACGTGCTGCATCCGTTCGGCGCGCAGCGCCATCCGCTCCAGCCCCAGGGACCGCAGCCGGGCGATGGCCCGCAGCCTGCGACGCGGGGTGAAGTTGCCGCCCTCCGGGAAGATCACGAACGCGTCGTTGTCGTCCAGCCCGGTGGCGAGATGGCCGATCTGCTCGGCCACCGACCCGTCCCGGTTCCGGGCCGGGGCCAGGAACCGGGACGGCAGCCGGTTGAGCAGCACGTCGATGGCCGGGTCCCACTGGAGGCTGTCCTTGAGCACGATCCGGGGCTCCCGGTGGAACCAGTTGACCAGCGCGTGGATCAGGATGAACGAGTCGCCGGGCCCCGCGTGCCGGCAGAGCACCAGCTCGGGTCGGCCCGGCAGCGCCGTGTCCGGGTCGGTGCCGACCACGTCGATGCTCAGCCGCAGCGTCCACCGGGCCTGCCAGAAGAGCACCCGGAGGAACCACCCGGCGAGCACGTAGTGCGCCCGCTGGAACGGCGGCGTGCGCTTCCACACCCCGAAACCCGAGGCCAGCCAGAGCGCGAACAGGGCGAGCAGCGCCGCCGCGTCCCAGACCAGGTAGACGCAACCGATCCAGAGCAGCCGCAGGGGCCGGAGCCGACCCGGCACCAGCGGGGACAGCGCCAGCGCGGCGAACGCCCAGACCGGCAGGGTGGTCACGACCAGCACCGCGAGCAGCACCACACCGGGTGCCAGCAGCAATCGGCGTACCCACCGGGGTGGCAGCGGCATCAGCGTTCCAGGTGGGTGGCCAGGTAGCGGCGGGAGGCGGTGTACGCGCGGCTGATCCGCCGCCCCACCGCCGCCATGTCCCGGTACGCCCACGGGCTGTCCTCGCGGGGGCCCGGCCCCCCGGTCGGCAGCACGTGCACCTGCACCCCCTCGGGCAGCGCCGCCATCTCCCGGGCGAACCGGTGCCGGCGGGCGATCTCGAACGCCACCTGGGCGATCTCCCAGGGCCGCCGGGGCGGGGTCAGCTCCCGCTCGATCCGGCCCACCTGGAGGACGAAGATCTGCCGCGCCCCGACGGCCACCGCCTCGCCGATCGGGATGGAGTTGACGATCCCGCCGTCGATGTAGTGCTGCCCACCGATCTCGGTGGGCGGCAGCAGCCCCGGCACCGAGGCGGAGGCGAGCACGGCGGGCACCAGCGGCCCGCTGTCGAACCAGTACTCGGCGGCCCGCTCGATGTTGGCCGCGCAGCACCGGAACGGCACCCGCAGGTCGGCGAACGTGGTCTCCTCACCGAGTTCCGCCTCCAGCAGCCGGCGCAGCGGCCGGGGCGAGTGCAGGTGGGTGCGGGCGGCGAAGCGGCGAAGCTGCCGGGCCACCGAGTCGCCGTACACCTCGCTGGCCTCGGGGGAGGCCCAGAGCCGGACCAGCCGGTCGGTCACCGCCTCGGTCGGGTCGGCGGCGACCAGCGCGCCGTTAACCGCGCCGATCGAGGTGCCGAGCACCAGATCGGGCCGGACGTCGGCGCGGAACAGGGCACGCAGCATGCCCACCTCGACCGCGCCGAGGACTCCCCCGCCGCCGAGCACGAACGCCACCGGACCGCTGACCATGCCGTCCATCCTGGCACGGCCCGGCCGGTCGGCCATCCACCGCCCGAGCTGCCACCGGCCACGGGCCGGACGGGTGGAACCGGACGGCCGTTGACACGCTGGACACATTCGCGCAACCTGATACCGCCCCGACACCAGGCAGGTGCGCTCCGTGATGGCAACACTGCACGCCGGAAGGCTGCTGGCCCGTAGGTACCGGCTCATCGACCAGATCGGTGCCGGTGGCATGTCGGTCATCTGGCGTGCCCGGGACGAGGTGCTGGACCGCACGGTGGCGCTGAAGGTGCTCGCCCCCTCGCTGGCGGCGGACGCCCGGTTCCGGGACATGGTCCGCGAGGAGGCGCGCAGCGCCGCCCAGCTCGTCCACCCGCACGTGACGGCGGTGCACGACTACGGCGAGACGCTCGCCCCGGACGGCAGCATCACCTCGTTCGTGGTGATGGAGCTGCTCGCCGGGGAGGAGCTGGAGTACCGGCTGACCGAGGGCCCGCTGCCCTGGCCGAACGCGGTCGAGATCGGTGCCCAGGTGGCGGAGGCGCTGGCAGCGGCGCACCGGCTCGGCATCGTGCACCGGGACATCACCCCGGCCAACGTGATGATGACCCCGGTCGGCGCCAAGGTGCTGGACTTCGGCATCGCCACCCACATCGGCGCGCCGGACGAGGACGAGGACGGCGGCACCTTCGGCACCCCCGCGTACGTCGCCCCGGAGCGGCTGGACGGGGCACCGGCGCAGCCCGCCACCGACATCTACTCCCTCGGGGTGCTGCTGTACGAGATGCTGACCGGGCGGGTGCCGTACCCGGCGGACACCTGGGAGCAGCTCGGCGCGGCGTTGGGCACCGGCGACGCCCCACCTCCGCTGGAGGTGCCGGCGCTGCCGACCGAGGTGGCCCGTATCTGCCTGCGGTGTCTGTCCCGGGAGCCGCGGGACCGGCCCTCCGCGCACCGGGTCGCCCTCGCGCTACGCGATCAGCTCCTGCCGGCCGACCCGCAGGCCGCCACCATGCTCGCCCCGACCGTGACCCTGCCGTCGATCGTCGGCCCGCCCGAGCCGACGCCGGTCGCCGGGCCCTCCGGGCCGCCGGCCGCCGCCGTGCCGGCCGCGTCCACTCCGGACGTGGCACCGCCGGGCGGGGGCGGGCGGCGGCGCGTCCGGTCGGATCGTCGCCGCTGGCCGGTGCCGGTGCCGGTGATCGCGGTGGGGGTCGTGGTGGTCACCGGGCTGGCGCTGCTCCTGCCGACGGTGACCCGGGACGCGGACCCGCCGCCGCCCGGGGCCGCCCCGACCGGCGCCCCGACGGTGGCGGCATCGACGGCCGCGCCGGATCCGCCCCTGAGCGCCCCGACCGTCACGCCCCGGCCGCCCGGCGGGACGCGGCCCGCCCCGTCGGCGGTGACCACGCCGCCGACACCGTCCGGCGGAAGCCTGGCCGAGGCGGCCAGCCGGGTCGACCAGCTCATCGAGGCGGGGGTGGCCGACGGCGGGATCCGCACCGACGTCGGCACGGACCTGCGCAACCTGCTCGGCCACGTCACCGCCGCGGGCGGCCGGGACGACCTGGCCGGCGCGGTGCGGCGGGCCCGCGACAAGGTCGCCGACCGGCGGCGCGAGGGCAGCATCACCCCGGCGTACGCCCGCCGGCTCGACACGGCCTTCCAGCAGCTCGGCGTGACCCGGGTCTGACCCGTCGGGGTCGGTACGAGGCAGACCGACCGGGCGGCGTGCTCGGGGCGACCCGGTCAGCGGGCGGTGACGGGGACCGGCCTGCGGGTCGCTGCGCGCCCGGAGGTGCCGAGAAAGCTCCGGTACACCGCCTCGTAGCCCAGGGCCATCCGGGAGGTGGAGAAGTTCTCCGCCACGTGTGCCACGCAGGCCACCGGGTCCAGCCGTCCGGCCTGCCGCAGCGCGCCCGGCAGGTCTTCGGGGCGGTCGCAGACCAGGCCGGTCACGCCGGGGCGGACCAGCTCCGGCACGGCCCCCCGGCGCAGCGCCACCACCGGCGTGCCGGTCGCCATCGCCTCCAGGATCACCATGCCGAACGGCTCCTCCCACTGGATCGGCATGATCAGGCAGTGGGCGTCCACGAGCATCCGCAGGGTGGCGTCCCGGTCCGCGTTGAACACCACGGTCACGTCCTCGTCGAGCATCGGCTCGACCACCTGCTCGTAGTACCGGCGCTCGGCGGGCTCGTTGCACTTGCCGGCGAGCACCAGCGGCAGGCCCGCCGACCGGCAGGCCCGGATCGCCACGTCGGGGCCCTTGTCGGGGCTGAACCGGGCCAGCCAGAGCACCGGGCCGCGGCCCGGGACGGCCTTGTGCGGCACGTCCCAGGTGTCGAGCGCGTTGTGCACGGTGCCGACCCACGGCAGCCCCGGGTTCAGCCGGCGCTGGGTGTGTGAGATGGCCACCAGCCCGACCCCGTGGTCGGTGTTGCCGAGCACCGTGCCGTACTCGCCGACCGGGTTGCCGTGCACGGTGGCCACGGTGGGCACCGCCCGGCGGCCGGCGACCAGCGGCCCGATGGTGGTGTGGTCGTGCACGAGGTCGAAGTCGTCCGACCCGACGAGGCGGTCGACGTGGGCCAGGTGGGCCAGTTCCGGCAGCGACTCGCCGAGCCGGTCGTACTGGAGGTCGTCGCAGGTGGAGACGTATCCGGCCCGGGTGCCGTGCTCCGGGCCTGCCCCGAATACCGTCAGCGCGTGCCCCAGCTCGGTCAGCGCGTCCACCAGCCCGGCGACCACCTGTTCCAGGCCGCCGTAGCCGGGGGGTGGCACGGGCAGCCACGGTGGGACCACCATCGCGATCCTCAGCGGGTGCTCCCCCGAGCGGTCGGACGGCAGGTCGTTCACGGCCACGAGTCCTCCCCGTTGGTCCCAGTGCGCGTGATCGGCGGCGCTTTCCCGGCTGGAACGGTGGTCAAACCGGCCGCACGGCGGGCGGCGCCGGTCGCCCGGCCCGGTCCACCAGCCGGTGCCGGCGCCCCTAGCCGACCACCACGAGCCGGTCGTCGACGGCTCGAACCCCCGGGGTCGACCAGGCGATCCGTTCCGCCTCGTCCCGTTCCCACCAGGAGCGGACCACGCCGGTGAGGACCACGGTTTCGCCGCGCACCCGGGCCTGTACCCGCGCGGTGCCGAGGATCCGGGACACGGCCCGCTGCACGTCGTGCCGGGCGCGTTCGCCGGTCGGCCGCCTCGCGGGGCGGACCTCGACGAGGTTGGTCACCCCGCGCACGCCCCGCAGCCGGCGCAGCTCCCGTTCGGCGGTACGCCGCTGCCAGCCGAACTCCACCTCGCCCCGCAGGATCAGCCACCCGTTGGCGGCGGTGACGTCCAGCCGTTCGGCCGGCACGAAGCTGTCCCATTCCAGGGCCCGCCCGGCCGCGAGGGCCAGCTCGGTGTCGGTCTGCCCGGGGACGTCCGACGGGCGTACCTCGATGTCGTCGGCGACCGCGCGGACGCCGCGGATCCGCTGGGCGCACCGTACGGCTGCCCAGCGGTGGGCGTAGCTGTCCACCGAGCCGGTGAGGGTGACCACGCCGTGCAGCACGGCCACCCCGACCACGGTCGGCGGGACCTGGGGGTCCCAGTCCAGCTCCGCGAGGACGTCGCGGTGGATCTCCGGATCGGTCCGGACGCTCGTCGCCGTGTCCATGTGGTTCCCCCTCCCGTGCCACCCCGCGCACGGTCACCGTGCCCGGCGAGGGGGTGAGACCGGCTCACCCGGATCGGGTGGGGGACGCGCCGGAACAGGGAGAGGGCGGTGGGTGACGGAGCCAACCCCCTTGGCTCCGCCACCCACCGCCCCGGAGGAGGTAGGTCTGTTGGTGTTATGACGTCTCGGAGAGCGTTACGGTTGCCGTCGCCGCCGATCCGTTTCGCTGGTACTGCACCTCGACCCGATCGCCGACCTTGCCGGCCTGGACGGCGCCCACCAGATCGTTGGAGTCGTTGACCACCGTGTCGCCGAACTTGGTGATCACGTCGCCCCGCTGGAGGCCGGCCTTCTCGGCGGCGCTGCCCGGCGTGACGGACGCGACCACTGCGCCGCCGTCCTCGGCCGGGTTCACGCCCACCCCGAGCGAGGGATGACTGACCTTCTCGCCGCGCTGGAGCTTCCCGGCGACGTCCTTGGCCTTGTTGCTCGGGATGGCGAAGCCGACGCCGATGTTGCCGGTGCTCTGCCCGGAGGTGGCGATGGCGGTGTTGATGCCGATCACCTCGCCCCGGGTGTTGACCAGCGCGCCGCCGGAGTTGCCCGGGTTGATCGGGGCGTCGGTCTGGAGCAGCCCGGCGATCGAGCTGACGCCCTGGCTCGGGTCCTGCTGCTGGCCCTCGCCGGCCTGGATGGTGCGGTCCCGGGCGCTGACGATGCCCGAGGTGACCGAGCCCTGCAGGCCCAGCGGGCTGCCCAGGGCCAACACCTGGTCGCCGACCTGCATGCCGTCGCTGTCGCCGAACTTGGCGGCCTTGAGGTCGCTGACCCCGGTGGCCTTCACCACGGCCAGGTCGGTCTTCGGGTCGGTGCCGACGATCTTCGCCTCGGCGTTCTTGCCGTCGGCGAAGATCACCCGCAGGGTTTCGCCGCTGGCGGAGGCCACCACGTGGTTGTTCGTGAGCACGTAGCCGTCGGCGCTGAGGATGACGCCGGAGCCCTCGCCGCTGCCGGTGCTGATCGAGACCACGCTGTCCTGCACGGCGGCGGCGATCTTCGGCAGGTCGGCGCTGTTGATCACCGGCGCGGCGGAGTAGGTGCGGGTGATCCCGCCCGAGTCGCCGTCCACGGCGAGCGCGAGCGCGCCGCCGGCGACACCGGAGCCGAGCATCAGCGCGAACACCGCGACGCCCGCGCCGGCCAGCTTGGCGATCCGGCTCGGCTTGGGGGCCGGGCCCTGCGCCCACTGCGGGACCTGCTGGCCGGGGTGCTGCGGCGGCACCGGGCCGCCCGGGTACGTGGGACTCCCGGCGTGCGGGGCGTACTCGGGGGTCGCCGGCCCGTGCTGGCCCCCCGCAGCCCAGCCGGACTGCTGCCCGGGCTGCCAGGGGCTCGTCGGGTACTGCCCGGCCGGCTGCTGCTGCCCGGCGACCGGGTACGGCGCGCCGGACGGGGTGGCGGCCGGCGGGGCGTAACCGCCGTACGGGTACGGGCCGGGGCCGGAGACCGGGGCGGCGGAGCCGGGCGCGACACCCGGAGCGTGGGAGGCGGCGGGCGCGTCAACCGGGGCGGCGGGCGCGTCAACCGGGGCGGTGGAGGGGGTCGTGGGGGCGGCCGGCGTGGCCGGAGCGTCGGGCTCGACGGCCGGGGAGTCGGACTGCCCGGGCTCGCGGCGGGACAGCTCGGCGGTGGGGTACGACGGCTCGGCGTCGGAGGGCGCCGGCCGCCGCTGCGGGTCGGTCTCGTACTCGGTCATGTGTCCACCTTCTCCCCTGCCACTGCGACCAGCCTGGAACCAGCCTGGAAGTTGCCTGAAAGTCACTCGCCCGAATCGTCGATGTCCGGCAGCAGCGGCAGCCGGACCCGGAAGGTCGCGCCCCCGCCGGGGGTCTCGGCGACCTCGACGGCGCCGTGGTGGGCGGCCACCAACGCCGCCACGATGGCCAGGCCCAGCCCGGTCCCGGTGGCACCGCCGGCCCGCCGGGTGCGGGCGGCGTCGGCGCGGTAGAAGCGTTCGAAGACCCGCTCGGCCTGTTCCGGGGAGAGCCCGCGGCCGGTGTCCGCGACCTCGACCACCGCCAGGTTCCCCGGCTCGGTACGCAGCCGCAGGGTCACCGAGGCGTCCGGCGGGGTGTGGGTGAGCGCGTTGGTCATCAGGTTGCCGATCACCTGACGCAGCCGGGCGTCGTCACCGAGCACCACCAGCGGCCCGGAGCCGGGCTCGATCTCCAGCTCGACCCGCCGGTCCGGGGCCACCACCCGGGCGGCCTGCGCGGCGTCGCCGGCCAGCAGCGGCAGCTCCACCGGGGCGAGCGATAGCGGCCGCTCCCGGTCCAGCCGGGCCAGCAGCAGCAGGTCCTCCACCAGCAGCCCCATCCGGGACGCCTCGTCCTCGATCCGGCGCAGCAGGCCGGCGGTCTCCTCGGGGGCCCGGGCGGCTCCCTGCCGGTACAGCTCGGCGAAGCCCCGGATGGTGGTCAGCGGCGTACGCAGCTCGTGCGAGGCGTCGGCGACGAACTGCCGCATCCGCTCCTCGGAGCGCCGGGCCCTGGTCTCGGACGCCTGGGCGGCGGCTGCCGCGTCGCGGGCGCCGGCCTCGGCCGACCGGGCGGCGATCTCCGAGGCGGCGCGGGCGGTGAACGCGGCCTCGATCTGGGCGAGCATCGTGTTCAGCGCCCGGGACAGCCGCCCCAGCTCCGAGGTGGGGAAGGGCTGCCCCTCCTCCGGGTCGGGCACCCGCCGGGTCAGGTCGCCGCCGGCGATCGCCCCGGCGGTACGTTCGATGTCCACCAGCGGCTTGAGGCTGGTCCGCACGATCGCCGCCCCGATGGAGGCGAGCAGGATCAGCACCGCCCCGCCGACCAGGAGATCTATCCAGACCAGCCGCTTCACCGCCAGGTCCACGTCGGTCAGGTGCTGCCCGACGGCGAGCACCCGGCCATCCGGCAGCTCCCGGTAGAGCATCCGCCAGCGGTCCCCCCCGTCCTCTGCCCGGACGTTGAACGGTTCGCCCTCCTCAGCGCGGAAGCCGGCCAGGTCGGCCGGGATCGGCGGCAGGTTGTCCCGTTGCAAGCTGGGGTCGTACCCGACGATCCGGGTCTGGTTCTGGTCGGCGAGCGCGACGACGTAGTCGGTGGGTAGCGTCGCCTGCGCCCGGCGGGCCTCCAGGTCGGGAAGCACGTCACCGACCTGTCTGCTGGCCGACTGCAACTCGCCGTCCATCTGATCGATCAGGTAATTGTGCAGGAAGTACGTGGTCAGCGAGCTGATCACCACCAGTGCGGCGGCGACCAGGGCCAGCACCGCCGCGACCAGCTTGATCCGCAGAGGGACGCCGCGCAGCCTGCCCTTCGCCTCCGCTACGACGCTCACGCCGCCGGCTTGCGCAGGACGTACCCCACTCCGCGCAGGGTGTGGATCAGCCGGGGCTGGGTGTTGTCGACCTTGCGTCGCAGGTAGGAGATGTACGACTCGACGATGTTGTCGTCGCCCCGGAAGTCGTAGTTCCACACGTGGTCGAGGATCTGCGCCTTGGACAGCACCCGGTTGGCGTTGAGCATCAGGTACCGCAGCAGCTTGAACTCGGTCGGCGAGAGCTGCACCCGCTGCCCGGACCGGTGCACCTCGTGCGTCTCCTCGTCCAGTTCCAGGTCGGCGAAGGTGAGCCGGGAGGGGGCCTGCTCGCCGCTGGCCGTCCGGCGCAGCACGGCCCGGATCCGGGCGGTCAGCTCCTCCAGGCTGAACGGCTTGGTGACGTAGTCGTCGCCGCCCAGGGTCAGCCCGCGGATCTTGTCGTCGGTGGCGTCCCGGGCGGTCAGGAAGACCACCGGGGTGCGTGTGCCGCCCTCGCGGAGCATCCGGATGACCTCGAACCCGTCGAGGTCGGGCAGCATCACGTCGAGGACCACCAGGTCGGGGCGGTGGTCCTTGGCGGCGCTCAGCGCGGCGCTCCCGCTGGTCGCGGTGGCCACGTCGAAGCCGGCGAAGCGGAGGCTCGCGGAGAGCAGTTCGAGGATGTTGGGGTCGTCCTCGACGACGAGCAGTCGCGCCTCGGTCTGGGTAGCGGCCATGCCGACCATCATCCGTGACATCGCTGCGCCCACGCTGGGTGGTTGCTGGAAAAACCCTGAGAGCGCCGCCCGGGCCGGTCAGCAGGCGGCGCAGCCCGTCCAGGGCACCGTCGAGCGCCCGGATCGCATCGCGTGTCGGGAAGGCGTCCGGTGGACGCCGCCGGGCGGTCGACCCGGACCGGGATGAGAGGGTGGTCCACGTCACCGGAGACGTCAGGAGAACCATCCATGACAGTGATCATCCCGGCGCGGTTCAACGGCCCGCCCGGCTCGGGCAACGGCGGCTGGACCGCCGCCGCTCTCGCCGCCGCCACCGGGCACGACGGGCCGGTCGAGGTGACGCTGCGGCAGCCGCCGCCGCTGGAGACCCCGCTGACCGTGGCCGGCGGTGAGGTCCGCGACCCCGGTGGCCGGCTGGTCGCCGAGGTGCGGCCGGCCGGGGACGCCCCGGAGGCGGTGCCGCCGGTCGACCTCGGCACGGCGCGGGCCGCCGCGGCGGCGTACCCCGGGCTGAGAGAGCATCCCTTTCCCGGCTGCTACGTCTGCGGGCCGGACCGGGTCGACGGCCTGCGGATCTTCCCCGGCCGGCTGCCGGACGGACGGACGGCCGCGCCGTTCACCGCCCCGGCCGAGGTCACCCCCGCGACGGCCTGGGCGGCGCTGGACTGCTCCGGGGGCTGGGCCGTGATCGGCCCCGGCCGCCCGTACGTGCTCGGCCGGATCGCCGCCGTGCTGGACGCGCTGCCGGCCCCGGGCGACGAGTGCGTGGTCACCGGCGTGGCGGACGACACCCGGGGGCGCAAGGCGCTGGTCCGCACCGCCCTGTACGGCCCCGACGGCCGCCTGCTGGGCCGCGCCCGGGCCACCTGGATCGCCCTGCCCGGGGCGTGACCGGCGGGGGCGGGGCGGGCGGCCTCGTCCCTGGGGAGGATGCCCTCCTGCCTGAGACTGAGTCGGGTGTAGGTGTCGCGCCTGATTGACCTGGTTGCGCCGTCTTGCCACGCTGTGCGACGGCGCATCCGCAACAGCGCCGCACATGTCGGCGCGTCCACGCGCCACGCACGGGAGGAGAACGATGTCTGACGGGCAGCGAAGCCCCACCATCGGCAGCGGTCAGATCGTGGTGTCCGGCCTGACGAAGCAGTACAAGAACGTTCGGGCGGTCGACAATCTGTCGTTCACGGTCGCATCGGGGCGGGTGACCGGCTTCCTCGGCCCGAACGGCGCCGGCAAGACCACGACGCTGCGCATGCTGCTGAACCTGGTCACCCCGAGCAGCGGCGGCGCGACCATCGGCGGCCAGCGGTACGTCGACCTGGCCGACCCGCTGCGCCACGTCGGCGCGGTGCTGGAGGCGTCCAGCGCGCACAAGGGCCGTACCGGGATCAACCACCTTCGGGTGATCTGCGCGGCGGCCGGGCTGCCGAGTCAGCGGGCCGACGAGGTCCTCGCCCTGGTCGGGCTGACCCCGGCGGCGAAGCGCAAGTTCAAGGGCTACTCACTGGGCATGAAGCAGCGCCTCGGCATCGCCGCCGCGATGCTCGGCGACCCCCGGGTACTGATCCTCGACGAGCCGGCGAACGGGCTCGACCCCGAGGGCATCCGGTGGATGCGCGGCTTCCTCAAGGGCCTGGCCCACGAGGGCCGCACGGTGCTGGTCTCCAGCCACCTGCTGTCGGAGATGCAGCTGCTCGCCGACGACGTGGTGATCATCGCGGCCGGCAAGCTGATCCGGCAGGGGCCGGTCGAGCAGGTGCTCGGCTCGATGGCGCAGGGCGGCCAGGTGCGGGTGCGCACCCCGCAGGCCGAGGAACTGGTCGCGGTGCTGCGCGAGCAGTCCGCGACGGTGGAGACCGGCGAGCACGGCGTGCTCCTGGTCGGCGGGCTGGACGCCCCGGCCATCGGCCGGGCCGCCCTGGCCGCGAAGGTGGAGCTGCACGAACTGACCCCGGAGCGACCCGACCTGGAGCGGGTCTTCCTGGAGCTGACGGCCGGAAAGGCGGGCATCCGATGAACCTCGTCCGATCCGAGCTGCTCAAGATCCGGACCACCAGCACCTGGTGGATCTTCGGGCTCATCTCGCTACCGCTGTGGATCCTCGCCCTGCTGTTCAACTGGTTGCAGACCGACGCGCTGGCCAGCGGGGGCTTCGAGGACGTGCCGGCCGAGCAGGCCGACCAGATCCAGGCCGTGCAGTCGGCGGACAGCCTGGCCGCCAACATCTACACCAACGGCCAGTTCTTCGGGCTGCTCATCGTGATGCTGCTCGGCATCATCGTGGTGACGAGTGAGTTCTTCCACCAGACGGTGACCACCACGTTCCTCACGGTGCCGCACCGCACGGCGGTCATGGTGGCCAAGCTGATCGCCGGGGCCGTGCTCGCGATGCTGTTCTGGCTGGTCACCACCGCGCTCAACCTGGTGTTCGGCGCGCTGATCCTGAACAACGTGGACGTCGGCACCCAGTTCGGCAGCGGCGCGGTCTGGCGGGCGATCGGGCTGAACGCGCTGGCGTACCTGCTCTGGTCGGTGCTGGGGGTCGGGATCGGGGTGCTGATCCGCAGCCAGATCGGCGCGACGGTCACCGGCATCCTGCTCTACCTGGGCGGCTCGATCGGGGCCGTCGCCGTGCTGGCCCTCCTGGCCTCCAAGTACGGCGAGTGGATCAACAAGCTCCAGGTGGTGGTGCCCTCGCTGGCGTCGTCGCTGATGGTCAGCGGGGTCGAGATCCCGGGCAACCCGCCCCGCTGGGCGGGGGCTGCGGTGCTGATCGGGTACGCCGTGCTGGCCGGCGTGATCGGCGCCCTCACCATCCGGCGGCGGGACATCTCCTGACGCCCGCGGTCGACGCGGCAACCCGGCCCCGGAGCGTGATCACTGGATCACGCCCCGGGGCCGGGCCCGTTCCGGTCGGCGGTCAACTGGACACGCGGCGTCGACCGGACTTCTGCATCTTCTGTGAAACGGACCACGCGCCGGAGCCGGAAATGCCTAGCGTGTTCCTACGGCGTAGCCTGGGGGCCGTCTCCCGTCCACCCGCGTACCGGGCAACGGCTGACACCGCGTGACACACCAAACCCGCGTGAAAGAGGCGATTACCGGCCGTGTCGACCCAGCAGACTTCGCAGGAGAACCCACTGGCGGGTTTCGGCCCGAACGAGTGGATCGTCGAGGAGATGTACCAGCGCTACCTCGCCGACCCAAGCAGCGTCGATTCGGCCTGGCATGACTTCTTCGCCGACTATCGGCCGGCGCCCGGCGCCGCCACACCGCGCCCCGACGGCAAGGCCGACAAGGCGGCTGCCGCCGCGCCGGAGCCCGCCGGGCAGCAGGAGGCCGCCGCCGTCGCCCAGCCGGTCGCGAAGGCGGAGCCGGCCGCGCCGAAGGCGGAGCCGGCCGCGAAGCCCGCCGCGCAGCCGGCCCCGGCGAAGGCCGCGCCCGCAAAGCCCACCCCGGCGGCCAAGGCCGCCGCGCCCGCCAAGGCCGCCCCGGCGAAGCCGGCCGTCTCCGGCCCGCAGACCACTCCGCTGCGCGGCGTCGCCGCGAAGATCGTCCAGAACATGGACGCCTCGCTGAGCGTGCCGACCGCGACGAGCGTGCGGGCCGTCCCGGCCAAGCTGCTGGTGGACAACCGCATCGTGGTCAACAACCACCTCGCCCGCGGGCGAGGTGGCAAGGTCAGCTTCACCCACCTGATCGGTTACGCGATGGTCCGGGCGCTCGTCGAGCACCCGGAGATGAACAACTCCTTCGCCGAGGTCAACGGCAAGCCGGCGATGGTCCGCCCCGAGCACGTCAACCTGGGCATCGCGATCGACCTGGCCAAGCCCGACGGCTCCCGCAACCTCGTGGTCCCGTCGATCAAGGGCTGCGAGCGGATGGACTTCCGGCAGTTCTGGCAGGCGTACGAGGACGTGGTCCGTCGCGCCCGCCGCAACGAGCTGACCATGGACGACTACTCCGGCACCACGATCTCGCTGACCAACCCGGGCGGCATCGGCACGGTGCACTCGATCCCGCGCCTGATGGCCGGGCAGAGCGCCATCATCGGCGTCGGCGCGATGGAGTACCCGGCGCCGTACCAGGGGATGAGCGAGGCCACCCTGGCCGAGCTGGCCGTCAGCAAGATCATCACCCTGACCAGCACGTACGACCACCGGATCATCCAGGGCGCGCAGTCCGGCGAGTTCCTCAAGGTCATGCACGAGCTGCTGCTGGGCGAGCACGCCTTCTACGACCAGATCTTCACCTCGCTGCGCATCCCGTACGAGCCGGTGCGCTGGATGCGGGACGTCGCGGTCGACTCCGAGGGTCAGATCAACAAGACCGCGCGGGTGCACGAGCTGATCCACGCGTACCGGGTGCGCGGCCACCTGATGGCCGACACCGACCCGCTGGAATTCAAGATCCGCAAGCACCCGGACCTGGACGTGCTGCAGCACGGGCTGACCCTGTGGGACCTCGACCGGGTCTTCCCGGTCAACGGCTTCGCCGGCAAGCAGCGGATGAAGCTGCGGAGCATCCTCGGCGTGCTGCGCGACTCGTACTGCCGCCGGGTCGGCGTGGAGTACATGCACATCCAGGACCCGGAGGAGCGGCGCTGGATCCAGGAGCGGATCGAGCGCAAGTACGAGAAGCCCAGCACCGACGAGCAGAAGCACGTGCTCAACCGGCTCAACGCCGCCGAGGCGTTCGAGACCTTCCTGCAGACCAAGTACGTCGGCCAGAAGCGCTTCTCGCTGGAGGGCGGCGAGTCGCTGATCCCGCTGCTCGGCGAGGTGCTGGAGTCCTCCGCCGAGGCGGGGCTCGACGAGGTCGTCATCGGGATGGCCCACCGCGGCCGGCTCAACGTGCTGGCCAACATCGTCGGCAAGCCGTACGAGAAGATCTTCTCGGAGTTCGAGGGGCACCTCGACCCGCGCTCCACCCAGGGCTCGGGCGACGTGAAGTACCACCTCGGCCAGAACGGCAAGTTCACCACCCCGGACGGCGAGCACGCCGTCAAGGTGTCGGTGGTGGCGAACCCCTCGCACCTGGAGGCCGTCGACCCGGTGCTGGAGGGCATCGTCCGGGCCAAGCAGGACCGGATCGATCTCAAGCTGGAGGGGTACACGGTGCTGCCGCTGGCGGTGCACGGTGACGCCGCCTTCGCCGGCCAGGGCGTGGTCGCCGAGACGCTCAACCTGTCGCAGCTGCGCGGCTACCGCACCGGCGGCACGGTGCACGTGGTGGTCAACAACCAGGTCGGCTTCACCACCGCACCGGAGCACTCCCGGTCCAGCCTCTACAGCACCGACGTGGCCCGGATGATCGAGGCGCCGATCCTGCACGTCAACGGCGACGACCCCGAGGCCGTGGTCCGGGTCGCCCGGCTGGCGTTCGAGTACCGGCAGGCGTTCAACAAGGACGTCGTGATCGACATGGTCTGCTACCGCCGGCGCGGGCACAACGAGGGCGACGACCCGTCGATGTCCAACCCGCAGATGTACAAGATCATCGACTCGAAGCGGTCGGTCCGGAAGCTCTACACCGAGGAGCTGATCGGCCGGGGCGACATCACCGTGGAGGACGCGGAGGAGCTGCTGCGCGACTACCAGTCGCAGCTGGAGCGGGTCTTCAAGGCCACCCGGGATGCCGCCTCGGCGCCGAAGCAGCCGGCCCGGCAGCGCCGCGAGGACGAGCCGGAGCCGCAGGTGGAGACCGCCACCAGCGTCGAGGTGGTCAAGGCGGTCGGCGACGCCCACGTCAACCTGCCGGAGGGCTTCACCCCGCACAAGCGGATCCAGCAGCTGCTCGACCGGCGGGCCAAGATGTCCGTCGAGGGCAACATCGACTGGGGCTTCGGCGAGATCATCGCCCTCGGCGCGCTCCTGCACGACGGGGTCACCGTCCGGCTCGCCGGGCAGGACTCGCGCCGTGGCACGTTCGTGCAGCGGCACGCGTCCGTGGTGGACGCCAAGACCGGCGCCGACCACCTGCCGTTGCAGTCGCTCACCGCCGACGGCGAGCGGTCCCGGTTCTTCGTGCACGACTCGCTGCTCAGCGAGTACGCGGCGATGGGCTTCGAGTACGGCTACTCGGTGGAGAACATCAACGCGCTGGTCGCCTGGGAGGCCCAGTTCGGCGACTTCGTCAACGGCGCCCAGTCGGTGATCGACGAGTTCATCTCCTCCGGCGAGGTGAAGTGGGGCCAGCGCTCCGCGGTCACCCTGCTGCTGCCGCACGGCCACGAGGGCCAGGGCCCGGATCACACCTCCGGCCGCCCGGAACGGTTCCTTCAGCTCTGCGCCGAGGACAACATGCGGGTGGCCATCCCGACCACCCCGGCGAGCTACTTCCACCTGCTGCGCCGCCAGGCGCTGTCGCCCAAGCGCAAGCCGCTGGTGGTGTTCACGCCGAAGTCGCTGCTGCGGCACAAGCTCTGTGTCTCCCCGGTCGAGGACTTCACCACCGGCACCTTCCAGCCGGTGCTGCGGGACACCGCCGCTCCGGCGCCGGAGCAGGTGAAGCGGGTGCTGCTCTGCTCGGGCAAGGTCTACTACGACCTGTTCCAGGCCCGGGCCGACCGGGGCGTCACCGACACCGCGATCATCCGGATGGAGCAGCTCTACCCGCTGCCCGTCGAGGAGATCCGGGCCGCCCTGGCGCAGTACCCGAACGCCGAGGACTACGCCTGGGTGCAGGAGGAGCCGGCCAACCAGGGCGCGTGGAGCTTCGTCGCGCTCAACCTGCTGGAGCACCTGAGCGAGATCAGGCTGCGCCGGATCTCCCGCCCGGCCGCCGCCGCCCCTGCGGTCGGCTCGGCCAAGATGCACGAGGTCGAGCAGAACGCGCTGATCGAGGCGGCCCTGCCCCGCCCGTGACCTGACCGCACCGCGCGCAGCGGGGCAGCGACCGTCACCACGACGGGCCGCTGCCCCGCTCGCGTCGGCGGACCACCCGACCCGGCCGCCGGCCGGGACCAGGAATGAGGACGTACGGATGTACTTCACCGACCGCGGGATCGAGGAACTGGTCGAGCGCCGGGGCGAGGAGTCGGTCAGCATGGAGTGGCTCGGCGAGCGGCTGCGCGACTTCGTGGACCTGAACCCCGAGTTCGAGACGCCGATCGAGCGGTTCGCCACCTGGCTGGCCCGCCTGGACGACGAGGACGAGGACTGAGCCGCCGAGCGGCCGGGGCGGCCGGCGTCGCCCTGGCGCTGCTGCTCGCCGGCTGCGGCGCCGACCCCTCGCCCCGGGCCGGGCCGGACGGCGACGGCGGGGCCACCCAGACGGCCCTGCCGCCCGTCTTCTACGTCGACCCGGCGAACCCGGCCGGCGCGCAGGCGGACCGCTGGGCCGCGCAGGGGCGCACCGCCGACGCCGAGGCCCTGCGCGCGATCGCCGGTCGCCCGAGCGCGAAGTGGCTCACCGGCAACCCGGCGGTCCGCGCCGAGGTGGACGCCTTCCTGACGGCGGCGGCCGTCGCCGGGCAGACGCCGGTGCTGGTGGTGCACAACGTGCCGGACCGCGACTGCGCCCGGCGCGGGGCCGGCGGTGCCGGGGACGCGGCGGACTACCAGCGCTGGATCCGGGACCTGGCGGCCGGGGTGGCCGGCCGGCCGGTCACCGTGGTCCTCGAACCCGGCGCGGTCCCGGACGCCGTGGCCGGCTGCGTGCCCGACGTCGCCGGCCGGTTCGCGCTGCTGCGGGACGCGGTGGCCGTGCTGGGCAGCACCGGCAGCGCCCGGGTGTACCTCGACGCGGGGCATCCCGGCTGGATCACCGACGTCGACCGGCTCGCCGCGGCGCTGCGCCGGGCCGGGATCGCCGACGCGGCCGGCTTCGCCCTGAACGTGGCGAACTTCGTCGGCACCGACGAGAACGTCCGCTACGGTCACCGGCTCTCCGACGCGCTCGGCGGGGCGACCCGGTTCGTCGTCGACACCAGCCGAAACGGCAACGGCCCGCACCCGGGCCCTACCGTGGACGGCGCGCCGAGCTGGTGCAACCCGCCGGGCCGGGCGCTCGGCGAGGAGCCCACGGCCGACCCGGGCCCGGACCGGGTGGACGCCCTGCTCTGGGTCAAGTTCCCCGGCGAGTCCGACGACGCCTGCCGGCCCGGCGAGCCGGACAGCGGCGTCTGGTGGCCCGAGTACGCCCTCGACCTGGCCCGCCGCGCCCGCTGACCGTCAGCCGTTGCCGGCACGGACGGTCGGGCGCAGGCCGGTGCGGCGCAGCTTCTGCCAGCCCAGCCGGCCGCCGGTCAGCGCGGTGACCACCGACTGGATCATCACCAGGTACATCAGCTGCCGGTAGACGAACTGCTGCAACGGCAGCACCCAGAGCACGCCCAGTTTCTCCCGGTCCAGCCGGAACGCCACCACCGCGGTGAGGAACTGCACCGCCAGCATGGCCAGCCAGGCCACCACCGTCGCGGTCCGGTCGAGGAAGAACAGGCCGTACAGGGCGAGCAGGTCGATCACCGGCGCCAGCAGCGGCAGCAGCACCCCGAACAGGCTCAGGAACAGCAGGCAACGGCGGCTGAACCGGCCGGACGCGCCGGGGTCGAGCAGCGAGCGGCGGTGCTTCCACATCGCCTGCATGGTGCCGTAGCTCCACCGGTAGCGCTGCTTCCACAGCTGCCCCATCGTCGCCGGGGCCTCGGTCCACGCCCGGGCCCTCTCCTCGTACACCACCTTCCAGCCGGCCCGGCCCAGGGCCATGGTGATGTCGGTGTCCTCGGCCAGGGTGTCGTCGGTCATCCCGCCGGCGTACACGAGGGCCTGCCGGCGGAACCCGCCGATCGCGCCCGGCACCGTCGACATGCACCGCAGGGTCTCGTAGAGGCGGCGGTCGAGGTTGAACCCGATGACGTACTCGATGTGCTGCCACTTGGCGATGAGGCTGTCCCGGTTGCCCACCTTGACGTTGCCGGCGACCGCTCCCACCTGCGGGTCGGCGAACGGCTGGACCAGCCGGCGCACGGCGTCCGGCTCGAAGACGGTGTCGCCGTCGACCAGCACCAGCAACTCGTGGCGGGCCAGCGCCACGCCGGTGTTCAACGCGCTCGGCTTGCCGCCGTTCGGCTTGCGCACGACCCGGACGTTCGGCAGGCCGAGCCCCTCGGCGATGTCGGCGGTCCCGTCCGTCGAGCCGTCGTCGACCACGACGACCTCGATGCCCCCGGGGTGGTCGCCGGTGGCCAGCGACCGGACCGCCGCGGCGATCCCCTCCTTCTCGTTGTACGCGGGGACGATCACCGACACCGGCTCGGTCACCGGCGGTCCCCAGGTCCAGTCCCGGGCCCGGCGGCGCCTGGCGTGCCGCCCGGCGAGCAGGAGCAGCAGGACGGTGCGCCCGACGGTGAGCACGCCGACGAGCACGAAGAGCGCGCCGAAGAGGGTGAGCGTGCGGTCGGCGCCCTGCACCGCCCAGACCAGCATCCGGCCCTGCCACCGTTCCGCCCCGGACGCGACCGGGTTCCCGGTCACCCGGTGGTCGATCCCGGCCGCGGCCAGTGTCAGGTTCAGCCCCTCGGTCGCGGTGGTGAACCGGTAGCCGCGTTCCTTCATCAGCGGGATGAAACGGTCCAGGGCGGCGACGGTCTGGGCCCGGTCCCCGCCGGCGTCGTGCCAGAGGCTGATCGCGCCCGAATAGCCGGCCGGCGTGGCGTTGGCGATCGTGGCGTCCACCCCGGGCAGCGCCCAGTCCCGGCTGTCGGTGTCGTTGAGCACGTTGAGGTAGCCCAGCTCGCCAGCCTCGGTGATCAGCGGCCAGTCCCGGTCGTCGATCGCGTCGGCGTGCGAGGAGTACGGGAACCGCATCAGCGACGACCGGACCCCGGCCGCGCCGGCGAGCGCGAGCTGCGTCTGGCCGTACTCCATCCGGCGACGCCAGCCGGACAGCGTGGTCAGGTCGGGATGGGTGAAGGTGTGCACGCCGACCTCGTGCCCGCCGGCGACCAGTTCCCGCACCAGTTCGGGGTGCCGGGCGGCCTGCGACCCGACCACGAAGAAGGTGCCCTTCACCTGGTGGGCGTCGAGGACCCGCAGCACCTCGCGGGTCCACTTCGGGTCGGGACCGTCGTCGAAGGTGAGCGCGACGGTGCGTGCGGGCAGTCGGTAGGAGCGGTGCTGGCCGTCGGCGGCGTTGATGATCGGGCCGCCGTTGACCACCTCGGCGGGCACCCGGTCCTGGCCGTCGTCGTGCTGCGCGCGGTCGGGGACGAAGGCGGCGTTCGCGTACGCCCCGACGACGAGCACGCCGGCCAGGACGACGAGCAGGACGCCCAACAGGGCCCAGCTCGGCGGCGGCGTGGGCCGGCGGACCCGCCGGGTGCGGCGAGCGCGGCGGGCCGGCGGCGGGGGCCGACCGGTGGACGGGTTGGCGGCTGTCCGCACGCTACTCGGACTGTTCCGGAAGGGCCGGTGGGTCGACCACCGGGGGCGGGACGGCCGTCGGCGGCGCGGTGCTGGGCGGCACGGTCGTCGGCGGTGCCGTGGTGCCCGGGGGCGACGCCGCGCTCCGGCTGGGACTCGGGCTGCCGGCCGACGGGGACGCCGGCCGGGACGAGGCCGTGGCGGCGGGCGCGCTCCGGGTCGCCGTGGCACGGGTCGGGCCGGGGGCCGGCGTGGTGGGCTTCACGGTCGTCGGGGCGGGGGCCGGGGCGGCCGGCGGCGCGGGCGCCTTCCAGGGGCGCTGCGTCGAGTCGACGAAGGGCAGCACGTTCTCCGGTCGCACCGGCCCCCCGGCGAAGCTCACCCCGACCAGCGCGGTGTACGCCAACCCGGCCAGCCCGGCGACGTACGCGATCCGCCGCAGCCGGGTCCCGCGCCGCCCGCTCGGGTCGACGAAGACCGGCGGCAGGTCGGGAACCGCGGCCAGGAGGGCCGTCGGACCGTCGGTGACGGTCGGCACGACGACCGTCGGACCGTCCGTCACGGTGAGTGGGACCGTCGGACCGTCCGTCACGGGCCGCACGACGGCCGGCTGCTCGGTCGGCTGCTCGGGCAGGGGCGAGGGCGGGACGATGGTCCGACGGTCGGTCACGAGTGGCGAGTCTAGGAGCGAGGAAACCTGAAGTGCCTGGTCAGCGGCCTGAGTGAGACGAGGATCCCCCAAGGTCGGAGAGGGGACCGCGGCGCTGCGGGCGGCGATCTTGTAGCGTGGGGGCGTGGCCCGGAGCGTGTATCTGACCAGTGTGGGTTCCGGCGGAGGGAAGTCGACCATCGCGCTCGGCCTCGCCGAGCTCCTCTCCCGACAGGTCGAGCGGATCGGCGCGTTCCGACCGCTGGTCGCCGGCAGGGGCCCCGACCCGATCCTCGCCCTGCTCACCGACCGCTACCGGATCGACCTGCCGCTGGCCGACCTGCACGGTGCCACCTACCCGGAGGCCACCGAGCTGGTCGCCGACGGCCGGCGGGAGCAGCTGATCTCCCGGCTCGTCGAGCGGTACCGGGACGTCGAACGGCGCTGCCCGGCGATGGTGGTGGTGGGCAGCGACTTCGCCGACGGCGGGGACGGCGCGGGCCCCCGCGAGCTGGCCTTCAACGCCCGGCTGGCCACCGAGTTCGGCAGCGTGGTGGTGCCGGTGATCGACGGCTTCGGGCAGGAGCCGGAGGCGATCGCGGCGGCCGCGCGCGGGGCGTACCACGACCTGGAGGACCTGGGTGCGACGGTGCTGGCGGTGATCGCCAACCGGGTGCCGGGAACGATGACGCTGCCCGAGCTGCCCGTCCCCACGTACGCCATCCCGGAGGTGCCGACCGTGTCGGCGCCGACGGTGGCCGAGGTGGCGGCGGCGCTCGGCGCCACCCTGCTGGCCGGCGACGACGCCGCGCTCGGCCGCGACGTGCTCGACTACGTGGTCGGCGCGGCGCACGTGCCGACGCTGCTCGACCACCTGACCGAGGGCGCACTGGTGATCACCCCCGGTGACCGGGCCGACCTGGTGGTGGCGGCGAGCGCCGCGCACGTCGCCGGGCAGGTCTCCCTGGCCGGGGTGGTGCTCACCCTCGGCGAGCAGCCGGACCCCAGGGCGATGCGGCTGGTGGAGGGGCTGAACACCGGGTTCGCGGTGCTGTCGGTGCCCAGCGACAGCTACGACACGGTGGCCGCGTCCAGCCGGATCGAGGGACGGCCAAGCGTCGCGAACCCGCGCAAGGTGGAGGCCGCGCTCGGCGCGTTCGAGGCCAACGTCGACACCGACGACCTGGCCCGCCGGCTGCGGGTCAGCCGCTCCGAGCGGGTCACCCCGCTGATGTTCGAGTACGACCTGATCGACCGGGCCCGGGCCACCCGCCGGCACCTGGTGCTGCCCGAGGGCACGGAGGAGCGGATCCTGCGCGCGGCGGAGATCCTGCTGCGCCGGGGCGTGGCCGACCTGACCCTGCTCGGCCGCACCGACGACGTCGCCCGGCGCACCCGGGAGCTCGGCATCGACATCACCGGGGCGACCGTGGTCGACCCGGCGGCCAGCGAGTGGCGCGACGAGTTCGCCGAGGCGTACGCGAAGCTGCGCGCCCACCGGGGCATGACCGCCGAGCTGGCGCACGACGTGGTCGCCCAGCCGAACTACTTCGGCACGATGATGGTGCACACCGGGCACGCCGACGGGATGGTCTCCGGGGCCACCCACACCACCGCCGCGACCATCCGCCCCGCCTTCGAGATCATCCGCACGGTGCCCGGGCTCTCGGTGGCCTCCAGCGTCTTCTTCATGCTGCTCGCCGACCGGGTGCTGGTGTACGGCGACTGCGCGGTGAACCCCGACCCGGACGCCGCCCAGCTCGCCGACATCGCCATCTCCTCGGCCGACACCGCCGCCCGGTTCGGCATCGAGCCGCGGGTGGCGATGCTGTCGTACTCGACCGGGGACTCCGGGGCGGGGGCGGACGTGGAGAAGGTCGCGGCGGCCACCCGACTGGTCCGCGAGCGCCGCCCGGAGCTGCTGGTGGAGGGCCCGATCCAGTACGACGCGGCGATCGACCCGAAGGTCGCGGCCACCAAGCTGCCCGACAGCGCGGCCGCCGGGCGGGCCACGGTGTTCATCTTCCCGGACCTGAACACGGGCAACAACACGTACAAGGCGGTGCAGCGCTCGGCCGGAGCGGTGGCCGTCGGCCCGGTGATGCAGGGCCTGCGCCGGCCGGTCAACGACCTGTCCCGGGGCGCCACCGTCCCGGACATCGTCAACACCGTCGCGATCACCGCCATCCAGGCCGCCGCCGGGGAGTCGTCATGAGTCGGGTACTCGTCCTCAACTGCGGCTCGTCGTCGGTCAAGTACCGGCTGTACGACGGCGACGAGGTGCGCGCCTCCGGAACGGTGGAGCGGGTCGGCGAGCCGGAGGGCGGCCCGGCCGACCACGAGACGGCGGTCCGGGAGATCCTCGGCCGGCTGGACCTGACCGGGCTGGTCGCGGTCGGGCACCGGGTGGTGCACGGCGGGCGACGCTTCGCCGAGCCGGTGCTGATCGACGACGCGGTGTTCACGGCGATCGGGGAACTCGTGCCGCTCGCCCCGCTGCACAACCCGGCGAACCTGGCCGGCATCCGGGTGGCCCGCGAGGCGCTGCCCGGCGTGCCGCAGGTCGCCGTCTTCGACACCGCGTTCCACCACACCCTGCCCGAGGCCGCCGCGACCTACGCGATCGACCGGGACACCGCCCAGCGGTACGACATCCGCCGGTACGGCTTCCACGGCACCTCGCACGCGTACGTCTCCCGGCGCACCGCCGAGCTGCTGGGCCGGCCGTACGAGGAGCTGAACACCATCACCCTGCACCTGGGCAACGGGGCGAGCGCCTGCGCCGTGCAGGGCGGGCGCAGCGTGGCCACCTCGATGGGGATGTCCCCGTTGGAGGGCCTGGTGATGGGCACCCGCAGCGGCGACCTCGACCCGACGATCATCTTCCACCTGCGCCGGGAGGCCGGGATGGGGGTGGACGAGATCGACGACCTGCTCAACCACCGCAGCGGCCTGCTCGGCCTGACCGGGGTCAACGACATGCGCGAGGTGCTGTCCCGCCGCGACGCCGGCGACCCGGCCGCCGCGCTCGCCTTCGACGTCTACCGCCGCCGGATCACCGGGTACGTCGGGGCGTACTACGCCCTGCTCGGGCGGGTGGACGCGGTCACCTTCACCGCCGGGGTGGGCGAGCACGCCGCCGCGGTGCGGACCGCCGCGCTGGCCGGACTGGAGCGGCTCGGCATCGCCGTCGACCAGGGGCGCAACGCCGGCAGCGGCGACCGGGTGATCTCCCCGGACGGCGCGGAGGTCGCCGTCTGCGTGATCGGCACCGACGAGGAGCGCGAGATCGCCCGGGAGACCCGCGCGGTGGTCGGGACGACCAACTGACCCCGAGCGGCCAGGCTCGGCCGAGCCTCCGCTGAGACCGGCTCACTGCGGCCCGGCTTGTGCAGCCGGCTCACTGCCGCCGGCTTGTTGCGGCCGGCACGCTGAGGCCGGTCAGGCCAGGGCCAGCCAGGCGACCACGGCCACCAGCACCACCGCGCCGACCGCGGCGCCGACGACCAGGGACGCCCGGGACGCCGCCGGGGCGCCGGCCTCAGGCTCGTGGGCGAACGCCCGGAACTGCTCTGTGTTGCCGCTCGGGTCCAGGTACTTGTCAGACATGGGCCAGACCATAGCCAAGGCGGTCCGACCGAACCGCCCCCACGCGGGCGAAACGCCGCAGGACCGCCCGATGGGGGGAGCCGCCCCCGCCGGGTGGCTCCGCCGACCGGTCCGGACGGCGGGGCCGCGCCGGTCCCGGGCCGCCTAGCGTAGTGACGTGGGGGTTCGACGGCTGGTCGCCGTGCTGATGACGACGCTGCTGGCCGGCTGTGGCCCGGCCACCGCCGCCGCTGGAGGCGGGGAACCGCCGGCCCGGTCCGCGCCCGCCGGGGCGTACCCGGTCGGGGTGCGGACGTTCACGCTCGACCCGGGCGGCGCGCGCCCGCTGCCGGTGACCGTCTGGTATCCGGCCGGCCCCGGCGGGATCGCCCAGGGCCGGTTCCCGGTCGTCGTGTTCAGCCACGGGCTGCACAGCCTGCCCGAACTGCACGCCCCGCTGACCACCCGATGGGCCGCCGCCGGGTTCGTGGTGGCCGCTGCGGCGTACCCGCGCACCCGGCGCGGTGCGGCCCGGTTCACCCGGGCGGACGTGCGTAACCAGCCGGCCGACGGCTGGCGGCTGATCCGGCACCTGGTCCGCCTCGACGCCCGCCGGGGCGACCCGCTCGCCGGCCACCTGGACGTCGCCCGCTTCGCCGCGGCCGGGCACTCGGCGGGCGGGTTCACCACCGCCGGGATGCTCACCTCCGGGCACTCTTCCCGGCTGCGGGCGGGCATCGTGATCGCCGGGGGCGGTCTGGCCGGCGCGTTCGCCGGTCCCGCCGCGCCGGTGCTGTTCGTGCACGGCGACGCCGACCCGGTGGTGCCGGTGACCGTCGGCCGGGCCGCGTACGCCCGGACGCCCGGCCCGGCCGCGTTCCTCACCGTCACCGGCCAGGGCCACGGCGCGTACCTGACCCCCGGCCATCCCGGATTCCCCCAGGTTCTCGCCGCCACCACGGACTTCCTCCGCTGGACCCTCTACGGCGACGCCACCGCCCTCCCCCGCCTCCCCACCATCGCCCGCTCCCCCCACACCACCTGGCTCTCCCGCCTCCCCACCCACTGACCCCACCCCCTGCCCCGCCCGCAGCCCTACCCCGCCCGCGATCTTGCAGTAGGGGTTCCGACATTTAGTGCGGAGGGTGCATTTCTTGGGCCCCGTCGTTCGAAGGACGTCACCGACATCGCCCGCCTCCGCGCTGCCGCCGCCGCGCGTCCGGTGGGGGCGACCGGCCCGGCGGACCCACCCCCGTATCCCGGGTGATCGGCCGCTCGCCTGCGGTGCGATGTCGGCCGGTCGCCTCACCTTGCGAGGCACAATCGGATTCATGCCCCGTCGCCGCACCGCCGCCCTGCTGGTCGCCGCCCTGCTCGCCGCCGGGCTGAGCGGCTGCTCGGGCGACGCCGGGCCGGCCGGGCGCGGCGTTGATCCGGTGGAGCCGCCGAAGGCCACCACCCCGGCGCCGCGCGTGCCCGCCGGCACCGCGCCGAGCGGGTCCTTCGCGGTCGGCGTACGCCAGCTCAAGCTCAACCGCGGCGGCGACCGGCCGCTGCCGGTGACCATCTGGTACCCGGCCCGGGGCGCGGCCGGCGGGACGCCCGAGCGGTCCACGCCCGCCGCCGCCGGCCGGTTCCCCGTGGTGATGTTCAGCCACGGCCTGAACGGCCGGCCGGACGACTACGCCACCCTGCTCGCCCGGTGGGCGGCGGCCGGTCTCGTGGTGGCCGCGCCGGCCTTCCCGCACACCGCCCGGGGCGGCGACGGCAACGTGCTGGACGTGCTCAACCAGCCCGCCGACGTGTCGTACGCGCTGACCCGGGTGCTCGCCCTGGACGCGAAGGCGGGCGACCCGCTGCGCGGCCGGCTCGCCACCGACCGGGTGGCCGCGGCGGGGCACTCGGCCGGCGGGGTGACCACGATCGGCCTGTTCACCGCCGGGCGGGACGACCGGCTGGACGCCGGGGTGGTCTTCGCCGGCACCGCCCTGGGCGTGGGCACGGCGTTCGCCGGGGCCGCCGCGCCGCAGCTGTTCGTGCACGGCGAGGCCGACGAGGTGGTCGGCTACGCGTCGGGCCGGGCGGCGTACGACAGGGTGCCCTGGCCCAAGGCGATGCTGAGCCTGCCGAAGGGCGACCACGGCCGCGCCCTGCTCACCGACGGCGCGGCCCTGCGGGTGGTCTCGGACACCACCGTCGAGTTCCTCCGCTGGACCCTGTACGGCGACGCGGCGGCCAAGGGCCGGCTGCCGGCCGAGGCCACCCGGGGTGGCCTCGCCACCCTCGACGACCGGTTGTGAGGCCCCTCCCGCCGGGGCCCGTCCCGGCGGGAGGGCCGATCAGGCCGTGTGGTCGATGACGATCTTGCCGAAGGCGTCGCCCGAGTGCAGTCGGGCGAAGGCGTCCTCGACCCGGCTGAACGGCACCACGCTGTCCACCACCGGGCGCACGTCGTGCTCGGCGCAGAATGCCAGCAGCTCGGTCAGCTCGCCCGGGGTGCCCATCGAGGTGCCGAGGATCTCCAGTTGCATGGCGAAGACGCGGCGCAGGTTGACCTTCGGTTCGTGCCCGGCGGTCGCCCCGGAGACCACGATCCGGGCCATCGGCGCGGCCGACTTCAGCGAGTGGTCGAAGGTGGCCGCCCCGACCGTCTCGACCACCACGTCGACCCGCTCCGGGAGCCGGGCGCCGGACTCCAGCGCGGTCGCCCCCAGCTCGGTGATCCGCTCCCGCTTGCCGGGGTCGCGGCTGGTCGCGTACACCCGCTTGCCGAGCGCGACGGCGAGCGCGACGGCCGCCGTGGCGACGCCGCCGCCCGCGCCCTGGACCAGCACCGACTCGGCGTCCTCCACCCGGCCCTTGGTGGTCAGCATCCGCCAGGCGGTGAGCCACGCGGTGGGCAGGCAGGCGGCGTCCGTCGCGGACACGCCGCCCGGCAGGCGCAGCAGGTTCATCCGGGGTACGGCCACCCGCTCGGCGAGGGTCCCTTGAAAGTGCTCGGAGAGGATGGACATGCCACGCGGGTCGCCCGGGTCGGCGACCAGCGGGTAGACCACGACCTCGTTGCCGTCCGGGTCGGTGCCGACGGCGTCGCAGCCGAGGATCATCGGCAGCCGGTCCGCGCCGAGCCCCACGCCGCGCAGCGACCACAGGTCGTGGTGGTTGAGCGAGCTGGCCCGCATCTGCACGGTGACCCAGTCGTCCTCGGGGTGGATCGGCTCGGGACGCTCGCCGACAGTCAGCGCGGAGAGCGGATTGTCGGCGTCGAAGCTCGACGCGAAGGCGGCACGCATGATCCGCACCGTAGCAAGGAGCGGGGGTGTCAAGAAGGGCCCCTTCTCAGACCGGACGACAGCGAAGGGGCCCGTCGTCCGACTCAGGCGCGGGCGACGCCGTCGCGGCGGGCGGCCTCGGCGACGGCCTCGGCCACCGCGGGGGCGACCCGCGGGTCCAGCGGGGACGGCACGATCGCGTCGGCGGTCAGCGCCTCGGCGACCACGCCGGCGATCGCGTCGGCGGCGGCCACCTTCATCCCCTCGGTGATCCGGGTGGCCCGGGCGTCCAGCGCGCCCCGGAAGACCCCGGGGAAGGCCAGCACGTTGTTGATCTGGTTGGGGTAGTCGCTGCGGCCGGTCGCGACCACCGCGACGTGCCGGGCGGCCACCTCGGGGTGCACCTCGGGGGTCGGGTTGGCCAGCGCGAAGACGATGCCGCCGGGTGCCATTGCGGCCACCGCCTCCTCCGGGATCTGCCCGCCGGAGACGCCGATCAGCACGTCCGCGCCGCGCAGGGCCTCGGTGACGTCGCCCCGGCGGCCCGCGGCGTTGGTGTCGGCCGCGAGGGCGGCCTTGGTGCCGGTGAGCTCGGTCCGGTGCCGGCCGATGATCCCCTTCGAGTCGCAGACCACCACCCGCGTCGGGTCCACTCCCCCGGCGATCAGCATCCGGGTCACCGCCACCCCGGCCGCGCCCGCGCCGCTGACCGTCACCCGCAGGTCGCCCAGCTTGCGGTTGAGCAGGGCGGCGGCGTTGCGCAGCGCGGCGAGCACGACGATCGCGGTGCCGTGCTGGTCGTCGTGGAAGACCGGGATGGGCAGCGCCTCGTCGAGCCGGCGCTCCACCTCGAAGCACCGCGGCGCGCTGATGTCCTCCAGGTTGATCCCGCCGAACGAGGGGGCGAGGGCCTTCACCACCGCGACGATCTCGTCCACGTCCTGGGTGTCCAGGCAGATAGGCACCGCGTCCACGCCGCCGAACTGCTTGAACAGCACCGCCTTGCCCTCCATCACCGGCAGCGCCGCGCGCGGGCCGATGTTGCCCAGACCGAGCACGGCCGACCCGTCGGTGACGACCGCGACGGTGTGCCCCACCCAGGTGTAGTCGTCGGCCAGGGCCGGGTCGGCGGCGATCGCCTCGCACACCCGGGCCACCCCGGGGGTGTACGCGAGGGAGAGGTCCTCCCGGCTGGTCAGCGGGACGGTGGAGGCGACGGCCATCTTGCCGCCGGCGTGCAGTCGGAAGACGGGATCGGCGGGATCCACGATGGACGAAGACATGGTGACTCCAGGATCTGTCGAGCAGATGGAGCGTCCGGCTCGGGCGCTAGGTGAGGCGACGAGCGGCGGTACGCGGTGCGGGGGGTCACCCGGGCACCCGCCGAGCATAGTGTCGGCGATGCGCCCCTGATGTGAGTAGGGTCATACTCAGGAGTAGCTCAGGGACGCGGCAGGCGGCCCGGCCGGGGCCAGTACCGGGCCACCACCCGGCCCTGCACATCGGCCACGCCGTACGCCCGGGAGTCGTCGGTGATCAGGTCGTTGTCGCCACGTACCCACCAGCCGCCGTCCTGCGGACGGACCGCGCGCTTGACCACCAGCAGCTCCGGGCGACTGCGGAAAACGGCGACCACGACGTCGCCGGCGCGGACCGGGCGGCCTCCCCGGCGGACCAGCACCGCGTCGCCGTGGCGCAGGGTGGGGACCATCGACGGACCGGTCACCAGCACGGCGGCGAGCGGCCCGCGCAGCCGGTCCACGGCCCGGGGTTCGTCGGGGCGCACCCGGGTTTCACCTCCACCCCGCTGGGGAGCATGTCCAGGAGTAATGTCGTCTTGGATCATCGCAAACTTCACATGGAGGATCCCGATGCGACTTCTGCGCATCCTCACGCCGCGCGTAACCGCCAGCGCCCACTGCGACCTGCCGTGCGGCATCTACGACCCGGCCCAGGCCCGGATCGAGGCCGAATCGGTCAAGGCGATCGCCGAGAAGTACCAGGCGAACACCGACGCCGAGTTCCGCACCCGGGCGCTGATCATCAAGGAGCAGCGCGCCGAGCTGGTCAAGCACCACCTGTGGGTGCTGTGGACGGACTACTTCAAGCCGGCCCACTTCGAGAAGTACCCGAACCTGCACACCCTGTTCAACGAGGCAACCAAGCTGGCCGGCGCCAGCGGCGCCAAGGGCAGCGTGGACCCGGCCAAGGCCGACGAGCTGCTGACGAAGATCGACGAGATCTCGAAGATCTTCTGGGAGACCAAGCAGGCGTGACCGCCGGCCTCACCCCGACAGTACGGCCGGCACGTCCCGAGGACGTGCCGGCCGTCGTCGCGATGGTGCACGAGCTGGCCGAGTACGAGCGGGCACCCGACCAGTGCCACCTGAGCGCCGAGCAGCTCGACGCGGCCCTCTTCGGCCCGGCACCGGCGTTGTTCGGTCACGTGGCGGTGGACGATGCCGACCGGCCGCTCGGCTTCACGCTCTGGTTCCTCAACTTCTCCACCTGGGCCGGCGTGCACGGCATCCACCTGGAGGACCTGTACGTCCGCCCGGAGGCCCGGGGCAGCGGCGCGGGCCGGCGGCTGCTGGCCACCCTGGCCGCGATCTGCGTGGAGCGGGGCTACCGGCGGCTCGACTGGTCGATGATCGACTGGAATCCGGCCGCCCGGTTCTACGCCGCGGTCGGCGCCGCGCCGCTGGCGCAGTGGGTGCCGTACCGGCTGACCGGGCCCGCCCTGCACGCGCTCGCGGAGCAGGCCGGCGGCGGGGCCCCGGCCACGACCGGCGGCTCGGCCACGCGCCCGTCGGCCTGACGGGGTAGAGTCCCCGCCGGGGGGATGAGGCGTGACTCAACTGACCGGCCAGCCAGCGACCGACGACGATGTGGTGCACCTGACCGTGCCCGCCGACGGCGGCTACCTCGGCGTGCTCCGTACCGCCACGGCCGGCCTCGCCGCCCGTCTCCAGTTCGCCCTCGACGAGATCGAGGACCTGCGGATCGCCGTGGACGAGGCGTGCGCCATGCTGCTCGCGATCGCCACCCGGGACGCCGAGCTGGAGTGCCGGTTCGCGGTGACCGACGACGCGCTCACCGTCGAGGTGACCGTGCCGACGGTGCGCGGCGCGACGTTGCCCTCCGAGTCGTCCTTCGCCTGGAAGGTGCTGACCGCGCTGACCACGGCCGCATCGACGAACGCGGCGAACGGCCGGGCCACCATCTCCCTGCTCACCCGGCGCGCGTCCCGCTACTGACCCCCGCGGCCCGCCGCGGACCGGCTAGAAGCCGAGGGCCCGCGTGGTGGGCGGGCTGACCAGCAGGGCGGACACCCCGAGGCCGAGCGCCATCAGCGGCAGGCCCAGCCACCCCAGGCCGCCCTGAATCATGTACCAACCGACCGGCAGCAGCATGAGCTCCAGGACGATCGCCGGGGCGCGGGCCCCGGCCCGGCGCCGGCCCAGGGCGCCGCCGAGCACCCACAGCGCCGCCGTGCCGCCGAGGGCGAACGCGGTCACCAGCAGCGCCGACGGCAGGTCGGTGGTCTCGGCGGTGAGATCGGCCCAGACCAGCCAGGCGGCCACCAGTGCGAGCGCGACCGCCTCCGCCCGGAGCAGCCGCACCGCCCATTGCAGCGGGGTCGGATTCCGGTCCGAGTCGATGGTCACGCGCGACACGATACCCGTGGTGGATCGCGGTACAGTGCCGCCCATGCGGGCCGTCCTGGTCGTCAATCCGAAGGCCACCACCACCAGCGAGCGCAGCCGGGACGTCCTGGTCCGGGCGTTGCGCAGCCAAGTCGACCTGTCGGTGCGGTACACCCGCCGGCGGGGCCATGCCACCGACCTCGCCCGGGAGGCAGCCGAGGAGGGCGTCGACCTGGTGGTCACGCTCGGGGGCGACGGCACGGTCAACGAGGTGGTGAACGGCCTGATGACGGCCGACCCGCCGACCATCCGCACCGGGGGGACGCCCGCCGAGCGCCTGCCGGCGCTGGCCACCGTCCCGGGCGGCTCGACGAACGTGTTCGCCCGGGCGCTGGGCCTGCCCCGGGAGTGGCCCGAGGGCACCAGCATGATCCTTGAGGGGCTGCGGCTGGGCCGGTCCCGGACGGTCGGGCTGGGGCGGGCCGACGACCGCTACTTCACCTTCTGCGCCGGCTTCGGCATCGACGCGGCGGTCATCCACCGCGTGGAGCAGGCCCGCCGGCGGGGCCGGGTCTCCACCCCGGCGCTCTACCTGCGGTCGACGGTGAACCAGTACTTCCTCCGCTCGGACCGGCGCCACCCCGCGATCACGCTGGAGCGGCCCGGGGAGCCCGCCGAGGGCGAGTTGGCCACCGTCATCATCCAGAACACCGCGCCGTGGACGTACCTGGGCGAGCGGGAGATCAACCCGAACCCGGAGG
The DNA here is from genome assembly GCF_040296145.1 of Micromonospora sp. NPDC002296. Lineage (NCBI taxonomy): Bacteria > Bacillati > Actinomycetota > Actinomycetes > Micromonosporales > Micromonosporaceae > Micromonospora > Micromonospora sp. NPDC002296. The sequence goes on from NZ_JBEOWQ010000022.1 coordinate 52,223, forward strand.
CGTCCTTCGATCTCGGGCTGGACGTGCTGGCGATGCGTCAGCTCCGCGTGGCGAGCACCGCACGCACGGTGACGCAGGCGCTCTCGCGAGCCCCGGATCCTCGGGGCCGACAGGTGCTGCGGCTGCACGACGTGAACGAGTTCACCCTGTTCACGAGCCGCCCGCAGGCCTTCCAGCTGGACGGGGACTACCTCGGCGAACGAGAGAAAGTTAGATTTGCATCCGTTCCGGCCGCACTGAGAGTAATCTGTTAGGCCTCGGGTACAGCCCTTGGTCAGGCGGTCCCCCACACCGTGCCGAGACGGTGGCCGCACACCGAGGGCGAGGTGCCGGAAATGTCAGCAATGTCACGCGGACTGTACTATATTGATCCTCGACTGTGGTACGGCGGGTAGCTGGATCACTCTAGAACCCGGACAAAAGGGTCGTGAGCTTGCTCACCGCTCGGAGTTTTTCCGAGCGTCACCCTTGACATCGCGTAAGTTCGTGAAAGTATTCACAAGCGAACTTGAGCTATCGGAACATTGCCTGGATACGCTCGCCGTGTTGAGCTGTTCCAGCAGGTCCCAAGGGCAACAAGAGCCTGCTCACGCAGCGCCGAATTGATGGACGCGAACCGTAACCATTCGGCGTGCGGACGCATATAGGAAAAGCACCAAAAGCAAATCTGCCACCCATCCAGAATGAGGAGTGTTGCCGCCATGGACTGGCGTCACCATGCTGTCTGCCGCGATGAGGACCCGGAGCTGTTCTTCCCGATCGGGACGTCCGGTCCGGCTCTCCTGCAGGTCGAGCAGGCCAAGGCCGTCTGCCAGCGCTGCTCCGTGACCGACCAGTGCCTGCAGTGGGCGCTCGAGTCCGGTCAGGACGCTGGCGTCTGGGGCGGAATGAGCGAGGAGGAACGGCGAGCCGTCAAGCGTCGCGGTGGCCTCCGGGTGCTGCGCGCTCACTCCGCCTGACCACACCGAATCAAAGGCTCCACGCCCCGGCAGGGCAACCCCTGCCGGGGCGTTCTGCTGTCCGGGCAGCGTCAGCGGTGGGCGTCGGGGCCGGCTGTCACCGCGGCGCGGCGTCCACCCGGCGCAGCACCAGCGCGGCCAGTTCCGGGGCGTCGGCGAGCGGCCCGGACACCGTCACGGCACCGGCCGACCGGGCCCCCGCCAGCACGGCGTCGTGGAAGAGGCCGGGGGCCAGGAAGTACGCCGACACGGCCACCCGGCGGGCGCCCGCCGCGCGCAGCCGGGCCACCGCCGCGCCCGTGAGCGGCGGGGCCGCCGAGGCGTACGACACCCGGCAGGGCACCCCGAGTTCGGCGCCGAGTGCCGCCGCGACCCGCCCCACCGACCCGCGTGCCCGGGGATCCCGGGTGCCCGCCGCAGCCAGCACCAGCGCGTCGAACCGCCCGGGCTCCGCCTCGGCCAGCCGGCGCCGCAGCCCGGCCAGCAGCGCGGCGTCGACCACGCCGTCGGCGGGGCCCAGCACGTCGGAGACGCGTACGTCGATCGGCGGGCCCGAGTCCCGGGCCGCCGCGACCGCCGCCGGGATGTCGACCCGCCGGTGGTACGCGGCGGTGAGCAGCAGCGGCACCAGCACCGCCCGGGGATGACCGGCCGCCGCCAGCGACCGCAGCACGGCCGCCGGCCCCGGTTCGGTGTGGTCCAGCCAGCTCGTCGACACAGTCACGCCGGGACGGGCGGCGGCGACCGCCCGGGCCAGTGCCCGGGTCGCCTCTGCCGCCCGGGGATCCCGGCTGCCGTGCGCGACCAGGACGACCGGGGCCGGGGCCAGCAGGGCCGGGCCCAACGGCACCGGGCCCAACGGCACCGGGGCCGCCAGGATCGGGGGCCCGGGCGACAGCCCCGCGATCCCGCCGACGGTCAGCCGTGCAGCCCGCACTCGGTCTTCTCGAACATCGCCCACCGGCCCGCCCGGGGGTCCTCCCCCGCCGTGGTCCGGCGGGTGCAGGGCCAGCAGCCGACCGAGCCGTAGCCCCGCTTGAACAGCTCGTTGACCGGGATGTCGTGGCGGGCGACATAGGCGTCCACGTCCGCCTGGGTCCAGGCGGCGATCGGGTTGACCTTCACCTTGCCGCGCCGGGCGTCGAAGGTCACCACCGGCGTGTTGGCCCGGGTCGGCGACTCGTCGCGGCGCAGCCCGGCGGCCCAGGCGTCGTACCCGCTCAGCGCGCGCTCCAGCGGCTCGACCTTACGGAGCTGGCAGCAGTCGTCCGGGGACCGGTTGAACAGCCGGGGACCGTACTCGCCGTCCTGCTGGCCCACGGTGAGCCGCGGACGGATCGAGCGGACGTTGACGGGCAGCCGTCGGGCCACCTCGTCGCGGACCCGCAGCGTCTCCGGGAAGTGCAGGCCGGTGTCGAGGAAGACCACGTCGACCCCGGGGGCGACGCGGGAGACCAGGTGGGCCAGGACGGCGTCGGCCATCGAGCTGGTGACGCAGAGCCGCTCGCCGAACGTATCGGCCGCCCAGCGGGCGATCTCCAGCGCCGGCGCGCCCTCCAGCTCCCGCCCGGCCCGCCCGGCCAGGGCGCGCAGCTCGTCCGGGCCGCGCCGGGCCGGGTCGGCGGGTGCCGCGCCGCCGAGCCCGACCAGCCCGAGGCCCGCCGCCGACACGACGCTCACCGGGTCACCGCCCGAGTGAGCAGCCCGGTGAACTTCACCGCGAAGACCCGGGCACAGGCGTGGCACTCCCAGGCGCCGTGGCCGGCCTCGCTCGGCCGCAGGTTCTCCTCGCCGCAGTACGGGCAGTACAGGGGCGCCGATCGGGTCTCGCTCATCGCGACACCTCGCTACGCCCGGCATCGCGACGAGGCTCGACCGCACTGAGCCTGCCGGTTCGCTCGCTGTGCTCGCTCATCGCAGTTCCTCCTCGTCTGTCCTGATCACCCAGTTGGCGAACGTCTCGCCCTGGGTCCGGCCGGCCAGGTAGCGGCGGGCCAGTCGCTCCACGTACTCGGGAAGCTCGTCGGCGGTGGTCTTCAGGCCACGCAGCTTGCGGCCGAAGCCGGCGGTCTGCCCCTGAGCCATGCCCAGGCCGCCGCCCAGGTGCACCTGGAAGCCCTCCACCTGGCGGCCGTCCGGGCCGACCACGAGCTGGCCCTTGAGCCCGATGTCGGCGACCTGGGTGCGGGCGCAGGCGTTCGGGCAGCCGTTGATGTGGATGGAGATGTCCGCGTCGAAGTCGCGCAGCCGCTCCTCCAGCCGGGCCACCAGCGCCTCGCCGCGCGCCTTGGTCTCGACGATGGCGAGCTTGCAGTACTCGATCCCGGTGCACGCCATGGTGCCGCGCCGCCAGGCCGACGGCCGGGCCGCCAGGCCGATCCCGCCCAGCTGCGCCACCAGCGATTCGGTCCGCTCCGCCGCCACGTCCAGCACCAGCAGTTTCTGGTACGGAGTGAGCCGCACCCGGTCGCTGCCGTGCGCCTCGACCACGTCGGCCAGCCGGGCGAGCTGAGGACCGGAGACCCGGCCGACCACCGGGGCGGCCCCGACGTAGTTTCGGCCGTCGCGCTGCGGGTGCACCCCGATGTGGTCGACCGGCCGCTCGGGCAGCTCGGGGGCGGGACCGTCGAGCAGCGTACGACCCAGGTACTCCTTCTCCAGCACCTCGCGGAAGCGCTCCACGCCCCAGTCGGCGACCAGGAACTTCAGCCGGGCCCGGTTGCGCAGCCGGCGGTAGCCGTAGTCGCGGAAGATGCCCACCACGCCGGCCCAGACGTCCGGGATCTCGCCCAGCGGCACCCAGACGCCGAGCCGCTTGGCCAGCATCGGGTTGGTGGACAGGCCGCCACCGACCCAGACGTCGAAGCCGGGGCCGTGCTCGGGGTGGTCGACGCCGAGCAACGCGATGTCGTTCGTCTCGTACGGGGTGTCCACCAGCCAGGAGATCGACGTCTTGAACTTGCGCGGCAGGTTGGAGTACTGCTTGTCGCCGACGTACCGCCGGACGATCTCGTCGATCGCCGGGGTCGGGTCGAGCAGCTCGGCCTCGGCCACCCCGGCGACCGGGCTGCCGAGCACGATCCGTGGGCAGTCGCCACACGCCTCGGTGGTCTGCAGGCCGACAGCCTCCAGCCGACGCCAGATCTCCGGCATGTCCTCGACCCGGATCCAGTGGAACTGGATGTTCTGCCGGTCGGTGATGTCGGCGGTGTCCCGGGCGAACTCCCGGGAGATGTCGGCGATGACCCGCAGCTGGGCCAGGTTGAGCTGCCCGCCGTCGATCCGGACCCGGAGCATGAAGAACTCGTCCTCCAGCTCGTGCGGCTCCAGCACGGCGGTGCGCCCGCCGTCGATGCCCGCCTTGCGCTGGGTGTAGAGCCCCCACCAGCGGAACCGGCCGCGCAGGTCCAGGGGGTCGATCGAGGCGAAGCCCCGGTGGGCGTAGATGTTCTCGATCCGGGCCCGGACGTTCAGCGGGTCGTCGTCCTTCTTGATCCGCTCGTTGGGGTTGAGCGGCTCGCGGTGGCCGAGCGCCCACTGCCCCTCCCCACGCGGACGGCGGGGGGCCCGGGCGGCGGGTGCCGCGGGAGCGTCGGGCCGGGCGGGGGTGCTGCTGACCGCCATCGCGGCGTCCTCCGTTGTCTGCTGTGCCTCGGTGCGCGGGCGCGCGGCCGGCCCGTGGGACGGACCATGACAGCGGTGTCGGACAACGGTGTCGGACGGCCGGCGCGGGAACGCGCGCCCGAGACGAGTGGTCGGGCGTCGTCAGTAGGCCGGACAGATGGCGCTGCGAACGCGGCCGTAGTCGACGTGGCGACGGGCCACGAAGCGACGGACGACAGCGGCAAGCATGAAGCCATGCTCCCACATGCTCAGGGGCCCTACCAACGACAGCGTGGGGGATCCCACATCACGGGCCGCCGATACGAGCGAAAACCAAGATTGCCCCCGATCAGGGAAATTGTCCCCTCCCCGCGCGCCGAGGAAACTCTTTCCATGTTCGAGCGTGACCCTCCCAGCGGCCCGGCGGGGCGGGCCGGAGAGCAGCCCTGACGCGTCCCCCGGGGCGGCCGGCGTGTGGAAGGCTCGACGGTGTGGACGAATTGCCCGTAAAGCGGCATTCGCCGGGGTGGTTCGGTGCGGTCTGGGGGTGGCCGGCGCTGGTGACCCTGGCGGTGACCGGCGCGGGGGTGGGCTCCGCCCAGCCGTGGCGGGACGAGTTGGCCACCTGGAGCGCGGCCACCCGCCCGCTGGGCGCCCTGGCCCGGATGGCCGGGGTCATCGACGCGGCGAGCTGGCCGTACTACCTGCTCATGCACGGCTGGGTGGCGGCGTTCGGCGACTCCCCCACGGCGCTGCGGCTGCCGTCGGTGCTGGCCACGGCCGGGACAGCCGGGCTGACCGCCACCCTCGGGTGCCGGCTGTTCGGCCGACGGGCGGGGCTGCTGGGCGGGCTGCTGTTCGCGGTCCTGCCCGGCACGTCCCGGTACGCCCAGGAGGCCCGCCCGTACGCGTTCGTCGCCCTTTTCGCCGTGCTGGCGACGCTGCTGCTGACCCGGGCGCTGGACCGGCCGGGGTGGCGTCGCTGGGCCGGGTACGCCGCGGCCGTCGTCGGGCTCGGCCTGGCCCACCTGGTCGCCCTCACACTGCTCGCCGCCCACGCCGCGACCGCGCCGTACGCCCACCGGGCCGCCGCACCGCACCCGGTCGGGGCGCCACGGTCAGCCCCCGCGCCCACCCGTCGACGCTGGCCGCCGTGGGGGTGGCTGGTCGCGGTGCTGGCCGCGCTGACCGCGCTGACCCCTCTGGTGCTGCTGGCCGTCGGCCAGCGTGGCCGGCAGCTCGACTGGGTCGACCGTGCCCGCCCGGCCGACCTGGCCGCCCTGCCGGGCGCGGTGACCCAGAGCGGCGAGGTGGGCGGGCTGCTGCTCGGGCTCGCCGCGCTCGGGGCCGCCCGGGCGGGGCGACGCGCCCTGCTCCCGGCCGCGTGCGTGGTGCTACCGGTGCTGCTGGTGTTCCTGGCCGGGCTGGCCGGGCCGCTCTGGGTGCCGCGCTACCTGTTCTTCACCGTCCCGTTCGCCTGCGTCCTGGCCGGCGCGGCGCTGGGCGCGACGGACCCGGCGGCGGAATCGGGCCCGGCGGCGCGGACCCCGGAAAGGGGCGGGGTGGCGCTGTCGGCGGCGCTGGGCGTGGTGCTCCTCGCCGGCCTGCTCGGCCTGCCCGACCAGGCCGCGCTGCGGCGCAGCCACGAGTGGCCGCGCGGCGCGCTGGTCGACTACCGGGGCGCGGCCCGGGTCGTCGACGAGGGACGCCGCCCCGGGGACGTGATCGTCTTCTCCCCCCGGGACGGCTGGCTCTTCCTCGATCTCGGCATCCGTTACCACCTCGGCGACCGGCAGCCCCGGGACGCCCTGGTCGTCCGGGACCGGGACGCGCGCGGGGACTACTGGGCCGACGAGTGCCCGCGCCCGGCCGAGTGCCTGGCCGGGGTCGACCGGGTCTGGCTGGTGGTCGCCGGCCGGCGGGCCGACCCGGTCGACGCCGTGTCCGGCGCGACCGGGGACACGCTGCGCGACGACTTCACCGTCGAGCGGGTCCACCCGCGCCCGGGCCTGACCGTGGCGCTGCTCACCCGGTGACCCGGTCCCCGCGCCATGGGCCGTGGGCCGCCCTGGGGGGGTCGCGGTGACCCGTGGCCGGCGAGCCGGCCGGTCAGGGGCGAGCCAGGGGGACCACCAGGACCGCCTCGGTGCCACCCTCGGTGCCGTTGCGCAGCTCGATGGTGCCGCGCAGCTCCCCGGTCACCAGCGCCCGGACGATCTGCAGGCCGAGCCGGCCGCCGCGCTCGGCGTCAAACTCGGCCGGCAGACCGCGCCCGTTGTCCGCGACGGTGACGTGCAGTTGCTTGCGGAACCGGTGCGCCGAGACGACCACCAGCGGCCCGGCCACGTGGCCGGGGCCCGTGACGGCGGGCAGGACGCGGTCCGCCTCGGGCCGAGCGGTCCCGCCCGCCGACGGGGACCCGACCGCCGGCGCCGCAACCGGCGGAGGGGTCCCGGTCGCTGAAGGCCCGGGCGCCGACGGGGTCCCGGCCAACGGGGCGGGACCGGCCGAAGGGTCCTCCGTGGCCGGCGGGAAGCCGTGCTCGACCGCGTTGAGCAGCAGCTCGTTGAGGACCATCACCAGCGAGGTGGCGATCTCGGCGGGCAGCACCCCGAAGCTGCCCCGGCGGCGCATCCCGACGGTCTGCTCGGTCGCCGCGACCTCGGTCGCCGCGCTGGCCACCCGGTCGACGATGCCGTCGAACTCGACCGCCTCGTCGCTGGACATGGAGAGCGTCTCGTGCACCAGGGCGATGGAGGCGACCCGGCGTACCGACTCCTCCAGGGCGACCCGGGCCTCCGGCATCGCGACCCGGCGGGCCTGGAGTCGCAGCAGCGCGGCGACGGTCTGCAGGTTGTTCTTCACCCGGTGGTGGATCTCCCGGATGGTGGCGTCCTTGGTGATCAGGGCGCGGTCGCGGCGGCGTACCTCGGTGATGTCACGGACCAGGACCAGCGCGCCGATCGGCACCCCGGCGGGCATCAGCGGCAGTGCCCGGGTGAGCATGGTCGCGCCCCGGGCGTCGATCTCCCGCCGGGGCGGTGCCTCGCCGCGCAGCGCGGCCAGGATGGCGTTTCCGGCGTCGGTGCCCTCCAGTGGGTCGCCGGCCAGCCGGCGGTGCAGCTCGGCCAGGTCCTCCCCGCCCAGGTGCGAGGCGTAGCCGAGGCGCCGGTACGCGGACTGGGCGTTCGGGCTGGCGTAGGTGACCTTGCCGCCCGCGTCCAGCCGGACCAGGCCGTCGCCGACCCGGGGCGCGGAGGTGGTCTCCCCCGGATGCCGGGGCGGCGGGAACGTGCCGTCGGCGATCATCTGGGCCAGGTCGTCGGCGGTGGTGAGGTAGTTCAGTTCGAGCTGGCTGGGCGTGCGGGCCGTGGAGAGGTTGGTGTCCCGGCCGACCACCGCGATCACCTCGCCGGACTCCCCGTCGGCGGTGCGCAGCCGGACCGGGATCGCCTCGTGCCGGGCCGGCACGTCGCCGTACCAGACCGGGTCGCCCTCCCGCCAGATCCGGCCCTGCCCGTAGGCGACGTCCAGGTGGGACACCTCCGGCCCGCCGACGATCCGCCCCACCTGGTCGTCCTGGTACGCGGTGGGGGCGGTCGTCGGGCGGACCTGGGCCACACAGAGGAAGCTGCCCTCGGCATCCACCGGCACCCAGAGCAGCAGGTCGGCGAAGGACAGGTCGGACAGCAGCTGCCAGTCTCCGGCGATCCGGTGCAGGTGGTCGATGTCGGCGGGGCGGAGCTGGGTGTGCTCCTCGGCGAGTTCGCGCAGCGTGGACACGCCGACCAGCCTGCCACGCCGGATCTCACATCGTCGCGGTGACCTTCTTGAGACCGCGCGGGGCGTCCGGGTTCTCGCCCCGGGCCAGCGCCAGCGCCAGCGCGAGCCGCTGCAACGGCAGGATGTCCAGCAGCGGGGCGTACCGCTCGTCGACCTCGGGGACGGCCATCCGGGTGGCCCCCTCCACGTCGGCGGAGCCGACCACCACCACGTCGGCGCGGCGCTCGCCGAGCCGGGGCAGCACCTCCCCCATCGACCGGCCGCCGGGGCCGGAGCCGACCACGGCCAGCACCGGGACGTCCGGGTCGGTCATGGCGAGCGGGCCGTGCAGCAGGTCCGCGCCGGAGAAGGCGAGCGCCGGCAGGTACGACGTCTCCATCAGCTTCAGCGCCGCCTCCCGGGCGGTCGGGTACGCGTAACCCCGGCCGGTGGTGACGAGCTGGGCGGCGAACCGGTAGCGCGGGGCGAGTTGGGCCGGGGTGGTGTCGTCCAGGGTGCGGGCGGCCAGCTCGGGCAGGGCGGCCAGCGCCGACCGCTCCTCGGCGGGCAGCACGCCGTCGCCGGCCCGGATGCCCTCCACGAGCAGCAGCAGGGCGAGCAGCTCGGCGGTGTACGTCTTGGTGGCGGCCACCGCCCGCTCGTGCCCGGCGGCGATGTCGACGCTCAGCTCGGCCACCTCGCCCAGCGGGGAGTCCGGGTTGTTGGTGAGGGCGAGGGTCAGCGCGCCGGAGGCGCGGGCGCTGCGCAGCACCTCGGCCAGGTCGGGTGAGCCGCCGCTCTGGCTGACCCCGACGACGAGCGCGTCGGACAGGTCGGGCCGGGCGCCGAAGAGGGTGACCGCGCTGGGCGAGGCGAGCCCGGCGGGCAGGCCGAGCCGGATCTCGGTCAGGTACGCCGCGTAGAGGGCGGCGTGGTCGGAGGTGCCCCGGGCGGTGAAGACCACGTGCCGGGGGCGGCGCTCGGCGACGACGGCGGCCACCCGGGCGATCGCCCCGGCGTGCTCGGCGGTGAGCAGCCGCTCGTAGCCGGCCGGCTGCTCGCTGATGTCGGTGGCCATCCCGGCCCCTGCATGTGTCACGGACACCCCTTTCCCTGCGCGATAGCCGCGCGTTTCCTGCTCAGTCTTGCACTCTTCCTCCACCACCAGCAATCTAGCGAGCAGCATTGCGCAGCGGATCACCATGTCGTCGCAACATCACCTACGCTTGCCCGGCCCGGCGCCGCACCGGCGAGCGGGGCCCGCCCGCCTCCGGCGAGCGCCCTCCGCGCGGACGAACCCGCCGGCGGGCGGGGCACCTACGAGCGGGAGGCCCACGTGTCCGAGGGAAGGGACGATCCCCCGCTGTCTGCGGAGGAGGAGCTGACCCTGGCCCGGCTCGCGCTGGACGAGGGCGACCTGTCGCACGCAGCCGGGCACGTCGCCGGCGCGCTGACCCGGGCGCCCACCCTGCCCGAGGTGCACGAGACGCTGGCCCGGCTCGCCGCCGCCAGCGGCGGGGGCGTCGACCTGTTCCCGCTGCACCAGCGCGCCTTCGTCGGCGTCGTGGTGGCCCGCGCGCACCTGCTCGCCGCGACCGGGCGGCCCGACGACGGGCTGGAGCTGCTGGCCGCCGCCACCGGGCACGACCCCCACGCCGACTGGGCCGGGGTGCCCTGGGTGACGTCCCCCGAGCTGCCCGAACGGCTCGACCCCGAGCGCATCGCCCGGGTGCTGATGCAGGTCTGTGCCACCGTGGGCGACCCGGTGCCGCGCGCCGACCGGGGGCCGCTGTCGCCGTACCTCGTGCTGGCCCGCAACGCGGTCACCGTCCACCCCGACCACGGCCTGCTGCTCGGCGCGGCGTCCGCGCTGGCCCGGCGCCTCGGCGAGGTCACGCTGGCGATCCACTGGGCCAGCCGGGGGGTACGCGTCGCGCCGTCGAAGCTCGGCGAGGTCTGGCTCGGGTACGCCTACCGCAGCGCCGGTCGGACCCGGGACGCCCTCGCGGCGCTCGGCCGGGCCGTCGAGCACGACCCGACAGATCTCGCCGTGTACGCCGACCTCGCCGGCACGCTGGCCGACAACGGCCGGCTCGACGAGGCCCTGGACTGGATCGACCGGGCCCTGGCCCGGGACCCCACCTTCGACTGCGCCGTGCACACCGCGCACCGGCTGCGCTTCCAGCGCGACGGCGACGTGGCGCACCTGGTGGCGCTCGCCGACTTCGTCCGCGACCACCCCGACGACTCGCACGAACACGGCGACCTCGCCGAGGGCTGCCGCAGCCGGCCCTGGCTCGGGCAGGTCACCCCGGCCGCCGGGGCGGCGGTGGCCGTGCTGCGCCACGCCCTGACCGAGGAGAACCGCGGCCACGGCGCGACCGTACGGCTGGAGACGCTGGAGACGCCGAGCGCCATGCGTACCGTGGCGACGGCCGTGCCCGGGCTGCGGGTCGAGGTGGCCGCGGTCGGCGACCCGGACCCGCGCGAGCCCCGGTGGGCCAGCGACCGGCCGCTGTGGCGCTGGGAAGGCACCGTCCCCGCCCCGACTGTGCCGGCGCCCTCGGCCGAGGCCGCGGACCGGATCCGGCAGCTCGCCCACCCGGCCTGGCCGCACCCCCCGGCGGCGTACGACGCGGCGGTCGGCCTGGCCACCCTGGGCCTGACCGACCTGCTCGGGCTGCTGGTGCATCCGCCCGCGGCACCCGCCACCGGGATGGGCCGGGTGCTGGCAGGCCAGGACCCGTCGCTGTGGGTGCGCTGCGTGCAGGTCTGGGCGTGCCTGGGGCTGCTGCACCACCGCACCGACGAGCCCTGGCCGGAGTCCACCCGCCGCCGGGTGCTGGTCGACCTGGTCTGGGGGGTGGAGGACTGGATCACCGAGGCGGCCCTGTTCGCCCTGGTGACCGCCGCCTGGGTGGACCCGCTCGTCCGGGCCGACGTGGCCCGGGTGGTGGCCGAGCGGCTGGCCGACGCGGCGGCGGTGGCCCGGGAGCGGCCGGTGCCGATCGTGGTGTCACTGGCGTACCTGGCGCTGGCCACCCCGGCCCTCGACGCGGGGACGGCCACGCTGGCCGGGGAGCTGATCTCCGGGCCGGGACCGCGCCGGCCGGGACCGCTGCGCCGGCTCTGGGCCCGGCTCACCCGCTCCCGACGCGGCCCCTGACCGACCCGGCCCACCCGCTCCCGACGCCGCCACTGACCGGCCCGGCGCCGGCGGCGACCGCGACCGGCCGCCGGCGGCGCGACCGCGCCGTACCCCGGAGGGTGGGCGCGGCCGGCGGTGGTCAGGCCGTGGGGGCCCGGCCGAGGGCGACCTCCGCCTGCTCCTCCCCGGCGGCACCGACGGGCGGGGCGTCGTTGGTCGAGCGCAGCGGGACCTCCCGGATGAACCAGGCGAGCACCGGCACCAGGACGGTGAACAGCACCGCCCACCAGAAGACGTGCGAGATGGCGTCGGAGAGGCCACCCAGCACCAGCTCCCGGGTCTGCGCCGGCAACTCCTTGAGCTTGTCCAGGTCGAGCTGGCCATCCTCGCCGCCCCCGCCGCTGAACGCGGACCCGGCGGGCGAGTCGGCGAGCCGGTTGGCGAAGATCGCGCCGAACAGCGAGATGCCGAACGAGCCGCCGATGGAGCGGAAGAAGGTGGCCGCGCCGCTGGCCGCGCCGAGGTCCTTCTGCTCGACGCTGTTCTGCGCGACCAGCATCGAGGTCTGCATGAGGAAGCCCATGCCGACGCCGAGGACGATCATGTAGAGCGAGGACTCCACCTTGCTGGTGTTGACGTCCAGGCGGGTCAGCAGCGCCATGCCGGCGGTCATCACCACGCCACCGACGATCGGGAACATCCGGTACCGGCCGGTCTTCGTGATCGCCCGGCCGACCGCCAGCGAGACCACCAGCATGCCGAACATCAACGGGAGCAGCAGCAGGCCGCTGTTGGTGGCCGAGGCGCCCTGGACGGTCTGCTGGTACAGCGGCAGGAAGTTCATCGCGCCGAACATGGCGAAGCCGAGCAGGAAACCGATCGCCGAGATCAGCGCGAAGTTGCGGTTGGCGAAGAGCCTCAGCGGCAGGATCGGCTCGGGGGCGCGGCGCTCGACGAGGCCGAACACGACGAGGGTGACCAGGGCCAGCGCCGCCAGGCCGAGGATCTGCGGGGAGACCCAGTCGTAGGAGTTCCCGCCCCAGGTGGTGACCAACACGATCGCGGTGATGCCGACCGAGAGCAGCCCCGCGCCGAGCCAGTCGATCCGGTGCTCGGTGCGGTACTTCGGCAGGTGCATGGTGGTGGCGAGCAGCACCAGCGCGACGCCGCCGAGCGGCAGGTTGACGTAGAACGCCCAGCGCCAGGAGAGATTGTCCGTGATGAACCCGCCGACCAGCGGGCCGGCGACCATGGCGATGGCCATGATGCCGGCGATCATGCCCTGGTAGCGGCCCCGCTCCCGGGGCGGGACCAGGTCGCCGATGATCGCCATCACGCCGACCATCAGCCCGCCCGCGCCGAGCCCCTGTACCGCCCGGAAGGCGATCAGCTCGACCATGCCGCTGTCCGCCCCGCCGAACAGCCCGGAGCCGGCCATGCCGCACAGCGCCGAGCCGACCAGGAAGATGACCACCGAGGTCAGGAAGACGATCTTGCGGCCGTAGATGTCGCCGAGCTTGCCCCAGATCGGGGTGGAGACCGTGGTGCCCAGCACGTACGCGGTGACCACCCAGGTGAAGTGGTCCACCCCGCCGAACTCGCCGACGATCCGCGGCAGCGCGGTGCTGACGATCATGTTGTCGAGCATCGCGAGCATCATCGCGATCATCAGGCCGAAGAGCACCACCCGGATGTTGGGTCGTCGCTCCACGGTCTGCTGTTGGACCTGACTCATCAGTAGGCTCCCCGAGGTGTGACTGGCTTACTTGCCGGCCGGTCAGCTTACTAGCCGCACGGTAGGTTGGACAGCAAGATGACGTCGAGCGAGTTGGGTGGCAAACCGGTGACAGAGAGCACAGGCGGCACGCGCGAGCGCATCAAGGCCGTGGCCCTGGAACTCTTCACCGAACACGGGTACGAGAAGACGTCGCTGCGCGAGATCGCCGAACGACTCAACGTGACCAAGGCTGCGCTCTACTACCACTTCAAGAGCAAGGACGAGATCGTCAGCAGCTTCGTCCACGACCGGCTGGACCGGATGGACGCGCTGATCGCCTGGGCCGAGGGGCAGCCGGCCACGCTGGCGACCCGGCAGGAGCTGATCGCCCGGTACGCCGACACGATGTTCGTCACCGAGGAGCACTCGGTGATGCGCTTCTTCGAGCAGAACCAGACCGTGCTGAAGAGCCTCGCCGCAGGGCAGCGGATGCGCGACCGGATGATGCGGCTGGCCCTGGCGCTGGCCCGGGGCGACGACTCACCGGGCGCCCAGCTACGCGCCGCAATGGCGCTGTTCGCCGTACACAGCAGTTGGTTCGCGATCCGCGACCCCCACATCACCGACGCCGAGCGGCGCAAGCTCGCCCTTGAGGTGGCCGACGAGTTGCTCGCCAGGATCGGCGAGGGCTGAGCGCGCGCCCCCGAGCCGGTCGCGGATCAATCCCCGGGGGTCGCCACGGGCAGTTCCCGGCGCAGGCCGAGCAGTTCCACCCCCGGCAGCGGGGACCAGTCCCGCTCCGGCGTGCGGACGAAGCCCAGCCGCTCGTAGAGCCTCCGGCCGACCTCGGCGAACCCGTCGCGGACGCAGATCACCACCGCCGAGCAGCCCAGCTCGGCGGCACGGGACAGGCAGGCCCGCGCCAGCGCCGCGCCGGCACCCCGGCCCTGCGCGGCCGGGTCCACCGCGAGCATCCGGAACTCGGCCTCGCCGGGACCGCAGATCTCGGCGTACGGGGTGCCGGGCAGCACGAACGTGACCGACCCGAGCAGTTCGCCGGTGGCCTCGTCCACGGCGACCAGCACCTCGCCGCTCATCGCCCGGGTCGCCACGTCGGCGAGCGCGACGGCGTAGCCGTTCTCCCCCTTGAGCTGCCCGTCAGCCTCGTACGCGGCCACGGTCAGCCGGGCCACCGCCGCGAAGTCGGCCGCGGCGGCCCGCCGGACCAGCAGGCCGCTCAACCGATCACCGCGATCAGGTCGCCGTCCTGCACCACGTCGCCCTCGTTGACCGCGAGCTGTTCGATGACACCGTCGGACTCGGCGACGACCGGGATCTCCATCTTCATCGACTCGAGGATCACCAGCGTGTCCCCCTCGGAGACGGCGTCCCCGGCCGACACGACGATCTTCCACACGTTGGCCACCATCTCGGCGCGGATCTCCTCGGCCATGTCGGCCCTCCCTCTCCACCGGCGTCTCTGCGATCGGTATCCAATCATGCTCCGGCCCGCCCCGGGGCCGGAGCGGGCGTGAGCATGCGACACGCGGCACGCCCAGTGGACGAAACAGGGGGCAGCCCGGACGGGCGCGGCGTCAGCACCGCCCCGGCGGACCACGGCGGACGCCGCCCGCACTAGCATCAGCGGGTCGGCCCGCGGGCGCCCGAGGGCCGGTATCCGACCACCGCCGCGCTCTGGCGCGGGCGGAAGTGACCAGCACCCGAGGAGGTCGACATGGCGAAGAAGTCCCGGAAGAAGAAGGCCCGGAAGAAGAGCAACGCGAACCACGGCAAGCGTCCCAACTCCTGACCGGCGCGGCGGCCTGCCCGCCGACCGTCCAGCGGCCCGGTCCACCCGCGTCGCAGGGGCCGAAGAACGACGGTGGCCCGGGTCGATCGACCCGGGCCACCGTCGTTTCGTTGTTGCGGCGCACACCCCGCCGGGTCAGTCCGCCAGCTCGCGCGACTCGGTCGTCTCGAAGACGACCAGCTCGGTGAGGCGGACCCGCAGCCGCTCGCGCAGCTGCTCCGGCGCGGTCTCGTTGCCGCAGCACCGGGCCACCAGCGCCTTCACCTCCTGTTCGAGGCCGTACTCGCGCAGGCAGGGCCCGCACTCGTCGAGGTGGTGCCTGATCAGCAGGCGACGCTCCTCGGCACACTCCAGGTCCAGGTAGAGGTAGACCTCGGCGAGCACCTCACGGCAATCCGTCCTGTGCGGCTTCCCACAGCTCACGTCACACCTCCCGGCCGGCGGCGGCGGCGGTCGAACCCTTGGCCGGCTGCGCGGCGGAGAACCCGCGCTCGGCGGCGTACCGTTCGAGCAGCTTGCGCAGATTACGTCGGCCGCGGTGCAACCGCGACATCACCGTGCCGATGGGGGTGCCCATTATGTCGGCCACCTCCTTGTAGGAGAAGCCCTCGACATCGGTGAGGTAGACGGCCATCCGGAATTCCTCCGGCAACTGCTGGAGGGCCTCCTTGACGTCGCTGTCGGGCAGTCTGTCCAGCGCCTCGGTCTCGGCCGAGCGGAGCCCGCTGGAGGTGTGCGACTCGACCGCGGCGAGCTGCCAGTCGGTGATCTCCTCGGTGGGCGCCTGAATCGGCTGGCGCTGCCGCTTACGGTAGGAGTTGATGTAGGTGTTGGTCAGGATCCGATACAGCCAGGCCTTCAGGTTGGTGCCCTGCTCGAACTGGTGGAAGGCCGCGTACGCCTTCAGGTACGTCTCCTGGACCAGGTCCTCCGCGTCCGCCGGATTGCGCGTCATGCGCAGCCCGGCGGCGTAGAGCTGATCGACGAAGGGCATCGCGTCCCGCTCGAAGCGGGCCCTGCGTTCGTCCGTCTTCTCGGTGGTCAACCGCACATCCCCTCGCGTCGGATGCTTTCCCGCCGAGGATACGCGCCAGGACCCCGGCGCAGATTCGGTTCCGGCCGGTGTGCTGGTCCTCACCGCCGCCGGCCCGTCCGGCCGTGCCCCGGCGGGCCACTCCGGTGCGTCGAGCAGCCGTCTGAGCCGCCCCGCCTCCCGTTCGTCCCGTTCCCGGCTCCGTGTCTCGGTCGGCACCGGTCACACCCCCCCTGAAGCAGAAATTTCGTCCATGGGAGGTAACGCGGACCGCCGGGCCCGGCATTCCGGCCGATCGGCCCCCGTTCCTGGCCCCGGCCCCGGCGGACGCCGGCGCTGGGACCAGGAAGGGCCTGGGCGGGACGGCGCCGGTCGCCCGGATCGGCACCCGACACCAACGGAGACAACGACGCGTGCCGTGCTCGGTCACGGCCGCCACGACCGGAGCGCGGGTCAGAGCGACGCCCAGCCCCGCCCGCGCAGCCAGTCGACCACCACGCCGGCCGTGCCGGCCGGGTCGTCGCGCAGGTCGTGCCGCTCGCCGGGGCGGACCACCACCCGGGCCGGTGGGCCCACAGCGGGCACGCCGAAGGGATCGCGGTCGCCGTTGACAACCAGCGTCGGCAGCCCGGTGGCCAACTCCGCCGCCCGGGAGCGCTCCGGCCGACCCGGTGGGTGCAGCGGGAAGGCCAGCGCGAGCACCGCGTCGGCGCCGACGGCCACGGCGGTACGGCAGGCCACCCGGGCGCCGCTGGACCGGCCCCCGACCACCAGCGCGGGCCCGGCGGGGTGCCGCCGCCGCACCTCGGCCACGACCGCCGTCCACGCCTCGTCGAGGTGCCCGGCGGGGGCCGGGGCACGCCGGCCGGCGACCCGGTACGGCTGGGTCACCCGGACCACCGCCACCCCGGCGGCCACCGCCGCGTCCCGGACCGCGACCAGGTCGGGCGCGTCGACGTCGCCGCCCGCCCCGTGCCCGAGCACCAGCAGGGCGAACGGCGGACCGGCCGGCAGGTCGGTGTCGACCCGGGCCGGCCCGCGTGGTGTCCCGATCTCCTCGTCATGCCGCACGGGCCCATTCTGCGGGTCGGCGGGGCGCGGCCCGGGAACCGCCCCGGCCCGTACGCCGAGCGCGGCCGTCCCCCCCCGTCCGGACGGGAGGAACGGGCGGCTGGGTCAGCTCAACGGGACCAGGGTGAGCAGCCGGTCCCGCACCGGAGGGCCGGCCTCATCGGCCGCGCCCGGGTCCGGGTCCACCTCGCTGCGCCAGGCCACCAGCATCGCCCGGCGTTCGCGCGGCGTGGTGCCGCCCCAGACGCCGTGGCAGTCGCCGACGTCCAACGCCCAGGCCAGGCAGGGCCCCTGCACATCGCAACTGCGACAGAGGGCCACCGCCGCATCGGCCGGTTCGTTGGGTGCCGGAAAGAATGTCTCCGGGTCCACGCTCTGGCAGGTCCCTCTGGTTCGCCAGGCTTCGTCCTGTTGCCGTTCACGCAGCGCCCGCAGCAATCGCGGATCTCGTCGTGCGGCGGCCACCTCATGCGGGCGGGGCATACGCGCCCGTGTCATCCACCCACCTCCCCCGTGGGACCGGCGTGATCGATGAACGTCGTTCGCACCGTGCGAATCGTCGTCCACTACCGGCGCTGTGTTGTATCGCACTTCGGGACACGGAGACAAGAGCCTCGCATGAAGAATGCCAAAAGAGTGGGCGACGATTCGCCGCAACTCTGGCGAATCAGTACGCGACAATGCGCTTCGTCGACTGTCAGAAAAGCGTCATGTCCCCGGTCGGCGCGGCCTGGGCCGGCACCCGGGCGGTCAGTTCCGGCCCGTCGTTGCGCACGTTGCCGACCGCCGGCCCGACCGGCCGGATCTCCAGGCCGGCCAGCCACCCGGCTGCGGGCGGGGCGAGCAGCGCCGCCGGGTCGTCCACGGGCCCCAGCCAGGACGCCCAGCGCTCCCGGGGCAGCAGCAGCGGCATCCGCTCGTGCACCTCGGCCAGTTCACCGACGGCTGCGGTGGTCAGCACGCTGAACGTCAGCACCGGCCCGGCCGGGCCCTGCCAGGTGGTCCAGATGCCCGCCAGGGCGAGCACCGAGGCGTCGGCCGGGGTCATGTAGTAGGCCTGCCGACCGCCCTCCGGCCGCCGGACCCACTCGTACCAGCCGTCGGCGGGGACCAGGCAGCGGCGGCGGGCGAACGCGGGCGCGTACGCCCGACTGGTGGCCACCGTCTCGGCCCGCGCATTGATCATCCGAGCCCCCTCGCCCGGCGAGCGCGACCAAGGCGGCAGGAACCCCCAGCGACCGGCGGACAGGGCACGGTGCCCCTCGGCGGAGAGCCGGACCAACGGCACGGCGGAGGTGGGCGCCACGTTGTGGCTCGACCGGACGCGGTCGTCGGTCTCGTCGTACGACTCGAACAGCCCGCTCAGGTCACCCGCGCTCCGGGCCGTCGCGTACCTCCCGCACATGCGGCACACGCTAACGTCCCGCGTCG
Organism: Micromonospora sp. NPDC002296; assembly: GCF_040296145.1. Classification (NCBI taxonomy): domain Bacteria; kingdom Bacillati; phylum Actinomycetota; class Actinomycetes; order Micromonosporales; family Micromonosporaceae; genus Micromonospora; species Micromonospora sp. NPDC002296. The sequence continues at coordinate 70,757 of NZ_JBEOWQ010000022.1, forward strand.
CGTTCGGCTGTCCCGCCAACCGGGAGCGAGCCCGCCGGCCCGCCGCATCGGGGCCGGGAGGCGGCAGAATGTGACCCGTGGGGATTCCGACCGCGACCCGGCCGCTGAGGCCGTGGACCGCTCCGACCGCGTCCGACCCGGTGGTGGCCACGCTGCGGCTGCCCGGCTCCAAGTCGATGACCGCCCGCGCGCTGGTGCTCAGCGCGCTGGCCAGCGGTCCCTCCACGCTGTCCGGGCCACTGCGGGCGCGGGACACCGAGCTGATGGCCGGCGGGCTACGGGCACTCGGCGCGCACATGTCGATCGCGGACGACGACCGGTGGCTGGTCCGGCCGCACCCGCTGGCCGGCCCGGCGCACGTCGACGTCGGCCTGGCCGGCACCATCATGCGGTTCGTGCCGCCCGTCGCCGGTCTCGCCGACGGGCGGGTCACCTTCGACGGCGACCCGCACGCCCGCACCCGGCCGCTCGGCCCGCTGATCGGGGCGCTGCGCGCCCTCGGGGTTCGGGTCGACACCCCGACCAGCGGCAGCCTGCCGCTGACCGTGTTCGGCGCCGGCCGGGTGACCGGCGGCGAGGTGGTGATCGACGCCTCCGCCTCCAGCCAGCTCGTCTCCGGCCTGCTGCTCGCCGCTCCCCGCTTCGACCGGGGCGTGGTGGTCCGGCACGTCGGCCCGCCGGTCCCGTCCGCGCCGCACCTGCGGATGACCGTGCAGATGCTCCGGGCCGCCGGGGCGGCCGTCGACGACAGCGTCGCAGACGTCTGGGCCGTCGAACCGGGTCCGCTGACCGGGCGGGGCTGGGAGATCGAGCCGGACCTCTCGGGCGCGGTGCCGTTCTTCGCCGCCGCGCTGATCACCGGCGGCGAGGTGACGCTGCGTGGCTGGCCACGCAGCAGCGCCCAGCCGGTCGAGCAGCTCCGCGCCCTGCTGTCCCGGATGGGCGGCGAGGTGACCCTGACCACCAGCGGCCTCACCGTGCGCGGCACCGGCACGGTGCACGGGATCGACGCCGACCTCTCCGACGTCAGCGAGCTGACCCCGGCGCTGACCGCGCTCGCCATGCTCGCCGACTCGCCGTCCCGATTCACCGGCGTCGCGCACATCCGGGGACACGAGACCGACCGGATCGCCGCGCTCGCCCGCGAGTTCACCGGCCTCGGCGCGGACATCGCCGAGTCCGCCGACGGGCTGGAGATCCGCCCCCGCCCGTTGCACGGCGGAATGTTCCGCACGTACCACGACCACCGGATGGCGCACGCCGCCGCGGTGACCGGGCTCGCCGTCCCCGGCGTCGAACTTGACGACGTGTCGTGCACCTCGAAGACCATGCCGGAGTTTCCGGCGCTATGGTCGGCGATGGTGACCGGAAAGAGCTGACACGGCGGGGGGACGTCCTGGCGACCAGACGGCGGGAGTACGACGAGGACGACGTGCGGGTCCGGCCCGGGAAGTCCTCGCGCCCACGCACCCGGACGAGGCCCCTGCACGCCGACGCCGTCGACGGTTTCGTGATCGCCGTGGACCGGGGCCGCTACACCTGCGTGCTGCCCGACCCCGGCCCGGACGCCCCGCTCGTCACCGCGATGCGGGCCCGGGAGCTCGGCCGCAAGTCCGTGGTGGTGGGCGACCGGGTGGGCCTGGTCGGCGACACCTCCGGGGCGACCGGTGCGCTGGCCCGGATCGTCCGGATCGCCGAGCGCAGCTCGGTGCTGCGGCGCACCGCCGACGACGACGAGACCACCGCCGAGGGGCGGCTGGAGCGGGTCGTGGTGGCCAACGCCGACCAACTCGTGATCGTCAGCGCGCTTGCCGACCCGCCGCCGCGCACCGGGTTCATCGACCGCTGCCTCGTGGCCGCGTACGACGCGGACATCGAGCCGCTGCTCTGCCTGACCAAGGCCGACCTGTCCGGCCCCGAGCAGGTGCTCGGGTACTACGCCGAGCTGGAGCTGCCGTACGTGCTGATCCGGCCCGACTCCGACCTCGACGCGCTGCGCGACCTGCTGGCCGGCCGGGTGTCGGTCATGGTCGGGCACTCCGGGGTGGGCAAGTCGACGCTGGTCAACCGCCTCGTCCCGGACGCCGACCGGGCGGTGGGCGTGGTCAGCGCGATCGGTCGGGGCCGGCACACCTCGACGAGCGCGGTGGTCCTGCGGCTGCCGCCCCGCCCGGGCGCGCACACCGACCCGGGCTGGATCGTCGACACCCCCGGGGTGCGCAGTTTCGGGCTGGCGCACGTCTCGGCGAACAGCCTGCTGCACGGCTTCCCCGACCTGGTGGAGGGGACGGTCGACTGCCCGGTGAACTGCCAGCACACCGCCGACGAGGCCGACTGCGCGCTGGACGCCTGGGTGGCCGCCGGCAGGGCCGACGCCCGCCGGCTGGCCTCGTACCGCAGGCTGCTGGCCTCCCGGTCCGGGGACGGCGACGCGCGCGAGCCCGACCAGCGCAACCCCGGCGACCCGCTCGCCGGGTCGTGAGCCGCGCGAGCCGGGCGCGACCCGCGCGACGGGGCACGACCCGGCCGCCGTTACCGTCTCCGGCATGACCGGGTACGCAGACGACCTCGCCCTCGCCCACCTGCTCGCCGACCGGGCGGACGCCATCTCGGCGGCCCGGTTCCGCGCCCTCGACCTGCGGGTCGAGACGAAGCCGGACCTGACCCCGGTCTCCGACGCCGACACGGCCGTCGAGCGGGAGATCCGCGCGGTGCTGGCCGAGCGGCGCCCCGGCGACGGCCTGCTCGGCGAGGAGTACGGCGAGCAGCCCGCCGCCGGGCCCGACGGGCGGCGCTGGGTGCTCGACCCGATCGACGGGACCAAGAACTTCGTCCGGGGGGTGCCGGTCTGGGCCACCCTGATCGCCCTGCTGGAGGGGGACCGGCCGGTGCTCGGGCTGGTCTCCGCCCCGGCCCTGGGCCGGCGCTGGTGGGGTGCGGTCGGCGAGGGCGCGTACGCCGGCCCGGACGCCGCGCACGGCACCCCGATCCGGGTCTCCGGGGTGGGCCGGCTCGCCGACGCCAGCTTCTGCTACTCGTCCCTGTCCGGCTGGGAGGACGCCGGCCTGCTGGAGCCGGTGCTCCAGCTCATGCGGGACACCTGGCGCAGCCGGGCGTACGGCGACTTCTACGGCTACATGCTGCTGGCCGAGGGGGCGCTGGACGTGATGGTCGAGCCGGAGCTGTCCCTGTGGGACGTCGCCGCGCTGGTGCCGATCGTCACCGAGGCGGGTGGGACGATCACCGACCTGGCCGGCCGGCCCGCGCCCGGCGGCGACGCGTCCGGGGAACACAGCGCGGTGGCCAGCAACGGGCCGCTGCACGCCGACGTCCTCGCGAGGCTGGGTCGGCCCCCCGCGCGCTGAGCGCCGTCAGCCTCTATCCTCGCCAGGTGGTGTCCTCCGGTTGGTGCTTCCTGGCGGCGATGATCGTCGCGTACGGCATCGCCAACCTCCTGCAGTCCGTCGCCGCGGCGCGGACCACCCTGCACCACAACTTCGATCCCGGGCTGCTGCTACGGCTGGCCGGCCACCGCACGTACCTGATCGGCGTGGCCTGCCAGGTGGGCGGCTTCGTGCTGGCCTTCCTGGCCCGGCGGGACCTGCCGCTGTTCCTGGTCCAGGCGAGCGTGGCGGCCGGGCTGGGGGTGACCGCCATCCTCGGCGTGCTGGTGCTGAAGTGGCGGCTGCCCACCGCCGAGGTGGGGCTGCTCGTGCTGCTCTTCGCCGGGATCGCGGGGCTGGTCCTGTCGGCGCAGCCGGCCCAGTCCGGGCCGCTCGGCACCGCCGGCCTGGTCGCGCTGGCCGTGGCCCTGGCGGTGATCGCCGTGGTCGGCTTCTTCGCGGTACGGCTGCACGGCGCACCCGGGTCGGTGGCGCTCGGCTCGCTGGCCGGGATGGCCTTCTCGGCCGCCGCGGTGGCGGCCCGCCCGCTGGCCGCCGTGACGAGCGTGGAGGGGTTCTTCCGCGACCCGCTGCTCTACCTGCTGGTGGCCCACTCGGTGGTCGGCCAACTGCTGCTCGGCCTGGCCATGCAGCGCGGCTCGACCACGGCGGCGGTCGCCGCGATGGACGCGGCCGGGGCGGTGCCCGCCGCGATCGTGGGGCTGCTGCTGCTCAACGACAAGATCTGGCCCGGCCGGGAGTGGCTGGCCGCGCTCGGCTTCCTGACCACGCTGGCCGCGGTGATCGGCCTGACCAGGTACGCCGAGCCGCAGCACCACCACGAGGTGGTTCGGGAACGCGACCGGGCGGTACTGCCCGCCGCCGCCCCGGCCCACCCCCGCCGCTGAGCCGCCGGCCCGACCGCTACGCCGCCTCGACCGGCCGGCGTCGGCCGACCACCCGCTCGTAGAGCCGCTCCAGCGCGCCGGCCGTCCGCTCCCAGGTGTAGCTGCACCGCACCCGGTCCACCGCGGCGTGCCCGTAGGCGAACCGGCCGGCGTTGTCGGCGAGCAGCCGGCGCAGGGCCACCCCCAGGGCCCGGACGTCGCCGGGCGGCACCAGCTTCCCGGTGACCTCGTCGACCACGGCGTCGGCGATGCCGCCCATGGCGTACCCGACGACCGGCACGCCGCAGGCCATCGCCTCCAGCGACACCCGGCCGGCCGAGGAGTAGTGCGGGGTGCAGGCCACCACGTCGGCCGAGCGGTACCAGGTGGCCATCTGGTCGTGCGGCACCGCGCCGACGAGCGTCACCTGGTCGGCCACGCCGGTGCGCTCGGCCAGCTCACGCAGGCGGCGGGCCTCGGCGTGGTGCGTGAGCTGGTCGACCGGCGGCCCACCGGCGATCACCAGCTCGGCGTCGCCGACCAGCCGCATCGCGCGGATCAGGTCCTCCTGCCCGTGTCCGGGCGACAGGCCGCCGACGGAGAGGATCCGGGGGCGCTGGTCGCGCGGGGCCGCCTCCCCGTCGGGGTGGAAGTGCTCGATGTCCACCCCGGCGGGGACCATCGCCACCGAGGTGCGTTGCAGCCCCATCCGGGTCAGCTCGTCGACCTCGTCGTTGCACTGGGCGACCGCGATGTCCACCGCCCGGGTCAGGGCCCGCTCCAGCGGGATCCGGGTGCCCGGGCCGTCGTACCGGGGGCCGAGGTGGCGAAGCTGCTCCACGCCGAGGGAGTGGAACGTCTGCACGACCGGGATGTCGGTCTCCCGTACCGCCTGCGCGGCGGCCAGCCCGCCGACCCAGTAGTGCCCGTGCACCACGTCCGGGGTCCACTCGCCGGACCACCGGTCGGCCAGCCAGCGGCCCAACTCGGCCACGTGCGGGACCAACTCCGCGGTGGGCGTCGGAGCGGCCGGGCCGACGGCGGCCCGCTCCACCCGGTAGCCGTTCAGCTCCAGCGTCGCCGGCAGCGCCGGATCGTCGCGGCGCTCGTACACGTGCACGTCGTGGCCCCGGCCGGCCAGTTCGGCGGCGACCCGCGCGATGTGCTCGCGCGTGCCGACGACCGGACCGTCGACGGGCCGCGACGGTCCGGAATGCGCGCACACTAGGCCGACGCGCATGGGTCACCTCCACGCGTTTCCCGAGCTGGTGGGTCCTCCCGGTCAGAGGGTCCCATTAACCGCGACCCCCGGGTGTGAAACCTGGCAAGTCGGAAACGTACGACCGGCCGGGCCGGGGTCGCGACGGGGCGTGGCCGCTGTTCGACCAGGCTCGGCGGCATGAGCGGGCCCGGCGAGGGTACGGGCGAAGAATGCCTCTCACCCGCAGTCTCGATGACGCGAGCGTCGTGCTCACCGGCGCCTCCAGCGGCATCGGCACGGCGACCGCGTACGCGCTGGCCCGCCGCGGCGCGGCCGTGGTGCTGGCGGCCCGCAGCGAGGAGGCGCTGGAGCGGGTGGCGTCCCGCTGCCGCGCGTTGGGCGGCCGGGCGCTGGCCGTACCCACGGACGTCACGGACCCGGTGGCGGTCGAACGCCTCGCGGCCCGCGCGGCGGAGGAGTTCGGCCGCATCGACGCCTGGGTCAACAACGCGGCGGTCAGCGCGGTGGGCCTCTTCGACGAGATCCCCGTCCGGGAGTTCCACCGGGTGCTGGAGGTGAACCTGCTCGGGGCCGTGTACGGGATGAAGGCCGCCCTGCCGTACCTCGACGCGGCCGGCGGCGGGGTGCTGGTCAACAACGCCTCCGTGCTGGCCGAGGTGGCGATGCCCTACCAGTCGGCGTACAACGCCACCAAACACGGGATCCGAGGGCTGGCCGACACGGTCCGGCAGGAGCTCCGGGTCACCGGGCGGGGCAACATCTCGGTCTGCACGGTGCTGCCGGCCACCATCGACACCCCGTTCTTCCGGCACGCCGCCAACCACACCGGCCGGGAGCTGGTGCCGCCGCCACCGGTGTACCCGCCCGAGGTGGTGGCCGAGACCATCGTGCGGGTGCTGCGCCGGCCCCGCCGGGAGGCGTACGCCGGGGGTGCCGCCCGGCTGATCGGCGCGCAGTGGCGGCTCGCCCCGGCGCTGGCCGAGCGGGTCCTCGGCTGGTACGCCCACCGCACCCAGTTCGGGCCCGCCGGCCGGCTGGACAGCACCGGCAACGTCTTCACCGCCGACGCAGCGGCCGAGCGGGACGGCGGGTGGCACGGCCGGCGGCGGCAACTCGTCCGGATGACGGCCGCGTTCGGGCTCGCCGCCGCCGGCACCGCGGTCGGCACGATGGCGGCGATGAACCGCCGAGCCCGGACGGATCGCTGATGAAGCGCCCCGACCGACCGGATGCGCGCGACACCACCGACGTGCAGAATGGGGCGGTCATGCCGACCGACGTGCGCTGCCTGGTGGAGACGGACGAGTCGTCCGGGGTGCTCCGGCTGTCCGGCGTGCTCGATTCCGCCGCCACCGGGGCCGTGCGCGACGCGCTGCTCCTGCGGCTCTGCGAGCGGCCCGGCCCGGTGGTGGTCGACCTGTCCCGGCTGCGGGTGGCCGATCCCGCCGCCCGACGGGTCTTCGCCGAGGTGCGCAGCGAGATCGCCGACTGGCCGGCGGCGGACGTGCTGGTCCTCGACCCCGCCGAGACGACGGCGGGCGACGGGCTGCCGGTGTGCTCGACCTTCGACGAGGCGATGGCGGCGCTGGCCCGGGCCCCGATGACCGCGGCGACCACCACGGAACTGGCCCCGGTCGTCGGCGCCGCGCGGCAGGTCCGGATGCTGGTGACCAACGGCTGCGCCCGGTGGGGGATCGGTGCCCTGGCCGAGGTGGGCTGCATCGCGGCGACCGAAATGGTCAACAACGTGGTCGCACACGCCCGCACCGGGATGACCGTCCGGCTGGCGCCCCACGGCGACACGCTGCACATCGGCGTACGCGACCACTCCCGGCAGCAGCCGTCGTACCGCGGGTTCGCCCCGGTGGACACGGCGGGCGGCCGGGGCATGCTGTTGATCGACACCGTGGCCCAGCGCTGGGGCAGCACCCTCCTGCCCGACGGCAAGCTCGTCTGGGCAGTCCTGCACCCCCCTACTTATTCCGTTTAGCGGCTTTTTCGCAGGGGCAGTCCGACTCCATGCTCGACGGGGACGGGGTGGGCCGGACGGGGAGATCGGGCGGGGGCGTCGGTTACGGGCGGTGGGCAGCGGGTAGTGATCAGCCATGCGCGACAACGAGTACCCGACCCCCGTTTCCGATCCGGAGGCCGAGGGCCTGCCCGACACCGCCGACGACGACTCGACTGCCAACGACGACGTCCTGACCGGCCGGGAGGCGGACGGCCCGGAGCCGGCCCAGCTGCCCGGGGACCGCACGCCGGTGGCGGTGGACCGGTTCGGCACCACCGCCGAGGAGCAGCTCGACGGCGAGTCGCTGGACTACAAGCTCCAGCGGGAGAGCTACGAGCGCCCCGCCGACGACCCGCTGGCGGCCCCGGTCGACCCGGGCATCGCGGCCGAGGCGGACAGCGAGGAACAGGCCGCCCAGGCGCAGCTCGACGCCGACGTGCTCAACCCGGGCCCCACCTCGGACCCGAACTCCCCCGTTTCCCTGTACGACCACGGCCAGCTCGGCGCCGCCGACGCCGAGGTCGGCCGGCTGGTCGAACCGGACGAGGGGGCGCACTCCGACCTGGAGCCCGACAACATCGCGTACGACGCCGGGTCGGCCGGCGGCGGGGCGACGGCCGAGGAACTCGCGATCCACGAGACCCGCCCGCCCGACTCGCACTAGAGCGGACCGCCGGGACGCGTCGGCGGGGACCGGAGTGCCGCGGCCTCGGGCCGTCAGTCGTCCAGCCCCCGCTCGATGACGTAGCGGGTCAGCTCGACGCGGTTGTGGAGTTGGAGCTTGCCGAGCGTGCTCTGCACGTGGTTCTGCACCGTCCGGTGGGAGAGCCGGAGCCGCTCGGCGATCTGCTTGTACGACATCCCCTTGGCGACCAGCCGCAGTACCTCGGTCTCCCGGTCGGTCAGCCGGGGCGCGGCGGCGTCCGGGGTCGCCGGGCCGACCGCCAGCCGCCGGTACTCCCCCAGCACCAGCCCCGCCAGGCCCGGCGTGAAGACCGGTTCGCCGGCCGCCGTCCGGCGCACCGCGTCCAGGAACTCGGCCGGGGCGGCCGACTTGACCAGGTAGCCGGTGGCGCCGGCCTTCACCGCGTCCAGCACGCTCTGCGGCTCGCCGCTGGCCGACAGCATCAGCACCCGCACCTCGGGCAGCGCGGCGCGCAGGCCGCGGATCACCTCGACGCCGGAGATGTCCGGCAGTTGCAGGTCGAGCACGACCACGTCGGGTCGGGCCGCGGCGGCCACCCGGACGGCCTGCCGCCCCTCCCCGCTGGTCGCAACCACCAGGTGCCCGGCCTCGGTGAGGTCGCGGGCCACCCCCTCACGCCACATCGGGTGGTCGTCGACCACCATCACCCGGACGCCGGTGCTCATCGCCCACTCCTCGGCACGCTCAGCTCGATCTCGGTCCCCGCACCGGCGGTGGAGACGATCCGCACCTCGCCGCCCAGGTCGGCGACCCGTCCCCGGATCGACTGCGCCACTCCCAGCCGCCCCTGCGCCGCGGCCTCGGCCAGCCGGCCCGCCGGGATCCCCGGCCCCTCGTCGCGTACCGAGACGGTCACCTTCTCCCCCTCGTCCTCGATCAGCACCCAGGCCCGCCCGCCGGCGTGCCGGGACACGTTGTCGAGCGCCGCGCCGACGGCGGCTGCCAGCTCGGCGGCCACCCACCCGGGCAGCGGCACCGGGCTGGCCGGCGCGGAGACCACGACCGTCGCCGAGGCGTACCGGTCGAGCATTGCCCGCAGGTCGCGGGTGTTCCCGTCCCCGGCCGGCGCGGCGATGCCCGCCTGCCCGATCAGGGCGCGCAGGGCGGCCTCCTGCTCCCCGGCCAGCCGGGCCAGTTCGCCGGCCTCCCCGTCGAGGTGGGCGCCGCGCCGCTGCACCAGCGCGAGCACCTGGAGCACCGAGTCGTGGATGTCCCGGGCCAGTCGCTCCCGTTCCCGGGTGGCCGCCTCCAGCTCCACCGCCCGGTGCAGCCGCTGCTCGGCCGTCACCGCGAGCCGGGCGACGTGGCCGACCACCGCGCCGGCCAGCAGCAGCAGGATCGCCCCGGTGAAGGTGGACTGGCCGATCCGGTCCCGGGTCGCCAGGTCGACCCCGCCGACCAGCAGCGCGGCCACCGTGCCCCGGCGCCGGCCGCCGGAGACCGCCCAGGCGAGCACCGGCCCGGCCAGCCAGACCACCGCGAGGCTGGGCGCGCCGGTGGCGAGTGCGGACCGCCCCTGCACCCACGGGCTGACCAGCAGGACCCCGAGCACGACCGCGAGGTCGGCCACCAGCAGCGGCCAGCGCCGCCGGTCCGGGCGGGCATAGCCGTACGCGGTGGTCACCGTCCAGCCGAGCATCACGAGCAGGACCACCCCGGCCGGCGCCGGGTGGGCGTACCGGTCGGCGTCGCGCAGGGCCAGCAGGCCGACGTACGCCAGGGCCGCGAACCGGAACACCGCTACGGCCCGCCAGAGCGGGACCTCGAATCCACCGGGCGGCGACGGCACGCCCGTCACGATGCCACAGCCCGGTACGGGGCCCGCAGGGGTGGCGGATGCGCGACCAACAATCCTGGCGTACGGTGGAAAAGCCGCAAATCAGGTCCGCGACCCACCTCCGGACGGGGCCATGACGAACGTAGAACTGCCCGCACCGCGTACGGTTGTGCCCATCGACACTTCCCCCCTGATCGCCGAGGCCTTCGAACAGGCACAGGTGACCGAGCTGCGTCACTCGGTCACCTCCTGCGCGCACGCGGCCGGCCTGGACGGGCAGCGCCTCGACGACTTCGTGCTGGCGGTCAACGAGCTGATCACCAATGCGGTGCGCCACGGCGGCGGGCAGGGCTGGCTGCGGATGTGGTGCCATCCGGGGCAACTGGTCTGCGAGGTCGCCGACCACGGGCGGGGGATCAGCGCCCGACGGCTCGACGACCGCGACCGCCCCGCGCCCGACACCGCCGGCGGCTGGGGCCTCTGGCTGGCCCGCGAGCTGAGCGACGCCATGGAGGTCGAGACCGGCGCGGCCGGCACCACGGTCCGGATCAGCGCCGCCCTCGGCGCCCTCCGGCGCGCCGGGGGTTGACCCCACGCCGGCACGCCACCGGGCATGGCTGACGCCGGGCATGGCTCAGCCGAAGAGGGCGCTGACCGACTCCCCGTTGTGAATCCGACGCATCGCCTCGGCCAGCGCCGGCGCGACCGAGAGCACCTCCAGCTTGGGCACCCGCTTCTCCGCCGGGATCGGCACCGTGTTCGTGCAGACGATCTCCAGCACCCCGTCCTGCCCGCTGAGCCGGTCCAGCGCACCGCTGGAGAAGAGGCCATGGGTGCAGGCCAGCCGGATCGAGCGGACCTTCAGCGCGCGCAGGTGGGCCATCAGCTCGATCACCGTGCTGCCCTTGGCGATCTCGTCGTCGAGCACGATCACGTCCCGGTCGGCCACCTCACCGATCACCGTGCTGATCTTGACCAGGTCGTCGCTGAACCGCTGCTTCGCGCCGGCCGCGACCGGGGTGCCGAGCATCCGGGCGAAGGCGGCGGCCTCCTTGGCGTTGCCCAGGTCGGGCGACACCACCACGGTGTTGCTCAGGTCGTACCGTTGGAAGTGGCCGGCCAGCTCGCGCAGCGCGTGCAGGTGGTCCACCGGGACGCTGAAGAACCCGTGCACCTGCGGCGAGTGCAGGGTCATCGCCAGCACCCGGTCCGCGCCGGCCGAGGTGAGCAGGTCCGCGACCAGCCGGCCGCCGATCGAGATGCGCGGCGCGTCCTTCTTGTCCGACCGGGCGTACGCGTAGTGCGGCAGCACCACCGTGATCCGGCCGGCCGACGCGCCCCGGGCCGCGTCGATCATGAGCAGCAGCTCGACCAGGTGCTCCTGGGTCGGCGGCACCAGAGGCTGGATCAGGAAGACGTCCCGCTCCCGGCAGTTCGCCTGCAACTGCACCTCCAGGCAGTCGTTGGCGAACCGGGACACCCGCACGGGGTGCAGCGGCACCCCGAGATGGGCACAGATCTCGGCGGCGAGGTCGGGATGGGCGGTTCCACTGAAAACGGCGATGTCGCGCACGTTGACTGATCGTACGGCCGGCGGTGGCCGGCGGACACGCGGCCGGGCGGGTACGGTGCTGCCGTGACCGGAGAGTACGTCGCCGCCATCGACCAGGGCACCACCTCCTCGCGGTGCATCGTGTTCGACCGGGCCGGGGAGATCGTCGCCGTGGCCCAGCGCGAGCACCGGCAGATCTTCCCCCGGCCCGGTTGGGTCGAGCACGACGCCGAGGAGATCTGGGACAACGTCCAGCTCGTGGTGCGGGAGGCGCTGGACGCCGCCGGCACCGGCCCGGAGGGGCTGGCGGCGGTCGGCATCACCAACCAGCGGGAGACCACCGTGGTCTGGGACCGGGCCACCGGCCGCCCGGTCGCGCACGCCGTGGTCTGGCAGGACACCCGCACCGGGCCGCAGCTGCGCGCGCTGGCCGACGCGTACGGCGAGGAGCGGCTGCGCGCCCGCACCGGGCTCACCCTGGCCACCTACTTCGCCGGCCCGAAGCTGCGCTGGCTGCTCGACCACGTCGACGGGCTGCGCGAGCGCGCCGAGCGGGGCGAGGTGCTGTTCGGCACGATGGACAGCTGGCTGATCTGGAAGCTGACCGGCCGGCACGTCACGGACGTGACCAACGCGAGCCGGACCATGCTGATGGACCTGGAGACCCTCGACTGGGACCCGGAACTGCTCGACGCGCTCGGCGTGCCGGCGGCGATGCTGCCGGAGATCCGCTCCTCGGCCGAGGTGTACGGCACCGCCGACGGGCTGCTCGCCGGGGTGCCGGTGGCCAGCGCGCTCGGCGACCAGCAGGCCGCCCTGTTCGGGCAGACCTGCTTCCAGCCGGGCGAGGCGAAGTGCACGTACGGCACCGGCAGCTTCCTGCTGCTGAACACCGGGGCCAGCCCGGTCACCTCGACGCACGGCCTGCTGACCACGGTGGCGTACCGGATCGACGGCCAGCCGGCCGCGTACGCCCTGGAGGGGGCGATCGCGGTCACCGGCTCGCTGGTGCAGTGGCTGCGGGACAACCTCGGGCTGATCGCCACCGCCGCGGAGGTGGAGGACCTGGCCCGCACGGTCGACGACAACGGCGGCTGCTACGTGGTGCCGGCGTTCTCCGGACTGTTCGCCCCGCACTGGCGCAGCGACGCGCGCGGGGTGATCGCCGGGCTGACCGGCTACATCACCAAGGGGCACCTGGCCCGGGCGGTGCTGGAGGCGTCCGCCTGGCAGACCCGCGAGGTGGTCGACGCGATGAACGCCGACTCGGACGTGGCGCTGCGCCGGCTGCGGGTGGACGGCGGGATGACCGCGAACGGCCTGCTGATGCAGTTCCTCGCCGACGTGCTGGACGTGCCGGTGGTCCGCTCCCGGATCACCGAGACCACCTGCCTCGGCGCCGCGTACGCCGCCGGGCTCGCCGTGGGCTTCTGGCCGGACCTGGCCACCCTGCGCGCCCAGTGGCGCTCCGACGCCCAGTGGACCTCCACGATGGGCGCGGAGCACCGCGACCGGGAGCTGCGCCAGTGGCGCAAGGCCGTCCAGCGCACCCTCGACTGGGAAGACTGAGCCATCTCCTGACCGGCTCAGGCTCGGTGCCACGGGTTACGGCGTTCGTACCGCCGAACATCCGGGCGGCCGGGGAGGGTTGGGCTAGTCAGGCAGATCCCGGGACAACTGGTAGCCGGTGTGCACAGGGCCCATGATGCTGGCCAGCAGCGACATGGTCAGCTCCGCCCGGCTCGCCCCGTTGTCCAGCCCGCGCCCCGCGCACCCGCTCCAGGTGACCCGCACCCGGGTCTCCGCGCCCCCGTGGCGCACCAGGAGCAGCGCGTCGTAGTCGACCGGCTCCGGCCGGGGGCAGGAGGAGCCCGTGACGTCCGGATTGCCGCCGGGGCGGGCGGCGTTGAGCCCGGCGGCGAGCGCGGCGGCGTCCGATCCGGTCAGCCGTGCCGAGGCCTGAAGCCGGTCGAGCCTGCTGGGGAACGACGAGCCGTAGGAGCAGATCCCGATCGAGGCCGGGTCGGGCGGCAAGAACGGTGCCTTCACCGCAGATTTCGCGGGCTGCGCCACCGGGCCCGACGGCCCGCCGGTCACGGCGGGCGCGGCGGCGATCGCGGGGCGGCGGGCGGCGCAGCCGGCGTGATCGGTCTCCACCAGCCGGAGGCTGTCCAGGATCCGCCGGGTGGTGGCCTCGTCCCGGGTCCGCACCGTCACCGCGACCTGCCGGGCGGACACGGTGACCGAGCCGGCGTACCGGCCGTCGGGCAGCCGCCCCTCGGTGCGGACGGCCCGCACCCCGTCCACGGTGACCTCGCGCCCCACCAGCCCGTCGCCGCCGGGCTGGTCGACCGGCTGCTCGCCGATGACGGCGACCTCCTTGCCGACGGGCTCGGGGGTCAGGCAGGCGGGCTGCGCGTGCCGTCCCCGGACCACGCTCGGCTCGCCGGTCATCAGGCAGCCGAGGTTGTTCACCGTCCAGGCCGCCGGCACCCGGATCTGCGCGCCGAGGGAGCTTTCCCAGCGCCAGTCGGCGGTCGCGGCCCGGTCCTCGGCGGTCGCGTCGACGGCGGGCGGGCGGTCGGTCAGCACCGACGCGGTCCCCCCGGCGGCGGCGAGCACGGCCAGCACGCCTGCCCCGGCCGCGACGACCCGGACCCGGCGGCGGCGTGCCACCCGGGCACGGACCGCTCCGACCAGGCCCGGCTGCGCGTCCTCCGTCTCGTGCTCTCGGCTGCGGAACGCGTCCCGGACCAACGTCTCCACGTCGTACCGGCTCATGGCAGTGCCTCCCGATCCATCGCGGGCACCACGGCCCGGAGCGTGGCGAGGGCCCGGGCAGCCTGGGAACGCACCGTGCCCGGGGTGCAGCCGAGAACCTCGGCGATCTGCGTGTCGGAGAGATCCTCGTAGTACCGCAGCGCCAGCACCGCCCGCTGGCGGCGGGGCAGCCGGCCCAGCAGCGCCCAGGCGGCGTCCCGGGCGGCGTGCGAACCGGCACCGTCCGGGCCCGCCGGGCCGTCGTCGGGCGCGGCGACCGGGACCTCGCGCGACGAGCGCCGCCGCCACCAGCGCAGGTTCTCGTTGACCAGCACCCGTTTCAGGTACGCCTCGGGCTGGCTCATCCCGGCCACCCGGCCCCACCGGACGTACGCCTTGGCCAGGACGGACTGGACAAGATCCTCGGCCTGGTGCCGGTCACCGGTAAGCATCAGCGCGAACCGCAGCAGCGATCCCCCGCGCGCGGTCACGAAATCCTCGAATGTCGGCTGCATGGCACCTCCACCCCGGGAAAGGCCACGGGACGCCCGAAGTGCTGCATGCGCCGGGGACGAGTCCGGTCTCGCCTCGCAACAAGATCGTCTGTCGTTGAGCGACACATCGCCCGGCGTGTCACGTCGCTGGACGACAAAGGATCAAGGAATCCGGATCACCCGGCCTTGATCAGCTCGACGAAGGAGCACCGGGCGGCGAGACGCGGTTACGGGTCGCCGTCAGGCCCAGGTGTTGCCGGTGAGCTTCTCGTAGACCTCGACGTAGCGGGCCCGGGTCGCCTCGATCACCTCGGCGGGCACCTCGGGGGCCGGCGGCTGCTTGTCCCAGCCGCCGCCGGTGGCCCAGTCCCGGACGTACTGCTTGTCGTAGGAGAACTGCGCCCGGCCCGGCTGGTACG
The DNA here is from genome assembly GCF_040296145.1 of Micromonospora sp. NPDC002296. Lineage (NCBI taxonomy): Bacteria > Bacillati > Actinomycetota > Actinomycetes > Micromonosporales > Micromonosporaceae > Micromonospora > Micromonospora sp. NPDC002296. Next base: position 85,968 of record NZ_JBEOWQ010000022.1, read on the forward strand.
ACTCGGCCGGCCAGAACCGGGACGAGTCGGAGGTGAGCACCTCGTCGCCGAGGACCAGCGTGCCGTCCGCCGCCCAGCCCAGCTCGATCTTGGTGTCGGCGACCAGGATGCCCCGCTCGGCGGCGAGCTCGGCACCGCGGCAGTAGACGTCGATGGTGATCTGCCGCAGCCGCCCGGCGGTCTCCGCGCCGACCTTGTCCACCACCTGCTGGTAGGTGATCGGCTCGTCGTGCTCGCCCTTGGGCGCCTTCGTCGACGGGGTGAAGATCGGCTCGGGCAGGATCGACGCCTCGACCAGCCCGCGGGGCAGCTCGACGCCGGAGACCGCGCCGGTGCGCTCGTACTCGGTGAGGCCGCCGCCGGTCAGGTACCCCCGGGCGACGCACTCGACCGGGACCATCTCCAGCCGCCGGCAGCGGATCGCCCGGCCGGCGAACTCCGCCGGCACGTCGGTGGCGGAGACGACGTGGTTCGGCACCAGATCGGCGAGCTGCTCGAACCACCACAGCGACAGCGCGGTCAGCAGCCGGCCCTTGTCCGGTACGGGGGTCGGCAGCACCACGTCGTAGATCGAGATCCGGTCCGAGGCGACCAGGATCAGGTCGTCGCCGTCGGCGTAGACGTCCCGGACCTTGCCCGAGTGCAGAAGTTCCACGCGGCCTAGTACACCACGGCCCTCGAAACGGCCGGGCCGGCCACCCGGGAGGGTCCACCGGCCACGGCCGGCCGGACCGGGATCGGGACGCCGGGAGGAAGGGGCCGACGAGCCGCCCGGCGAGGCCGGTCGATCTTCGGGTCGCCTCGGCCCGATCCCGGCCGGACGGCCGTTGACACCCGCCCGCGCCGGCTGTGTAAATGGTCCGACCGCCCGCCGGACGACCAGGAGAATCCCTGTGCCCACCGCCCGTCCCCCGCTCCCCCACGCCGGCGCCGACCCGGGCCGCCGGCGGCTGCTGGGGGCGCTGTTCGGGGCGCCGCTCGCGGCGACCGGCCTGACCGGGTGCGGCGACGAGGAGGAGACGCCCGTCGATGACGGGCTGATCGAGCTCTCCGTCTTCTGGTACGGCAGCACGAAGCGGGCCGAGCTGACCGAGAAGGCGCTGCGGCTCTACTCCGCGCGCAACCCCCGGATCAGCTTCCGGGTCACCTGGCAGGGCCTCGACGGCTACTACGACCGGCTCGCCACCCAGGCGGCCGGCGGGAACGTGCCCGACCTGATCCAGGTCGACGACACCGTCCTCACCGAGTACGCCCGGCGGGACATCCTGCTCGACCTCGGCGGGTACGTCGCCGACAACCGGCTCGACCTGCGCGGGCTTTCCCCGGGCCTGGTCCGCTACGGCGAGGTCGACGGCCGCACCGTGGGCGTGGCGGCGGCCCAGACCACCGCCGCCGTGGTCTACAACCGCGCCCTGCTGCGCCGGCTGAAGGTCCCGGAGCCCCGCACCGGGATGTCCTGGCAGGAGTACGTCGACTGGGCTGCGCGGGTCACCCGGGCCGCCGACGGCCGGGTGGCCGGCACGATGGACCCGTCCGGGGACCACCGGGCGCTCTGGCTCTGGCTGCGGTCCCGGGGTGGCGAGCTGTACCAGGGCCGGCAGCTCGGCTTCACCGCGGCCGATCTGGTCGACTGGTTCGAGCTGTGGCAGACCGCCCGGACCCGTCGGGCCACCCCGAGCGCCGCCCTGGTCGACCAGGCCGACAGCGGCGAGCCGAACCGCCAGTTGGTGGTGACCGGGCACACGGCCGCCTCGTTCGCGTGGGCCCACCAGTTCCCCGAGCTTCAGCGCTACACCGACGACGAGCTGGCCCTGGCCGCGTTCCCCGGCCCGCCGGGCGCGCAGTGGGCGCGGGCGTCGATGTACTGGGCGGCGTTCCGTGGCACACGGCGACCCGACGTGGTGGCGGAGGTGATCAACTTCCTCACCACCAACATGGAGGCGGGCGTGGCCCTGGGCCAGGAGCGGGGGGTCAACCCGAACCTCGCCAACCGCCGGTACGTCAAGGAGAGCGTCACCGACGCCGGACAGCAGCGGGCCGCCGCCCTCGCCGAGGCTCTCGCCGACGCCCTCGGCCCCGCGCCCAGCCCACCCCCGAAGGGGCACGCCCGGGTGCGGGCCCTGCTCGTCGCCACGGCCGAAGGGGTCCTCTCCGGCCGGTCCGGCATCCGCGCGGCGACGACCCGGTTCATCGCCCAGGCCAACGCCGCGCTGGCCGAGTGACCCGACCCGCCGCGCCGAGCGTGACGGGTCGGCCCCACCCGGTCAGCGCGAACCGGTCAGCGTGGCGGCCGGTTGCGCCGGTTGCGCATCAGCATCAGCACCAGCAGGACGATTCCGCCGACGACGACGAGGCAGCAGAGCAGCCCCAGGAAGCCGCCACCGCCCCGGCGTCGCCTGGCGGCCTCGACCACCAGCTCGCCAGGACCGGTGGACGCCCAGGCCGCGACCGGGACGAAGACCGACAACACGACCGCACCGAGGACCGCGCTCAGCCGGCCCCACCACTTGTTTGACGAAGACATGCCCCCCATCCTCGCCGAGCGGCGCAACAGCGGCACCCGGACGGACCGGATTTCACCGGGAGCTTCCGGACGGACCGCCTCAGGACGAGGGAGACCGGTCGCGAACAGGAACCGGAACCCGGGCGGGACCAGGAAGGCCAACCCGGACAGCGACGCCGGAAGCCGGGCGGCGGAGAATGGAAAAGCAGAAGGGCCCGGAGTAATCTCCGGGCCCTTCTGGCTCGTAGCGGGGACAGGATTTGAACCTGCGACCTCTGGGTTATGAGCCCAGCGAGCTACCGAGCTGCTCCACCCCGCGTCGGCTTCTAAAGCTTAGCGCATCCCCTGGACGGAGATCAGCCGGCCCCTCGGGCCGGCGGACGACCGACCCCGGGGGGCGTCGCGTCACGTCTCCGGGCGCCGGCAGCCCTCCGCATCCGGCACGGTCCGGCAGCCCTCCGCATCCGGCACGGTGCCGAGCATCCGCAAGCCACCGTGCCGGGCATCGCAGGCGCAGGGGCCCGGGACCGAGCGCCGGGGCCCGAACCTACCGGACAACGCGAAAGGCCCCGGAGTAATCTCCGGGGCCTTTCCGACGAGTAGCGGGGACAGGATTTGAACCTGCGACCTCTGGGTTATGAGCCCAGCGAGCTACCGAGCTGCTCCACCCCGCGTCGACTGGTTAACCCTAGCGCACCGCCCGGGCGGACCGCAAAACGGCCCGACCCGGGCGACTCCGCGCAGGTCAGCCGCCCGCCGAGGGCGACGGGGCGGGACTGCCGCTCGGCGTGGCACCCGGCGTCGGCGAGGCCGGCGTGGCCGCCTGCTGCGCCCGCTGGAACGCCGTCATCGCGTCGTCGAGGGCCTTGAGCGCCCGGCCGTACCGCTCGAAGTCACCGGACGTCTGCGCGGCCTTGACCTCGGCGATGGCCGCCTGCACCTTGCCTGCGGCCTCGGCCAGCTCGCCCGTCAGCGGCGGCGCGTTGGTCCCGCCGGGCGGCGGCGTGCCGCCGGACGGCGGGGTGGCACCCTGGGCGGCCTCCTTGCCCTGCTCGACGAGCTGCTTGATGCCGTCGGTGATGTTGTTGGCCAGCACCACGTACGAACCGCCGTCGCCGTACGACAGCAGCACCTTCTGCAGCAGCGGGTACGCGTCCTGCTGGTTGCTCTTCACGTACACCGGCTCGACGTAGAGCATCCCGTTGCCGAACGGCAGCGAGAGCAGGTTGCCGTACTGCACCTGGGCCTGGTTCGAGGAGAGCAGGTTGAGCTGCTGCCGGATGTTGGCGTTGTTGGTCATCTGCTGGTGCACCTGCACCGGGCCGGAGATCCGGGTCTGGTCCGGCAGCTCCAGCACCTCCAGCTGCGGCTTGCCGTCCACGTACGAGCCGGAGATCAGCGCGGCGAGGTTCTGCCGGCCGTTCGGGGTGACCGCCGAGGTGAGCTGGAAGCGCGGCGCGTCCTGGCCGGGGAACTGGGTCCACAGGTAGAACGGCGGCTGCTTCTGCCCGCCGTCCGGGTTGTCCGGCACGTTCGGCACCTGCCAGAAGTCCTGCGCCGAGTAGAAGTCACCCGGGGCGGTGACGTGGAACTTGGTCAGCAGGTTGCGCTGCACCTTGAACAGGTCGGCCGGGTAGCGGAGGTGCTCCCGCAGCTCGGCCGGGATCTTGTCGTTGGGCAGCACCAGGTCCCCGCCGAACGCCTTGTTCCACGCCTTCAGCACCGGGTCGGTCTGGTCGAACTCGTACAGCCGGACCGTGCCGTCGTACGCGTCGACCGTGGCCTTGACCGAGTTGCGGATGTAGTTGACGTTCTCCCGGGCGAGCTGGAACGTGCCCCGTCCGGTCAGCTCGTCGGTCGTCTCGGCCTGGAGGTTCACCCGCTCGGCGTACGGGTAGGTCGCGGCCGTCGTGTAGCCGTCGACGATCCACTGCACCCGGCCACCGACCACCGCCGGGTACGGGTCGCCGTCGACGGTGAGGAACGGCGCGACCTTCTCCACCCGGTCCCGGGGGTTGCGCACGTAGAGCAGCTTCGAGTTGTCGTTGACCGCCTCGGAGAGCAGGAAGTTCGACTCCTGCTGCTTGATCGCGTACAGCAGCCGGCGGGTGAACGAGCCGATCTCGACGCCACCCTCACCGGTGTAGGTGTAGTACTGCTCGCCGCCGGTCTGGGTCGGCCGGTCGAACTCCGCGTTCCGCTCCGGGTTCGCCTGCCCGACGATCGCGTAGTCGTCCGGGCCCATCCGCTCGCCGTAGTAGATGCGCGGCTGGCTGGCCGGGATCTGCTCGACCTGCGAGGAACACGCCTCCTGGGTCTTCTCGCCCAGGAAGCCCGAGACGAAGTACGGCTGACCGCCGCAGACGACCTGGTTGGCCGGCGCGGCGACCAGGCCGTAGCCGTGGGTGTAGACGGTGTGCCGGTTGATCCAGGTGTTCTGCTGGTCGGTCAGCTCGTTGTAGTTGACCTCCCGGACCCCGACCACGTAGTCGGAAGTCTTGCCGGACACGGCGTACCGGTCGATGTCCAGCTTCGGGCCGAAGTCGTAGAAGCCCCGGACCTGCTGGAGCTGGGTGTACGTCTCGGAGACGAGCTGCGGGTCGAGCAGCCGCACGTTCGGCACCACGGAGGTGTCGGTGGCCAGGCTCCCCGGTGGAACGAGGTTGCTCGCCGCGTACGGCGAGGTCTTCGTGTCGGCCAGCCCGAACGCCGACCGGGTGGCCCCGATGGCGCGCTCGATGTACGGGGCCTCCTTGTCCTTGGCGCTCGGCTTGACCTCGAAGGTCTGCACCGCCCAGGGGTAGATACCGCCGATGGCGACCGCGGAGACGCCGAGCAGGGCCAGCGAGATGCCCGGCCAGACCAGGTTCCGCATCACCGCGTTGGAGAACACGATGATCGCGATTGCCACCACGACCGAGATGTAGGCGAGGATCTCCTTGGCCGGCAGCAGGGCGTTGATGTCGGCGTACCCGGCGCCGTAGAGCTTCGCCCCCTCGTTGTAGTCCAGCAGCATGGAGCGCCGGTCCAGCACGTACGCGACGGCCTTGAGCAGGACGAAGACCGCCACGAGCGTGCTCAGGTGGGCCCGCGCGGCGTTGGTCATCCGGTCCCCGACGCCCTGCAGCCGCACGCCGCCGAAGATGTAGTGCACGGCCAGCGCGCCGAGCAGGGCGAGCACGACGGCGGTGAAGCCGACGCCGAGCAGGTAGCGCCAGAACGGCAACTGGAAGACGTAGAACCCGATGTCGATGCCGAACTCGGGGTCCTTGACGCCGAAGTCGCCGCCGTTGCGGAAGAGCAGCCACTGGTTCCACCGGCTCTGCGCCGAGAGCCCGGCGAAGAGCCCGACCACCACGGCGGCCAGACTGATCCACAGGCCGAGCCGCGGGCCGAGCACCATCCGGTACCGCTCCAGGGTGGCCTGCTCCAGCGAGTGCGGGCGCAGCCGTGGCCGCAGCCGGTGGGCCAGCCACAGGTTGCCGCCGACGATCACCGCCATGGCGAGGCCGACGACGAGGAAGAGCAGTACCCGGGTGGTGAGCACGCCGGTGAACACCTGGGTGTAGCGGACCTCGTCGAACCACAGCCAGTCGGTCCAGGCCTGCACCCCCCAGCCCAGCAGGGTGAAGAGCACGAACACCCCGATCAGCACCCCGATCGTGACGCGTCCGCGCCGGCTCATCCTCGGCAGGGGGCTGCTACGCATGACCACTCTTGGCTCCGCACGCTCGATGTGATCGGCTCCGACCAGGCACACAGCGTACGGGGTCTTCCTGAGAGCGGCGGCCCACGGTCACGCCGGGCAGGGTCGGTTCGGTCAGCAGCGGGTCGGCTCGCCGCCCTCGCGCAGCGTCGCCAGGGCCGTCAGCGCGTCGTCGATCGTGCCCACCTTGAGCAGCGGAAGGCCGGGCTGCGGGTTGCGGACCGCCTCGGCGCAGTTGGCCTGCGGCACCAGGAACACCTTGGCCCCGGCCTGCTTCGCGCCGACCAGCTTCTGGGCGATCCCGCCGATCGGGCCGACCCGCCCCTCGTCGTCGATCGTGCCGGTACCGGCGATGATCTTCCCGCCGGTCAGGTCGGCCGGCTCCAGCTTGTCCACGATCCCCAGGGCGAACATCAGGCCGGCGCTGGGACCGCCGATGTCGTTCAGGTCGATGGAGAGGGTGAACGGGTGCGGCTGCTGCTGGTCGATCTCGATCCCGATCCGCGGCCGGCCGTCCTGCTCCCGGCTGGTGACCTGCGCCGTGGCGGCGGCGCCGTCGCGGGTGTAGCCGATGGTCAGCGCGGTGCCCGCCGGCTTGGCCCGGACGAGCTCGGTGAGCCGGCCGGCGCTGGTCACCGGCGTGCCGTCGACCGAGGTGACGACGTCGCCGACCTGCAGCGCCCCGGCCGACGGGCCGCCCGCCGTCACGGTCTTCACCTGCGCCCGGACCGGGTACCCCAGCTTTCGCAGGGCCGCCGTCTCGGCGCTGGTCTGGGAGTTACGGAAGTCCTTCTCGTTGCGCTGCTCCACCTCCTGCCGGCTCTCCCCCGGCGGGTAGACCAGCTCGCGCGGCACCACGGCCTCGTCGGAGGAGAACCAGCCGGACAGCGCCGAGCGCAGCCGGACGGTGGGCTGCACGCCGACCGTGGTCAGCCGGAGCTGGCCGGCGGAGGTGGACGTCGCCCGCCCGGACACCTGGATGACCTCCTTGCCGTCCGAGGTGCCCAGCGTGTTCACCGTGGGCCCGGGACCGAGCACCACGTACGGGATGGGCGCGTTGAGCACACCGAAGCTCAGCAGGGTGGTCAGCAGGGCACCCAGGAGGACGGTCACGCCGCGACGTCTCATGGCGCAGAGCGTACCGACCGGTCCGGCGAGGGCCCGGACGGTGACGACGACTTCGCCCTCAGCGCAACGCCGGTGGCGGCTACCTGGGGCGCAGCCCGCGTACCGTAGACGTCGTGCCTGATATTCCGTTCGGTTTCGCGCTCCCGGGTGGGCAACCACCAGATCCCAACGATCCCGCGCAGATGCAGCAGTTCATGTCGCAGCTGCAGCACCTGCTCTCCGCGCCGGGCAGCGGGCCGGTCAACTGGGACCTGGCCCGGCAGGTGGCCGCCAGCCAGCTCGCCGCGGCGGGCGATCCGGCGGTCTCGCCGCACGAGCGGCACTCGGTCGAGGAGGCGCTGCGCCTCGCCGACCTCTGGCTCGAGCCGGTCACCGCCTGGCCGACGGGCATCCGCACCTCGCTGGCGTGGAACCGCAACGAGTGGATCTACAAGACCCTGGACGTCTGGCGCAAGCTCTGCGACCCGGTGGCCAGCCGGATGGTCGGCGCGATGGGTGACCTGGTGCCGCCGGAGGCGCGGGCCCAGCTCGGCCCGATGCAGTCGATGATGGCCACCCTCGGCGGCGCGCTGTTCGGCGGCCAGCTCGGGCAGGCCCTCGGCTCGCTCGCCGCGGAGGTGCTCTCCGCCGGCGACATCGGGCTCCCGCTCGGCCCGGCCGGCACCGCCGCGCTGATCCCGGCCAACATCCGGGCGTACGGAGAGGGCCTGGAGCTGCCCGAGGACGAGGTGCGCCTCTACGTCGCCCTGCGCGAGGCGGCCCACCAGCGGCTCTTCGAGCACGTGCCGTGGCTGCGCGGGCACGTGTTCAACGCCGTCGAGACGTACGCGTCGGGCATCCGGGTCAACCGGGAGGCGATCGAGGAGGCCATGGGGCGGGTCGACCCGACCGACCCGGAATCCATGCAGGCGATCGCCCTGGAGGGCATCTTCACCCCGGAGGACACTCCGGCGCAGAAGGCGTCGCTGGCCCGGCTGGAGACCGCGCTCGCCCTGGTGGAGGGCTGGGTCTGCCACGTGGTCGACAACGCCGCCGGCGAGCGGCTGCCCAACGTCGTCCGCCTCGGCGAGGCGTTCCGGCGGCGGCGGGCGGCCGGAGGGCCGGCCGAGCAGACGTTCGCGGCGCTGGTCGGGCTGGAGCTGCGCCCGCGCCGGCTTCGCGAGGCGGCGGCCCTGTGGGCGGCGCTGACCGAGCACCGGGGCATCTCCGGCCGGGACGCCGTCTGGGGCCACCCGGACCTGCTCCCCTCCGACGACGACTTCGCCGACCCGGCGGCGTTCGCCACGGCCCGGCTCGACCTCGACGACGAGTTGGCCAACTTCGACTTCAGCGCGCCGGGCGGCCCGGAGGAGCAGGCCCCGGGCTCCCCCCGTCCGCGCCCCGAGGGCACCGGGGACGACGCCGAGGAGTCCTGACCCCGTTCTCCCGAGCGCACCCGAGGGCCGTCGGCGCACCGCGCCGGCGGCCCTCGCGCGTCAGCGGCGGCCCTCGCGCGTCAGCGGCGGCCCTCGCGCGTCAGCGGCGGCCCTCGTCCGTCAGCGGCGGCCCTCGTCCGTCAGCGGCGGCCGGAGAGCAGGGCGCGGGTCGTCTCCCAGCCCTCGACGGCGGGGTCGAGGGTGGCCAGGTCGGCTGGGCCGCGCAGCCGCCGCCAGGCGGCGGTGACAGCCACGTCCCCGGGGCGCGGGGCGTTGCGCCGCACGTCCGCCGGGAGCGCGGTGTCCAGGTCGACCTCCGGCAGCCATCCCGGCACGGGCAGCCGGGACGCGACGCCGAGCAGGCCGGGGCCGGCCCCCTCGGCGGGGGCCACCGCCACCGACCGGGTGGTCAGCGGGCGGAGCAGCTTGCCGACGGTCAGGCCGGGCAGGTCCGGGGCGTCGGCGGCAACGACGGCCGCCTGGTCGTAACCGGTCAGCGCGGCGAGGACGGCGGTGACGGTGGCCTCGGGCACCTCGTACACGGCCATCCCCGGCCAGACGACGGCCTCGGCCAGCGACCTGTCCTGCGGGGTGGCCGCGATCGCCGTCTCCACCTCCTGGAGCGTGGCGAGCAGGTCCACCACGTCCTCGGCGAGCGCGGCCCGCCAAGCCACCGGGTCGATCCCCGGCGGCGCCCATGCCACCGGTCCGAGCAACGCCACCACCACACGTCGGGCCACGCCCCGACCCTAGGCCGTCGGCCACACCACCGCGCGCCCGGTGCCGGTGCCGTGGCCCACCGAACCGGTCAGTCGGTCAGCGGGCCGCCGGAGGCGGCGGCGACGCCCTCCAGGTACCCACGGGCCCGCTCGGCCTTGGGACAGCGCCCCACCAGCGCCCAGAACCGGGCGTTGTGGCTGGGCACGATGAGGTGGGCCAACTCGTGCAGCAGGACGTAGTCGATCACCCAGTCGGGCATGTCCTGGATCCGGTGCGAGAGGCGGATGGTCCGGTCGGCCGGGGTGCAGGAGCCCCAGCGGCCGTTCTGGTTGGTCACCCAGCGGACGCTCGACGGCACCGCCCGGTCGCCGTACTCGGCGAGGTAGAGGCTGCGCAACCGGGCGGCGCGGCCGAGGAGCTCGTCGTCGGAGCGGGCGAGGCGCCCTTCCCGGGCCTCCAGCCGGGCCAGCATCCGGTCGACCCACTCGGTCTCCTCGGCCCGGGAGAACTGGTCGGGGATGAGCACCACGACCCGTTCACCGTCGCGGTAGGCGGACACCGTGCGTCGCCGGCGCTGGCTGCGCCGTACTTCGACGACCGGCTTCCGCACCCCTGCCATCAGTGGGCCGCGCAGCCTCGTTTTGCTGTCACGAAGGAAAGCTAATGGGTACTGACCAGGGGTCCGCAAGAGTCAACACCACGACACGCGCCCGGAAAGTCATGGTTGGTGGTCGGAAGTCCCGAAAAAAAACCTTGCAGACCGTCACGAAGACGCTCCGTCACGGTCGAGGGGACCGTGCCGGGCGGCCCGAGGGCTCGATCCCCACCGTAGGTGATCACCGTCCCGACCGCCTCCCCAGGGCCCCCTCCTGGGGCATCTGGGTGCTTTCACCCGGCGTGTCCCCGCCAAACTGACTTATCCGACCTAATTCGGCATGCACACTCTCGACGTCGACTTGCTCACAGTGTCGAAGCACAGCTGACATGGAACCGCCCGTACCTGGGTAGGGTCCGCGGACCAGCGGTCACGAGGGTGGCCGCGGAGAAAGACCCAGCGTCGGCGCCCCGCGTGGCCCGCCGCCGGGCAACCGCCGGAGCCAGATCGACCGGCGGACGAGACGAGGAGGGCACCCGTGGCCGACCAGGCCCAGACCTACAACGGTTACTGCGTCAAGTGCAAGGAGAAGCGGGATTTCGAGGGGCACGTCGAGGTCTCGAAGACCGGGATGAACATGGCCAAGGGCAAGTGTCCGGTATGCGGCACAACAGTGAACCGCATCCTGGGCAAGGCCAAGGTCTGACCCGTACGGGTCCGGTGCGGGGGAGGACGGCTGCGGCCACCCTCCCCCGCACCGTTTCGGTGCCCGTCCGGTGTCGGCTGGCCGACACGGTTACCGACCGGTTGTGGATAACTCGACTTTTTCTGTGGAGAACCCAGGGCAGGGCGGGGCGCACCTGTGGACAACGATCGACGGACAGCGGTGACTCGGTAACGATTCGTCATCATGAGCCCTCCCGCGCTGCCCCGGCCCGTTCTGCTTCCCGGCCTGACCCGCCTGTGGCGGGACCGGCACACCCTCCAGCTCGGGCTGGGATCGAGCCGTGCCGTCCTCGTCGAGGTGGCCAACCCCCGCGCCGTTCGGGTGCTCGACCTGCTCGACGGCTCCCGCAGCGAACGGCTCGTCCTGGCGCACGCCGCCGACGCCGACGTGCGGCAGGACGAGGCGCGCGGGCTGCTCGACGCGCTGCGTGACGCCGGGCTGGTCGTACCCGCGCACACGCTGCTCCCCCGCGACCTCGCCGGCCCGGCGCGGCACCGCCTCGCCGCGGAGGCCGGGGCGCTGGCCCTGGCCGCGCCGGACCTGCCCGGCACGCCGGCCCAGGTGCTGCGGCGACGCCGGGCCGCGCGGGTGCTGGTGACCGGCGGTGGCCGGCTCGGCGCTCCCGTCGCCGTCGCGCTCGCGCAGGCCGGGGTGGGACACGTCCACGCGAACCTCGCCGGGTCGGTGCGCCCGGCCGACCTGGTCGGCACCGGGCTGGCCGCCACCGACCTGGGGCACCCGCTCGCCCCGGCGGTACGCGCCGCGGTGGACCGGGCCGCCCCCGGCACCGCCACCCGCCCGCTGCCCCGTAACCGGCCCGACCTCGTGCTCCAGCTCGGCATCGACCGACCGGCAGCCCTGCTCGCGGCCGGGTTCGCCCAGCGTCGCCAGCCGCATCTGCTGCTCACCCTGCGCGAGGGGGTGCCGACGATCGGCCCGCTCGTCCGTCCGCCCGTCGGGCCCTGTCTGCGCTGCGTCGACCTGTACCGCACCGAGCGGGACCCGGGCTGGCCGGCGCTCGCGGCCCAGCTCGCCGCCGACGCCTCGGACCAGTCCTGCGGCACGGCCACCCTGCTCGCCGCAGTCGGGTACGCCGTCGCCGAGGCGCTGGCCCACCTCGACGGCGGCACGCCGGAGACCCTGGGCTGCGCCGTGGAGGTGACCGGCCCCGGCCGGCTGCGCCGGCGCACCTGGCCGCCCCACCCGTCCTGCCGCTGTGCCGGACGGGGCCGCTGACCGGCCGCGACGGCTCCCTCGGGGTCGGCGGGCGGGGTCGGGGGGACCGGCCGGCGGCCCGGCACGACCGCCGGGCAGGGGCCGCCGGGCAGGGGCCGCCGGGCAGGGGCCTGGGTCGGAGGCGGGCAGGCCCGGCGGGCACCGATCCGGGGGTCGGGCGGCCCGGCCCGGCCACGGAGCAGCCGCGAGGCCGCCGAGTCGGTAACAATGGCCGAGTGACCGACATCCCGCGCCGGGCCGTGTCCCGGACCGCCAAGCTCGCCGCTCTGCCGCTCGGCTTCGCCGGCCGGACCGTCCTCGGCATGGGTAAGCGGGTCACCGGGCTGGCCTCCGACGTGATTTCCGCCGAGATCCAGCAACGCACGGCCGAGCAGCTGTTCAGCGTCCTCGGGCAGCTCAAGGGCGGGGCGATGAAGTTCGGCCAGGCGCTGTCGGTGTTCGAGGCGGCCCTGCCCGAGGAGGTCGCCGCCCCCTACCGGCAGGCCCTCACCAAGCTCCAGGAGGCGGCGCCGCCGCTGCCCGCGGCCACGGTGCACAAGGTGCTCGCCGAGCAGCTCGGTCCGGCCTGGCGGGAGCGCTTCGACAGGTTCGACGACACCCCGGCCGCCGCGGCCAGCATCGGGCAGGTGCACCGGGCCGTGTGGCGGGACCCGGACGGTGGGGCGTCCCGCGATGCGGCCGTCAAGATCCAGTACCCGGGGGCCGGCGACGCGCTGCTCACCGACCTCAAGCAGCTCTCCCGCCTCGGCGGGATGTTCCGGGCGATCCAGCCGGGGCTGGACGTCAAGCCGCTGCTGGTCGAGCTGCGCGAGCGGATCACCGAGGAACTGGACTACGAGTTGGAGGCCGAGTCGCAGCGCGCCTTCGCCGCCGCGTACGCGGACGACAGCGAGATCTTCATCCCGGCGGTGCTCGCGGCCACCCCTCGGGTTCTGGTCACCGAGTGGATCGAGGGTACCCCGCTGGCCGAGATCATCCGGGCGGGCACGGAGGCGCAACGCGACGAGGCCGGCCGGCTGATGGCCATCCTGCACCTGTCCGCGCCGGCTCGGGCCGGCCTGCTGCACGCCGACCCGCACCCGGGCAACTTCCGGCTGCTGCCGGACGGCCGGCTCGGCGTGATCGACTTCGGGGCGGTGGCCCGGATGCCGGAAGGCACGCCCGAGCCGATCGGCCGGCTCGCCGGGCTGGCCCTGCGCGGCGAGGCCGACGGCGTGGTCGAGGGGCTGCGCGAGGAGGGCTTCGTCAGCCCCACCGAGCCGATCGACGCCCAGGCCGTACTGGACTTCATCCGGCCCATGCTGGCCCCGGTCGCGGAGGAGGAGTTCCGGTTCACCCGGGCCTGGCTGCGGGCCGAGGCGACCAGGCTGGCCAGCCCTCGCTCACCGGCGTACCAACTCAGCCGGCAGCTCAACCTGCCCCCGTCGTACCTGCTGATCCACCGGGTGACGCTCGGCTCGATCGGCGTGCTCTGTCAGCTCGAGGCCAAGGCGCCGTACCGGTCGATCCTGGAACGCTGGCTGCCGGGCTTCGCCCCGGTGGCCTGAACCGCCGCCCGAACGAACGGCCGGAACCTGCGGCGCGAACCGCGGGCCGGAATCCGCAGGCCGACCGGCCGACGACGCAGGGGCGGGGGGGGCGGGGGGGGGGCCCCCCCCCCCCCCGCGGGGGGGGGGGGGGGGGGGGGCCCGCTGGCGGTGGCCCGAGCGGAGGGGGGCAGGTAAGCACAGGAGTGGGGGGGTTCTTTTGTG
>NZ_JBEOWQ010000023.1:0-96840 GCF_040296145.1 Micromonospora sp. NPDC002296
GGTACTGCACTCGGGAGGGTGTGGGAGAGTAGGACACCGCCGGACATCTTTCGGTCAGGGCCACCCCTTCGGGGGTGGCCCTGACGCGTTTCCGTAACCATTTCCGAACCCGAACCCGAACCCGGCCGGGGCCGCTCCGGCCTGATTCGTTCCAAAGCGTGCACCGCCGGAACGTGGTCCCGGGGGTGTCACGGGCTCAGGAACGGGTCTGGACCTCCTCGCGGATCCGCCGCATCAGGTCACCGGCGGCGTCCACCGGGCGTCCCGGCAGCATCGCCATCGCGACGCTGCCGTGGTCCGCCCAGCCGCAGACGGCGAAGTCACCACCGTCACCGCTGGTGGTGCCGCACTTCATCACCCCGCCGAGCCGGCCGGCCGGCACCTCACGCAGTTCGGTGACCTTCCCGGTCTCGTCGGCCATCAGGCCGAAGAGGGTGTCCAGGTCGCGTTCGGGCTGCCACAGCAGGGTGGTGCCGCCGAAGAGCAGCACCGAGCGCTTCTCGTCCGCCGGATCGCGGTACACGACGCCGAGGCTGCGATCCAGGTCGATATCGGCGGACAGTCCGTCCCGCAGGTAGTCGGCGGTGCTGCGGGCCCGCTCGCTGTCGTCGCGTTGCAGGCCGGCGACGGTGGTCGGAGCGGCCAGCCGGGCGTCCTTCTGCTGCGCCACCCGCCAGCCGCCGACGCCCAGCGCCCCGACGCCGGCGAGGCCGGCCGCCAGGAGCACGGCGAGGGCGATCCGCCCGCGCCGGGACCGGGGACCGCGCCGCCGGGCCCCGTCCCGCGGGTCCCGGTTGCTGAGCCGGATCGGTTCCTCGGTGAGGTCGATCGGCTCGGGCTCGTCGGCGAGCGGACGCTCGGTGAGATGTGCGTCGGACATAGCCGACACCGTACGCGAAGGGCAGGTGGCGCACGTCGGGTCCGCGGAAGCGCTCCGTAGACTTTCAGGGTGACCGAGAGACTGGATGCCCGACGCCCCGACGCCCCTACCCTGCCCGCCCAGTACCAGCCGGGCGAGGTTGAGCAGCGACGGTACGAGCAGTGGGTAGCCGCCGGGCACTTCCGGGCGTCGGCCCGGAGCGACAAGCCGCCCTTCGCCATCGTCATCCCGCCGCCCAACGTGACCGGCTCGCTGCACATGGGCCACGCGTTCGAGCACACGCTGATGGACGCCCTGACCCGGCGCAAGCGGATGCAGGGCTTCGAGGCGCTCTGGCTGCCGGGCATGGACCATGCCGGCATCGCCACCCAGAATCTGGTCGAGCGGCAACTCGCCGGCGAGGGCCTGTCCCGGCACGACCTGGGCCGGAAGAAGTTCGTCGAGCGGGTGTGGCAGTGGAAGGCCGAGTCCGGCGGCGCGATCCTGGGCCAGATGCGCCGCCTCGGCGACGCGGTCGACTGGGACCGCGAGCGCTTCACCATGGACGCGGGGCTGTCCCGGGCCGTGCAGACCATGTTCAAGAAGCTCTTCGACGACGGGCTGATCTACCGGGCCAACCGGATCATCAACTGGTGCCCGCGCTGCCTGACCGCGCTGTCCGACATCGAGGTGGAGCACACCGACGACGACGGCGAGCTGATCTCGATCCGGTACGGCGACGAGGTCGTGGTGGCCACCACCCGCGCCGAGACGATACTCGGCGACACCGCGGTGGCGGTGCACCCCGACGACGAGCGGTACCGGCACCTGATCGGCACCGAGGTCGCGCTGCCGCTGACCGACCGGCGCATCCCGATCGTCGCCGACGAGCACGTCGACCCGAGCTTCGGCACCGGCATGGTGAAGGTGACCCCGGCGCACGACCCGAACGACTTCGAGATCGGCCAGCGGCACGACCTGCCCGCCCTGACGATCATGGACGAGCGGGGCATCATCACGGCACCGGGCCCGTTCGAGGGCCTGGACCGGTACGAGGCCCGGCCGGCGATCGTCGCCGCGCTGCGCGAGCAGGGCCTGATCGTGGCCGAGAAGCGTCCGTACGTGCACGCGGTGGGCCACTGCTCGCGGTGCAAGACCACGGTCGAGCCGCGGCTGTCGTTGCAGTGGTTCGTCAACACCGCCCCGCTGGCCAAGGCGGCCGGGGACGCGGTGCGCGACGGCCGGGTGAAGGTCGAGCCGGCCGAGCTGGCCAAGCGCTACTTCGCCTGGGTCGACAACATGCACGACTGGTGCATCTCCCGCCAGCTCTGGTGGGGCCACCGCATCCCGGTCTGGTACGGCCCGGACGGCGAGATCGTCTGCGTCGGCCCGGACGAGGAGCCGCCGACCGGCGATGGCTGGCACCAGGACGAGGACGTGCTGGACACCTGGTTCTCCAGCGGGCTGTGGCCGTTCTCCACCCTCGGCTGGCCGGAGCAGACCCCGGACCTGGCGAAGTTCTACCCGACCAGCGTCCTGGTCACCGGTTACGACATCCTGTTCTTCTGGGTCGCCCGGATGATGATGTTCGGTCTCTACGCCATGGACGGCCGGCCGCCGTTCGACGTGGTGGCCCTGCACGGCATGGTGCGCGACGAGCACGGCAAGAAGATGTCGAAGTCGTTCGGCAACGTGGTCGACCCGCTGGACTGGATCGATCGGTTCGGCGCGGACGCCACCCGGTTCACCCTCGCCCGGGGCGCCAACCCCGGCCAGGACGTCCCGGTCAGCGAGGACTGGTGCCAGGGCTCCCGCAACTTCTGCAACAAGCTGTGGAACGTCTCGCGCTTCGCGCTGATGAACGGCGCCCACACCGGCGGGCCGCTGCCGCCGGCCGAGCAGCTCTCCACCGTCGACCGGTGGATCCTGTCCCGGCTGGCGCACGTCACCGCCGAGGTCGACGAGCAGTTCGAGGCGTACGAGTTCGCGAAGGTCTGCGACCTGCTCTACCACTTCGCCTGGGACGACGTCTGCGACTGGTACGTGGAGCTGAGCAAGCCGGTGCTCGCCGAGGGCGGGGCGGCGGCCGACGCCACCCGGCGGGTGCTCGGGCACGTGCTGGACCAGCTCCTGCGGCTGCTGCACCCGGTGATCCCGTTCGTCACGGAGGAACTGTGGATCGCGCTGACCGGCGGGGAGACGGTCATGACGGCCACCTGGCCGGTCGCCGACCGTACCGGGATCGACGACGCCGCGGAGGGCGAGGTCGGCACCGTCCAGCGGGTGGTGACCGAGATCCGGCGGTTCCGCTCGGACCAGGGCCTGCGGCCCACCCAGCGGGTGGTCGCCCGGCTCGACGGCCTGGCCGGCGCGGGCATCGCCTCCCACGAGCGGCTGATCCGCTCGCTGGTCCGGCTCGACCCGGCCGGCGACGACTTCCAGGCCAGCGCGACCCTGGCCATGCCCGGCGAGGTGAGCGTCGCGCTGGACACCCGGGGCTCGATCGACGTGGCCGCCGAGCGGGCCCGGCTGACCAAGGACCGCGCCGCCGCCGGGAAGGAGGTCGCGCAGGCCCGCGCGAAGCTGGACAACCCGGCGTTCGTGGGGAAGGCCCCGGAGCCGGTGGTCGCCAAGATCCGCGATCGGCTCGCCACCGCCGAGGCCGACCTGATCCGCATCGATGCCGCTCTGGAGGCGCTGCCCTCGTGACCGAACGTAACGACCGTGCCCACCGTGCCGCTCGCGGCGTCGACGGCGACTTCGCCGCCGTCGACGGCGAGCTGGCCGCGCGCGGGTTCACCCGTATGCACTTCGAGCTGGACCGGATCGAGACGTTGCTCGACCTGCTCGGCAGCCCGCAGCGGGCGTACCCGTCGATCCACCTGACCGGGACCAACGGCAAGACCTCGACCGCCCGGATGATCGACTCGCTGCTGCGGGCGTTCGGGCTGCACACCGGCCGGTACACCAGCCCGCACCTCGAGACCGTCCGGGAGCGGATCAGCCTGGACGGGGAGCCGGTCAGCGAGGAACGCTTCGTGGCCACGTACCGCGAGGTGGTGCCGCTGGCCGAGCTGGTCGACCAGCGCTCCGCCGAGCCGTTGACCTACTTCGACCTGACCACCGCGCTGGCGTTCGCCACCTTCGCGGACGCCCCGGTAGACGTCGCGGTGGTCGAGGTGGGGATCGGCGGGGCGGAGGACTCCACCAACGTGATCCAGGCCGGCGTCGCGGTGCTCACCCCGATCGGGCTCGACCACACCGAGTGGCTGGGCGACACCCTCCAGGACATCGCCCTGCACAAGGCGGGGATCATCCACAAGGGGGCCACGGTCGTCTGCGCGGCGCAGGAGGAGGAAGCCGCCCGGCCGATCCTGGAGCGGTGCGCCGAGGTCGGCGCGACGATCGCCCGCGAGGGGGCGGAGTTCGGCGTGCTGCGCCGTTCGGTGGCGGTCGGCGGTCAGGTACTCAGCATCCAGGGCCTCGGCGGGGTGTACGAGGACATGTTCGTCCCGCTGCACGGCGCGCACCAGGCGCAGAACGCGGCGGTGGCGCTCGCCGCCGTGGAGGCGTTCCTCGGGGCGGGATCGAATCGGCAGCTCGACGTGGAGGCGGTCCGGGAGGGCTTCGCCGCCGTCAGCTCGCCCGGCCGGCTGGAGAAGGTGCGGAACGCGCCGACGATCCTGCTCGACGGGGCGCACAACCCGCACGGGATGGCGGCCACGGTGACCGCCCTCCAGGAGGAGTTCGCGTTCAGCAAGCTGGTCGGCGTGCTCGGCGTGCTCGGCGACAAGGACGCGGTGAGCCTGCTGGAGCTGCTGGAGCCGGTGCTCGACTCGCTGGTGGTCACCCGCAACAGCTCGCCGCGGGCGATGCCGGCCGACGAGTTGGCCGAGCTGGCCCTGGACGTCTTCGGGGCGGACCGGGTTGCGGTGGCCGAGGCGATGCCCGACGCGATCGAGGCGGCGGTGGCCGAGGCCGAGGCCGACGTCCCCGGCGAGCTGTCCGGGGTCGGCGTGCTGATCACCGGGTCGGTGGTGACCGTGGCCGACGCCCGCAGGCTGTTCAAGCGATGACCGCCCCGGACCCCGACCGCCCGGCGGAGGACGCCGGCGACGGGTCGGGTCAGCGGCGCTCCGGGCTGCGCAACCCCGAGGGGGCGGTGCGCGGCCTGGGCGCCGGGACGCTCGGCCTGGAGGCCCTGGTGCTGCTGCTCGCAATCCAGCCGATCCGGGTGCTCGGCGGGGAGCTCAGCGGCGCGGCCGTCGCGGTCATCGTGGCGTTGGCCGTGGCGGCGATCGTGCTCGCCGGGATGATGCGCCGGCAGTGGGCCTGGTACGCCGGAACGGTGCTCCAGGGGGCGCTGATGCTCGCCGGGCTGCTGCACTGGTCGCTGCTGGCGGTGGGGATCATCTTCGCCCTGGTCTGGGGGTACGCCCTGCACGTGCGCCGGGTGATCCTCGGCCGCTGAGTCGCCGCCTGCGGGACGGCCCGCTGCGGCGTGGAGCCGGTGCCGGCGGGCCGTCCCCACACGTTCAGGCGTCGGCGCGGGTGCGCCACTGGGTGAGGGCGACGCCGTGGCCGTCCGGGTCGCGGAAGGCCGCCGCCCAGACCTCCAGTTTGGTGCCCCGGTTCACCACCCTCGGGGCGTACGTGAAGCGGACCCCGGAGTCGCGCAGCCGCTCGTACGCGCCCTGGATGTCGTCGACCTCCAGGTTCACGTGGACCAGGCGGCGGCTCATCGGGGCCGCGCCGGTGACCTCGCGCAGCACCAGCCGGGTCGCCCCGGAGGCGAGCACGGCGTTGCCGGCGCCCCGGTCGACCTCCTCGAAGCCGAGGGTGTCCCGGTAGAACTCCAGCGACCGGTCCAGGCCGGTGACCAGCAGGGTGATGCCGACCCCGCTGATCGGGGCCGCCGCGTCGGCGGGCTCGGCCTCCGGGTCGTAACCGAAGATCGCCTCGTCCAGTTCGTGCTGGTCGGAAGCCGGCCCGGTGCGCGGGACCGGGTCGTCCAGCGGCACGTCGATGGGGTCGGCCGGGGCACCCGCGTCGATGGTCTCGACGGGGACGGTCGGGTCGAAGCGTTCGTCGGCCGGCGGGCGGGGGGCCGGGGTGGCCCGCCGGGGCAGCGGGCCAGAGGCCGGGTCCACCAGCGTCCCCTCCAGCACGACCGGGCCGCCCGGCCGCTGGTGCATCACCACCGGCTCCCGGCCCTCCGTCAGCGGGCCGAGGTCGTCGTCGCGCAGCGGGTCGGGCCCGGGCTGGTCGCGCAGATCGTCGCGGAAACCGGACGAGCCACGCAGATCGTCGTGGAAGCCGGGCAGGTCGCGCAGATCGTCGCGGAAGTCGTCGTCCGGGACGCGGTCGGCCCACGGCGGCGCCTCCTGCTGGATCAGCACCTCGTCGACCGGGTCGGCCCCCGCGTACTCGGGCGGGAGGTCGGCCATCGCCGCCGCGGCGGTCTCCGCGTGGGTTGGCACCTCGTCCCAGAGGACGCGGACGTGCCGCTGGTCGTCCAGGGCCACCCGGATCGGCAGGGCCTGCCCGATCGAGGGCCACTTCGCCACCGGGACCCGCGGCTCGATGATCTTCTTCGACCGGGGCGGCAGGCCGGGCGCGTCGATGACGAGCTGCAACTCGCAGCGGCCGAACGCGTACGCGTTCGGCGGCTCGGAGGCGCTGTGCACGTGGCCGACGCCGACCACCCAGGTCCGGCCGCCGCCGCGCACGGTGGCCATCGCGATCGCCAGCACCAGCAGGGCCACCCCGAGCGCCACGATCGCCCAGCTGGTCATGCCCAGCCCGAACAGGACCACGAAGGTCGCCACGGTGCCCAGCACCGCCGCGATGAGCTTGCGTACCGGCGCGATGGGTCGGTTCCCGCCATTCGCCACTGTGGACCTCCCATGGGTCAAGGGCCAGGCTAGGCCGGATCGGCGACCCAGGGAATAGCGCAGCCGCCGCGCCGGTGCCGGCACCGGGTCGCTAGGCTGACCGTACCCAGCCGAGCCGTCTTCCGCGCACAGGAGGAACCCAGCGTGTCCAGCAGCAGCCCGGACGAGCGTTCTCTCGTTCTGATCAAGCCCGACGCGGTCGGCCGTGGCCTGGTCGGTGAGATCCTCTCCCGTTTCGAGCGCAAGGGCCTGCGGATCGACGCCATGGCTTTCCGGACGATGGACGGCGACTTCGCCGACCAGCACTACGCCGAGCACGTCGACAAGGCGTTCTACCCGCCGCTGAAGGGGTTCATGACCAGCGGCCCGCTGGTGGCCCTGGTGCTCTCCGGCGATCAGGTCATCGAAGTGGTGCGCGGCATGATCGGCAGCACCGACGGCCGCAGGGCCGCCGCCGGCACCATCCGCGGCGACTACTCCCTGTCCAACCGGGAGAACCTGGTGCACGCCTCCGACTCCACCGACAGCGCCAAGCGCGAGATCGCGCTCTGGTTCCCCGAGCTGGACTGACGGCTTTCCGACGCCGGGCGCCGACTCACCCCGCCAGCCGGGTGAGCTTCTCCGGGTTGGCGACCACGTACAAGCCGGTGATCCGGCCGCCGGCGGCGGACACGGTCAGCGCGTACCGCCGGCCGGGCCAGTGCACGACGTACCCGGGCCGGCCGTTGAACTCGACGGGGACCGCGCGCTGGGTCGGCCGCCGGGGCCCGAGGACCCCGGCGCAGAAACGGGCCACCCGGTCCGCCCCGCGTACCGGGTTGCGGGCCGCCCTGGCCCGGCCGCCCCCGTCGGCCCACAAGGTGACGTCGGTCGCCACCAGGTCCGTCAGCCGGGCCAGGTCGCCGTCGCGGGCCGCGGCGAGGAACGCGTCAAGCAGCCGCCGTTGCTCGCCCGGGTCGGCCGCGAAGCGTCGGCGTTCGTCGGCGACCCGGGCCGCCGCCCGGTGGTGCAACTGCCGGCAGTCCGCTGCGGACCGGTCCAGGATCTCGCCGACCTGGGCGTACGGCAGGTCGAAGGCGGTGCGCAGCACGTAGACCGCGCGCTCCGGCGGGGTCAGCCGCTCCAGCAGGTGCAGCAGCGCCAGGGAGAGCGAGTCGCGCAGCTCCGCGTGTTCCGGCGGCCCGAACGGCGAGGGCGCGGTGGGCACCGGCTCAGGCAGCCAGGGCCCGACGTACGTCTCCCGGGTGGCCTGCCGGGCCCGGAGCCGGTCGATGGCGAGCCGGGTGACCACCCGGGACAGGTAGCGGCGCGGCTCGGCCACCGCCGCCCGGTCGACGCCCAGCCACCGCAGGTACGCGTCCTGGAGCACGTCCTCGGCGTCGTGCAGGCTGCCGAGCATCCGGTACGCCAGGCCGAGCAGCATCGGCCGGTGCACGTCGAGCGCACCGGCCTCCTGCGTCGTCCCGGTCGTCGTCACCCGTCCGTCGGCGGCCGGCGCCGGGTGGCTGCCACGATCCGATTCCACACGTTGATTGTGGCAATCGCGACCGTCAGGTCCGCCAGCTCCTTCTCCGACCAGACCTTCGCGGCGGCGTCCCAGACCTCGTCGGGCACCCCGTGCTCCCCGAGGCGGGTGAGCGCGTCGGTGAGCGCGAGCGCGGCCCGTTCCCGTTCGTCGAAGAAGGGCGCCTCCCGCCAGGCCGCCACGGCGAACAGCCGCCGGCTGGACTCGCCCGCCGCGAGGGCGTCCCGGCTGTGCATGTCCACGCAGAACGCGCAGCCGTTCAGTATCGACGCGCGCAGCTTCACCAGTTCCAGCACCGTGTGGTCGAGGTTCGCGCGGGTGTACCGCTCCAACCCGGCCACCGCCCGGTACGCCTCCGGCGCCACCGCCTCCAGATCGATCCGACTCATCGTGTTCTCCCGTCCTCGTCGGTACAACAGGACGACGGGCGGCGGGGGCGTGGATGTGACGGCGGCGGGTGTGACGCCGGTCATGCCGCCGCCGGCCGACCTTCGAGGCGGGTGGGGGCCTTTCCGGAGGGAGTCTCCGCCCGGCCGTCCTCCGCCACGCAGCGGGCGGCCCGGCCACCCGTTCGGCCCGGCGTGACAGCGTCGGCTAACGTGACATCGCCCCGTTCAGCACGACCGCCGGAGGACCAGTGCCGCTGCTCTACACCATCGGCAAGCTCACCGTGGCGCCCGCGCTCCGGTTGGCCTTCCGACCGACCGTGGAGGGTTTGGAGCACATCCCGCAGACCGGTGGCGCCATCTTCGCCGGCAACCACCTCTCGGTCGCCGACGAACTGTTCCTCGGCACGGTCGTGCCCCGGCACCTGGCGTTCTGGGCGAAGTCGGAGTACTTCAAAGGGACCGGCCCGAAGGGCGCGTTGTCGAAGTTCGTGCTCACCGGGCTGGGGGCCATCCCGGTCGAGCGGGCCGGCGGCAGGGCCGCGCTGTCCGCGTTCGACGCGGCGATCCCGGCGCTGCGAGCCGGTGACTTCGTCGCCGTGTACCCGGAGGGGACCCGCTCGCCCGACGGGCGGCTCTACCGGGGCCGCACCGGGGCCGCCCGGCTGGCGGTCGCGGCCGGCGTCCCGATCATCCCGGTCGGTATGACGGGCACCGACAAGGCGCAGCCGATCGGCACCAGGGTGCCCCGGCCGGGGCGGGCGAACATCGTCGTGCGGTTCGGCAAGCCGCTCGACTTCACCGGCCGCCCGGACGACCGGACCTCGCTGCGGGAGATGACCGACGAGGTGATGAGCGAGATCCAGAAGCTCACCGGCCAGGAGTACGTGCCGCGCTACGCCCCGCCCCGCGCGCTTCCGGAGGCCGGGGGCGCGCCGCCGGCCTGACCGGCCCGCCGCCCGCCCCGGTTCCTCACTCCCGGTCCCTGGCTGCCGGCCTCGGCCGACCCCACCCCGTCGTGCCTCAGCCCGTCGCGCCCGGGTCCTGGTCGGGCGCGACGATCTGCTCGCGCATGGTCTCCAGCAGCCGGGCGCTGTCGTCGACGGAGAGCTGGGTGAACACGCCGGTGGTGAGGCTCCCGTGGTCGACCGAGGTGCACACCACCACGTCGGTGCCGTCGAGGGCGCCGACGGCGCAGCGCTCGAACCGGCCCCGGACGCCGGTCTCCACCACCTGCTTGTCCCCGAGCCGGTACGGCTCCGTCAGCCGGGTCATCTCGTCGTCCGCGTCGCTCTCCGGGGTCAGCCGGAACCCGGTGCCGCCGAACACCGCCACCGGCTTGCCCGCCGACGAGGCGTACACGCCGGCGAAGGTGTCCTCGGTCAGCAGGTGCGCCTTGCGTACCTCCTTCTCCAGTTCCTTCGCGGTGGCCTGGCTTCGGGCGTCCTCGCGCAGCGACAGGTCGGAGATCTGCTGCGGCAGCGCGGCGCTCGCCGGGTACTGCTCCCACATCGGCTTCACCCAGTAGGCCGGGCAGCCGCAGCAGCAGGCGATGCTGAGCAGCAGCACCCACGGCCAGCGCCGACGGCGCCGGCGGGGGGCCCTCGGCGGGGTCGGCGTCGCCGGCGGCGGCGGGGCGGGCTGGTGCTGCTGCGGCGGCCGGGACGGCGCGACCGGCAGAGCCGGCGGCGGCACGTGGCGCGGCGGGGCGGTCGGTGACACCTGGCGCGGCAGGGCCTGCGGTGGCATCTGGCGGGTCGGCGCCGGTGGCCGGGCCACGGGCGGCGGCGGGCTGACGGGCCGGGCCGCGGGCGACACCGGCCGGGCCCCCTGCGGTGGGGTGGCCGGTTGGGCCACCGGCGGCGGGGTCGGGGGCCCGACGACGGGTGCCGAGCCGGCGACCGGCCCCGGATACCGCCGGCTGGCCGGCGGCGTCGGGTACGACAGCGTCGGCGGCAGCGGGGGCAGCTCGGCGGAGTGCAGGTCCCAACTTCCGGTGTCCACGCCGGCCCACGGGTCCACCGGCACCTGGCTCTCCGGGGGCGGCAGCGGGCCGTGCCCGACCGGGGCGGGTGGCGGCGGGGTGGGCTCCGCCGACTCGCCCCAGTTCCTCCTGCGTTGCGGCGGCGGTGGGACCGGCGCGGAGCCGGTCCACCGGGGCGTCGGGGGCGCGGCAGCGGCAGCGGCAGGGTCGAGGGTGGTCCGGTCCGGCCGCGCGTCGACCTTCGTCGGATCGGGGGCGGGGATCGCCGGGGTCGGCCCACCGTCGCCGAGAGCCGGGTCCGGGCCGGTTCGTCCCGGGGCGGCCTCGATCCGGGTCGGGTCCGGTCCGGTGCGTTGCGGGGCAGCCTCGACCCGGGTGGGGTCCGGGCCGTTCTGTTCGAGAGTCGCCTCGGCCGCGGTCGGGTCCGGTCCGGTCGGCTGCGGGGCGGCCGGGTCGGGGGCGTCGTCCGCCGGGGTGGCGGGCGTGCCCTCCGGGTCCGTGGCCGGCACGTCCGCGGCGGCGGGCGGCGCGGAGGTGCCGCGTGAGCCCGGCGCAGCGGGCGGTGATCCGGGGGAGGGGGTCGACTCGCCGGCGACGGCCGGACCCTGGTCCCGGTCGTTGGCCGGGGTGCCCCCGTCGGCCGGTCGATCTGCTCCCGGCTGCGGGTGCGGCATCGCGGCAATCTCCTCTCGCGCCGGTCCGAGGTTAGTACCGGCGTGCCACCGACGGCGATTCGCCCACGTCCCGGGGGACGTGGGCGGGCGCCGGCAACCGGACCGGCTGAGGCCGGGCTCCTGGGCGAGATAGGCCAGCCGTGGCCCTGATCAGCGTGGGCGCGACCGGTCCTTTCCGGGGGCAGAGCCGGGCGTGCGGCGGATGCGACGCGGCGGCCGGCGGGCGGACGCGTACCCTTGGGCATCATGAGCGTCCCGTCCACCACCCCGCGCCCCGCCGCGGCCAACTCCGTCTGGCCCCGGCTGGAGCCGCTGCTGCCCCAGGTGACCAAGCCCATCCAGTACGTCGGTGGCGAGCTGGGCGCGGTGGTCAAGGACTGGGACACGGCGACCGTCCGCTGGGCGCTGATGTACCCGGACGCCTACGAGGTCGGGCTGCCCAACCAGGGCGTGCAGATCCTGTACGAGGTCCTCAACGAGCTGCCCGACGTGCTCGCCGAGCGGACGTACGCGGTCTGGCCCGACCTGGAGAGTCTGATGCGCACGCACGGCGTGCCGCAGTTCACCGTCGACGCCCACCGCGCGGTTCGCGACTTCGACGTGTTCGGCATCTCGTTCTCCACCGAGCTGGGCTACACCAACCTGCTCACCGCGATCGACCTGGCCGGCATCCCGATGCTCGCGGCGGACCGCACCGACGCCGACCCGGTGATCGTGGCCGGCGGGCACGCCGCGTTCAACCCGGAGCCGATCGCCGACTTCGTCGACGCCGCCGTGCTCGGCGACGGCGAGGAGGCGGTCCTGGAGATCACCGCGATCGTCCGGGAGTGGAAGTCCGAGGGCTCCCCCGGCGGCCGGGACGAGCTGTTGCTGCGGCTGGCCCGCACCGAGAGCGTCTACGTGCCGCGCTTCTACGACGTGGACTACCTGCCCGACGGGCGGATCCAGCGGGTCGTGCCGAACCGGGCGGACGTGCCGTTCCGGGTGCACAAGCGCACGACGATGGACCTGGACGCCTGGCCGTACCCGAAGAAGCCCCTGGTCCCGCTCGCCGAGACCGTGCACGAGCGGTACGCGGTGGAGATCTTCCGGGGCTGCACGCGGGGCTGCCGGTTCTGCCAGGCCGGCATGATCACCCGGCCCGTCCGGGAGCGGTCGATCACCACGGTGGGGCAGATGGTGCAGCAGGGGCTGGAGTTCTCCGGTTTCCACGAGGTGGGGCTGCTGTCGCTGTCGTCGGCCGACCACTCCGAGATCGGCGACATGTGCTCCGGCCTGGCCGAGCAGTACGCGGGCACCAACGTGTCGCTGTCGCTGCCGTCGACCCGGGTGGACGCGTTCAACATCGACCTGGCCCAGGAACTGTCCCGCAACGGCCGGCGTACCGGCCTGACCTTCGCCCCCGAGGGCGGGTCGGAGCGGATCCGCAAGGTGATCAACAAGATGGTGTCGGAGGAGGATCTGATCCGCACCGTCGTCACCGCGTACACCAACGGCTGGCGGCAGGTGAAGCTGTACTTCATGTGCGGCCTGCCCACCGAGACCGACGACGACGTGCTCCAGATCGCCCGGATGGCCCACGAGGTCATCAAGGCGGGCCGGGCCGCCACCGGCTCGAAGGACATCCGCTGCACGGTCTCCATCGGCGGGTTCGTGCCGAAGCCGCACACCCCGTTCCAGTGGGCGAAGATGGAGCGGCCGGAGGTCATCGACGGTCGGCTGAGGCTGCTCAAGCAGGAGATCAACTCGAACCGGTCGCTCGGTCGGGCGATCGGCTTCCGCTACCACGACGGCGAGCCGTCGCTGATCGAGGGCCTGCTCAGTCGTGGCGACCGCCGGGTCGGCGCGGTGATCCGCCGGGTCTGGGAGAACGGCGGCCGGTTCGACGGCTGGAGCGAGCACTTCTCGTACCAGCGCTGGGTGGACGCCGCCGCCGCGACGCTGCCGGCGTTCGGCGTGGACCTGGACTGGTACACCACCCGGGAGCGCGACGAGCTGGAGGTCCTGCCCTGGGACCACCTGGACTCGGGTCTGGACAAGGACTGGCTCTGGAAGGACTGGCAGGACTCGACGTCCGAGTACGAGCAGGACGACTGCCGGTGGACCCCGTGCTTCGACTGCGGGGTCTGCCCGTCCATGGACACCGAGATCCAGATCGGCCCGACGGGCCAGAAGCTGCTCCCGCTCACCCCGCTCAACGGCGCCGGCCTGAAGGTGCCCACTCCTACCCAACCCTGACCCACGGCCGGCCACCACCGCCCGCTGCGTTGATCAGGCAGGTGTCGTCACGGTCACGGCATGTCGGCGACGGCACCTGCACGACCAACCGGTTCTGAGTCCGAGGAGCACGACGATCAGCAGGAAACCACAGCCGGAGGGCGGGCAGGCCCCGATCGTCCAGCGTGTCCGGATCCGGTACGCCAAGCGTGGACCGCTGCGGTTCACCTCGCACCGCGACTTCGCCCGTGCCTTCGAGCGGGCGTTGCGTCGGGCGGGTGTGCCGATCGCCTTCTCGCAGGGCTTCACCCCGCATCCCAAGATCTCCTACGCCAGCGCCGCCCCGACCGGGGTGGCCAGTGAGGCGGAGTACCTCGAGATCGGGCTCCGCGAGCCGGTCGACCCGGAGCAGTTGCGGGCCGCCCTGGACGCCGCCCTCTCGCCCGGCCTCGACATCCTGGAAGCTGTCGTCGCCTCCGGCGGTGGTCTTGCCGACCGGATCGAGGCGTCGCACTGGCGGATCGAGTTGCCGGAGGTCGAGCCGGCCGTGCTGGATCGCGCGGTGGCCGCCTTCGCCGCCGCCGAGGAGGTCCAGGTCGAGCGGATGACCAAGCAGGGCCGCCGTACCTTCGACGCTCGCGCAGCAGTCATAAGCATCGATGTGGTTGCGTCTCCGCAGACGCCTTCCGGGGCCACGGCCGTACCGTGTGCGATACTCGAACTGGTCGTCCGGCAGGTCACCCCGTCCGTACGACCCGATGACGTCCTTTCCGGCCTCCGCGCGGTGGCCGACCTGGAGCCGCCGGTCGCCCCGAGGGTGATCCGGCTGGCTCAGGGCACGTTGACCGCGCAGGGCGCGATCGTGGATCCGTTGGACGCGGACCGCGTCGGGGCAGCCATCGTATGAGCGTTGACCGTCGGTCAACGCTCGGGCAGGCAGACTTCGGCGGTCGCGCACCTCGCGCGCCCGGCGGAAACACTTTTGCGGCAACCCTGCGTGGCAGCGCTCAACCGCGCCCGGGGCAGCCAGAACTGGAGAACCTCCATGCTCGAGAACGAGCCCGAGGGCGGCGAACGGACCGGTTCACAGCCGGCCGGTGAGACCGCTGACCGCACCACCGACGCCGGCGGCGGTACCGCCACCGGCGCAGCGGAGGGCACCGCCCCGGTCGGCGGGTCCACCGCCGCCCAGCAGGCGTCCGGTGGGGAACCGGCCGCCGAGGCGCCGCCCGCCCCGCCCCGCAAGCGGGCCACCCGGCGGCGGGCTGCCCCGCTGAGCCAGCCGGAGCAGACCGACGCGCCTGCGGAGGCGTCCACCTCCGCCGGCTCGACCAGCAGCGAGTCCCCCCAGGCCGAGGTCTTCGCCCCGATCGCCGGTGAGCTGGAGGAGGCCCCGAAGACGCCGCGCCGCCGCCGCAAGGCGACCACCGCGAAGGCGGCGGAGGAACCGGTCGTCGCGGCCGGCGTGGAGGAGGCGTCCGCCGAGGTCGTACCCCCGGTGAAGGTGACCCGGACCCGCCGCCGCAAGGCCACCGCGCCCGCGGTGGAGGCCCCGGCCGAGGCCGGCGAACCGACCGTCACCCAGCCGGAGGCGTCGGCCACGCCCGCCGCCGCCCAGACCACGTCCGGGCCCGCCGCCCAGCCGGTCGACGGCGCTGCGACCGAGGACGAGGAGGCCGACCAGGCCGCGGAGGCCGCCCGGGCCGCCGAGGCGCAGGCCGGCCTGCCGGCCGCCGCCGGCACCAGGCCCAGCGGCGCGGAGGACCGCGCCGGGGAGGTCCCGCCCGGGGTGGCCGTACCCGCCGTGTCGCCGGCCGAGCCCGTCGAGCCGGCCGAGCCGGCCGAGCCGAAGACCCGGCGGCGTCGGGCTGCGCTCTCCGCGCCGACCGTGCTCTTCATGGCGCCCCAGCCGGAGGAGGCCCCGGTCGCCCGGGTCGTGCTGCCCGTCGTGGTCGAGGAGGAGCCGGCCGAGGAGCAGCCCGAGCCGACCCGGCGACGTCGCCGCGGTCGCCGCGAGGTCGAGCCCGTCGAGGCGGTGGAGCCCATCGAGGAGCCCGTCATCGAGGAGGCCGCCGAGGACGACGAGGATGAGGACGAGGACGAGGACGAGACCGCCGCGGCTCGCCGGCGGCGCCGGCGTGGCCGCCGTGGTCGGGGCCGCGGCAAGGGTGGCGCGGACGACGACGCCGACGAGGACGCCGAGGAGACCGCCCAGGCCGAGGAGGAGACCGCCGAGGCCGAGGGGGACGAGGACGAGGGCGAGGAGAGCGGGGACGGGCTGACCCGCCGCCGCCGTCGTCGTCGTCGTCGGGGCGCCGGGGACAGTGACGGCGGTGCCGACGACGGCGTGCCCACCGTCGTGAAGATCCGCGAGCCGCGCAAGGCCGTCGACGAGGTGCAGGGCGTCTCCGGGTCGACCCGGCTGGAGGCGAAGCGGCAGCGCCGCCGCGACGGCCGGGAGCAGCGGCGGACCCGTCCGCCGATCCTCAGTGAGTCGGAGTTCCTGGCCCGCCGGGAGGCGGTCGACCGGGTGATGGCGGTACGCCAGCGCGGCGACCGCACCCAGATCGCCGTCCTGGAGGACGGTGTGCTGGTCGAGCACTACGTCACCCGCAACTCCTCCGGCACCATGGCCGGCAACGTCTACCTCGGCAAGGTGCAGAACGTCCTGCCGAGCATGGAGGCGGCCTTCGTCGACGTGGGCCGGGGTCGCAACGCCGTGCTGTACGCCGGCGAGGTGAACTGGGACACCACGGGCCTGGAGGGCCGGGCCCGCTCGATCGAGCACGCCCTCAAGTCCGGCGACTCGGTGCTGGTGCAGGTCACCAAGGACCCGATCGGGCACAAGGGCGCCCGGCTGACCAGCCACATCGCCCTGTCCGGCCGGCACCTGGTGTACGTGCCGAACGGCAACGCCTCCGGTATCAGCCGCAAGCTGCCCGACAACGAGCGCAAGCGGCTGCGTGACGCGCTAAAGAAGCTGGTCCCCGACGGCGCGGGCGTGATCGTCCGGACCGCCGCCGAGGGGGCGAGCGAGGAGGACCTGGCCCGCGACGTCGAGCGGCTCCAGGCCCAGTGGGAGGACATCCAGGCCAAGGCGGCCTCCGGCGGCGCCCCGGTGCTGCTCTACGGGGAGCCGGACCTGGTCATCCGGGTCGTGCGGGACCTGTTCAACGAGGACTTCCGCGAACTGGTGATCGAGGGCGACGAGTCGTACGGGATGGTCGAGTCGTACCTCTCGCACGTCTCGCCGGACCTGGTCGACCGGGTGCGCCGGTACGTCGGCACCAGCGACGTGTTCGCCGAGTACCGGATCGACGAGCAGATCCTCAAGGGTCTCGACCGGAAGGTCTTCCTGCCCTCCGGCGGTCATCTGGTGATCGACCGGACCGAGGCGATGACCGTGGTCGACGTCAACACCGGCAAGTACACCGGTGCGGGCGGCAACCTGGAGGAGACGGTCACCCGCAACAACCTGGAGGCGGCGGAGGAGACCGTCCGCCAGCTCCGGCTGCGCGACATCGGCGGCATCGTGGTGATCGACTTCATCGACATGGTGTTGGAGTCGAATCGTGAGCTGGTGCTGCGCCGGCTCACCGAGTGCCTGGGCCGGGACCGCACCAAGCACCAGGTCACCGAGATCACCTCGCTGGGCCTGGTGCAGATGACCCGCAAGCGGATCGGCGCGGGCCTGCTGGAGGCGTTCAGCGAGACCTGCGACTGCTGCAAGGGCCGCGGCGTGGTCATCCACACCGAGCCGGTGCCGGAGAAGCCGCGCGCCGCGGGTGCGGGGGAGAAGGTCAAGGCGGTCGCCTCGGCCGTCACCACCCCGGCCCCGGCCGAGCAGGTCGGTGGGGCATCGCCGCGGCGGCGGGCCCGCAAGAGCGCCGCGCCGGAGCGCGCGGCGGTCGAGGTGGCCGAGGCACCCGAGACGCCCGAGGCGCCGGGCGGGAGCGCGGTCGTCGAGTACCACGACACCATGGGCTACGACCTGTCCCGGTACGAGGCGGACACGGCTGCCGCGCCGGCCGTGACGGACAGCCAGCAGGGCGAGTCCGCCCGGCTTGCCGGGGCCGACGACCCGGACGCCCTGGGCGACGAGGCCGACGGCGACACCGAGGGCGGCGCCGGCCGGCGCCGGTCCCGCCGGGGCGGCACCCGGCGGCGCACCCGCCCGTGACCGGCTGACCACCCGCGCGTCCCGCAGGGCCCCCTCCCCGGCAACAACACCGGTGGCCGGGGCCCTGTCGGCCGTCCCGGCCCCGGTTAGGATCGGCCACCCCGGTCAGGAGAAGAAGAATGCGTCGTCTGCTCGCCCTCGCCGCCGCCATGGCGGTCCTGTCCGCCGGGGCGGCCTGCTCCGCCGAGCGCTCCGGTTCCGACCCGGTACCGAGCGGGTCGCCGCCCGCGGCGGCCGGGGCCACCCCGGGGGCGGGGGGAGCCGGCCCCGGCGCGGCCGGCGGGTCGCTCGGGCCGGCCGGGGGGAACGGCCCGGAGGTCTGCGCGGCAGCCCAGCAGGCCAGCGGTGCGGCGGTCCGCACGTACGTGGCGGAGCTGGGCCGGATGATCGGCGCGGTCGGGGCCAACGACAGCGCGACGGCGGAGGCCGCCCGCAAGCGGGCCGAGGCCGCGTTGGCCGGCTGGCGCACCGCCCTGCGACAGCAGTCCGCCCGGGCCACCGATGCGCAGCTCAAGACGCTGCTGGCCGACCTGGCCAGCGAGGTGGGCACCCTGGGCACCGACGTGGACGCGATCGACGAGGAGGAGCTGGACGAGCTCCAGCAGCGCCTCGACCAGCTCTGTGCCCGCTGACGGGGCGAGGCCCCCGCCGCACCGGGAAAAGGGGCCGCCGAGCCCGTCTCGGCCCCGGCGGCCGTGCCGGGTACGGGGAGCCCGGTTTGGGCGTCAGCCCACCGATGGCGTAGGCTATCTTGCGGCGCACTTTGGTGTGCCGAGTTCCCGCGTGCCCACGCCGCCGTGCCTCTGCTACCCGGTGAGCCGCCGAGGGAACGACCGCCAGCAGCCTCAACGACAGGGAGTCCGCCTCCGATGTACGCGATCGTCAAGACCGGCGGCAAGCAGTACAAGGTCGCCGAGGGCGACGTGATCGAGGTCGAGAAGCTCACCGGTGCCCCCGGTGACGCGGTGAAGCTCACCGCGGTGCTCCTCGTCGACGGTGACGACCTGGTGACCGACGCGACGAAGCTTGCCGAGGTCGCAGTGTCCGGCGAGATCGCCGCGCACACCAAGGGCCCGAAGATCAAGATCCACAAGTTCAAGAACAAGACCGGCTACCACAAGCGCCAGGGTCACCGCCAGCCGCTGACCCAGGTCAAGGTGACCGGCATCTCCAGCGGGAAGTAGGTCGTCCTCAAATGGCTCACAAAAAGGGTGCGTCCAGCTCGCGTAACGGCCGCGATTCCGCGGCCCAGCGACTCGGCGTGAAGCGCTTCGGTGGTCAGGTCGTCAGCGCCGGTGAGATTCTCATCCGGCAGCGTGGCACCAAGTTCCACCCCGGTGACCTGGTCGGCCGTGGCGGCGACGACACGCTCTTCGCGCTGACCGCCGGCTCGGTCCTGTTCGGCACCAAGCGCGGTCGCAAGACCGTCAGCATCGTACCGGCGCAGCAGTAGTTCGAAGGCGTAGCGGGCCGGGGACCGGTAGGTCCCGGCCCGCTACGCCTTTTCTCGTACGCGCGCGGGGCGCATCCCGCTGGAAGGATTGACGACGTGACGATGTTCGTGGACCGGGTCGTCCTGCACCTGCAGGCCGGTGACGGCGGGCACGGCTGTGTCTCGATCCACCGGGAGAAGTTCAAGCCCTTCGGCGGCCCGGACGGCGGCAACGGCGGGCACGGCGGCAGCGTGACCATGGTCGTCGACCCGCAGGTGCACACCCTGCTCGACTTTCACTACCACCCGCACGTCAAGGCCGAGAACGGCAAGGGCGGCGCGGGCTCGAACCGGGACGGCGCGAACGGGCGTCAACTGGTACTCAAGGTGCCCAACGGCACCGTCGTGCAGACCCCGGACGGCGAGGTGTTGGCCGACCTGGTCGGCGCCGGCACCACCTTCGAGGTGGCCCGGGGCGGCCGGGGCGGCCGGGGCAACGCCTCCTTGGCCAACTCCCGACGCAAGGCCCCCGGCTTCGCCGAGCTGGGCGAGCCCGGTGACCAGCTCGACGTGGTCCTGGAGCTCAAGAGCGTCGCCGACGTCGGCCTGGTCGGCTTCCCGTCGGCCGGCAAGTCGTCGCTGATCTCGGTCATCTCGGCGGCCAAGCCGAAGATCGCCGACTACCCGTTCACCACGCTGGTGCCCAACCTGGGCGTGGTCCAGGCCGACAACCACATCTTCACGGTCGCCGACGTGCCCGGCCTGATCCCGGGGGCGGCCACCGGCAAGGGCCTCGGGCTGCAGTTCCTCCGGCACATCGAGCGCTGCGCGGTGCTGGTGCACGTGATCGACACCGCGACCCTGGAGCCCGGCCGGGACCCGCTGGCCGACATCGACGCCCTCGAGGCCGAGCTCGCCGAGTACGGCGGGCTCGTGGACCGGCCCCGCCTCGTCGCCCTGAACAAGGTCGACGTGCCGGACGGTCGGGATCTCGCCGAGATCGTCCGCCCCGACCTGGAGGCCCGTGGCCTGCGGGTCTTCGAGGTGTCCGCGGCGACCCGCGAGGGCCTCAAGGAGCTGATGTTCGCCATGGCGGAGCTGGTCGAACAGGGCCGCACCGCCGCCCCACCGGCCGAGGAGACCCGGATCATCATCCGCCCGAAAGCGGTCGACGACACCGGCTTCACCGTCGAGGCGGAGTCGGACGGGTCGTTCACCGTCCGGGGTGTCCGTCCGGAGCGCTGGGTGCGGCAGACGAACTTCGACAACGACGAGGCCGTGGGGTACCTGGCCGACCGCCTGGCCCGCCTCGGGGTCGAGGACAAGCTGGCCAAGGTCGGGGCGAACCCCGGCGACCTGGTGCGGATCGGCGAGCGCGAGTTCGACTGGCAGCCCACCCTCTACGCGGGAGTCGACTTCGTCCCGGGCAACCGGGGCACCGACGTGCGGCTGGAGGAGAAGTCGTCCCGGGCCTCGGCCGCCGAGCGGCTCGCCGCGCGCAAGTCCCGCCGGGTGCGCTCGGACGACGAACTGGGGGCCGACGCGACGGACGACCAGTCGGACGACGAGTCGGACGCCGACCTCGACGAATAGCTCCGGCGGCCCGGCGGGCGGCCCTACGACGAACCGCCCGCCGAGCTCCGCCGTCGGGTCGCTCGCCGGAAACCTGGGGGAAACCCGGGTGGCCTACGTTCTCGGGATGCTGATCGAGTCGCGGCCCACCACCGACCCGGAGATCGCCACCCTGGTCGCGGCGCAGCAGCGGGAGCTGCGGGAGGCCGACGGCGGCCTGGACGGGCAGGCGACCGTCACCCACGACGACATCCGCTACCTCGCGTTCGTGGACGTCGACCGGGCCGTCGCCTGCGGCGGCATCCAGGAGCTCGACCCGCGCACCGGCGAGCTGAAGCGGATGTACGTCCGGCCCGCGTACCGGGGGCGGGGGATCGCCCGGCAACTGTTGGCCGTGCTGGAGGAGCTGGCCTTCCAACAGGGGTACGCCGAGATCCGGCTGGAGACCGGCAGTTACCTGCCGGCGGCCATCGGCCTCTACACGTCCTGCGGATACGCCCCGATCCCGGTGTTCGGCGAGTACGTCGCCAACCCGTACAGCCGCTGCTTCGCCAAGCGCCTCCCGGTCGCGGCCTGACACCCCACCCCCGGTGCGGGGTCAGGGGCGGTCGAACGGGTCGTCGAGCCGGCCGCCCGTGCCGGCCCGCTCGGACAGCAGCAGACCCAGGGCGAGCATGCCGAAGCCGAGCGCCAGGTGCAGCCAGTTGTCCGCGCCGTTGAGCGGGATGAAGTTGACCGCGCTGTGCTCGGCGGAGAACTCGATGGCGAACCCGTAGAGCCAGAGCCCGAGGTAGATCGCGCCGCCGCCGGCCAGGAAGATCCGCGCGCCGCCGACGCTGCGGGCGAGGACCAGCCCCGCCAGGCCGAAGAGCAGGTGCAGGGCGTTGTGCAGGACCGACACCTGGAACAGGCCGAACAGCTTCGCGCCGGAGGTGTGCCCGGCGAAGGCCATGTCGTGGTACCCGGTGGTGATGCCGGGGACGAAGCCGAGCACGCCGAGCAGGAGGAACAGCGCGGCCACCGCGGCGGCGGCCTGCCGCACCCGGGGCTTGGGGGTTCCGTGCGCCATCGCTGTCACCTCCGTGGATCAGCAGCTCCCGACGATCCTCCATTCTGTGTGGGCGCTCACACTTTCCGCAGAGAAATCAGGAATCAGGTATGGAGCGCCGGACCGAGGGTAGGTCAAAAGACGCCGGCGGTATGAATGCCAGCGAATCTCAATGAAGTGCTACCGCGACGACTTTTCGAGCGGAAGGGGCATCATGACCTACGATCTGTCACCCACGACCTCCACGTACGGACCGGATTCGAGCAACGGCGTCCGCGAGCAGGCCCGCCAGGTGGGCTCCGAGGCCGCGAACGCCGGCGGCGCGGTCGCCCAGACCGCCAAGGAGCAGGGCCGGGAGGTGGTCGGCGAGACCAAGCGCCAGGCCCGCAACCTCTACGGCGAGGTACGCGACCAGCTCGCCGGCCAGACCGGTGAGCAGCAGCGCCGGGCCGCCGGCGGGCTGCGCTCGCTGGCCGACGAGATGCGCTCGATGGCGCAGCAGGGCGGCCAGGCCGGCCCGGTGACCGAGCTGGCCCACCAGGCCGCCGACCGGGTCAACGGCGTGGCCGGCTGGCTGGAGGAGCGGCAGCCCGGCGACATCGTCAACGAGGTCAAGGGCTACGCCCGCCGCAACCCGGGCACCTTCCTGGTCGGCGCCGCCGTGCTCGGCGTGCTCGCCGGCCGGCTGACCCGGAACCTGTCCGCCGCATCCGGCGGCACCGGCGGGGCGTACGGCTCGACCGACGGCTACGACCCGGAGCGGACCGCCGTCATCCCGACCCCGCCGGCCCCCCGCGCCGTGCCGGACCAGATCCCGCCGGGCGGCTACCTCGACCCGACCCCGGGCACCTACGCCGGGTCCGACGCCGGCTACTCCGGCCAGGGCGCGGCCTACCCCGAACCGGGCACGACCACCGGGTACGCCGACCCGGTCGGCGGCACCGCCCAGCCGCTGCCCCCGGTGACCCAGACCGACCCGCTGCCGGGCGTGCCGTCCAGCGGCACCATCCGTCCGTGACCGCGCGAGCCATCCGAAGGGAGGCGACGGGATGACCGTGCCGACGCAGGACCCCGGGTACAGCCCTTTGGGCACGCCGCACACCGCGGACGAGGTCAGGGGCAGCTCCATCGGTGAGCTGATGCGCCAGGTGACCAGCGACCTCTCCACGCTCATGCGCCAGGAGGTCGAGCTGGCCAAGGCCGAGATCCGCCAGGAGGGCAAGAAGGCCGGCAAGGCCGCCGGCCTGTTCGGCGGCGCCGGCTTCGGCGGCTACATGGTGGCGCTGTTCCTGTCGATCGCCCTCTGGGCCGGGCTGTCCAACGTCATGGACGCCGGCTGGGCGGCGCTGATCGTCGCCGTGATCTGGGGCGGGATCGCCGCCGTCCTCTACTCCATGGCCAAGAAGAACGCCCAGCGCGTACGCGGCTTCAGGCAGACCAGCGAAAGCGTGCAGCGGATCCCCGACGCGCTCAAGCCCCACCCGGAGGGAGTCACCCGATGAGCACCGATCCCGACCAGATCCGCCGGGAGATCGAGGCCACCCGCAACAGCCTCAGCACCGATGTGGACGCGCTGGCGTACAAGGTCAGCCCGGGCCGCATCGTCGACGACCGTAAGCAGCGGGCGCGCAACGCGCTGCAGAATGTGAGGGACAAGGTCATGGGCACCGCTTCCGACTACGGCCACAGCTCCAGCCAAGCCGCGCACTCGGTGGCCGACCGGGCCTCGTCGGCGGCCTCCACCGTCTCCGACAAGGCGCACTCGGCGGCCTCCACCGTCGGCGACGCCGCGCAGCGGGCGCCGCAGGTGCTGCGGGAGAAGTCCGAGGGCAACCCGCTGGCCGCCGGCCTGATCGCCTTCGGCGTCGGCATGCTGGCCTCCTCGCTGATCCCGGCCACCCGCCGCGAGCAGCAGGTGGCGACCCAGGTCAAGGACCGGGCCGCCGAGCACGCCGGCACGGTGAAGGAGAAGCTCGGCGAGGTCGCCAACGAGCTGAAGGAGGAGCTGCGCGAGCCGGCCCGGCAGGCCACCGAGTCCGTGCGGTCCACCGCCCAGGACGCCGTGCACGCGGTCAAGGACGACACGAAGTCGGCCGCGCACGACGTGCGGGACCAGGCCCAGCAGTCCCGCGAACAGGTGCGGTACTGAACAGGGCACCGTACTGCGCAGCTCGCGGTCACTTCCGGCGTAGGCCGGGCAGTGGCCGCGAGCTGCGTCGGTCGGGGGCCCGCTGCGCCTCGGGTGCCGACCGGACGTTCCGCCTCGCCCGCAGGGCGCCGGGGGAGTTGGCGGCACGGGCGATGCGGGCACCGGCGTAGGGCACGCCGCCCAGCACCCGGTGGGCGACGGCGAGCCACGAGCAGACGCCGCGCTCGAGCAGCCACAGCGGGGCGGCCAGCGCCGCCGTGCGGGGGAAGACCCGCGCCCCGCCGGCCCGGCGGCGGCCCACCTCCGCGAGCGCCACAACGGCCGCCGCCGCACCGAGCAGCAGGCCGGGGCGGCGGGCCGCCAACGCGGCCAGCACGGCGGGCAGCACCGCCAGCGAGGTCGCCAACCGCGCCGGCTGGGCCAGGTCGTCGTACGCCTGGCGGATCCGCTGCCCGCGGAAGTGCGCGCCGTCCGGTGGGAGCCGGCGGACGTACAGCCCGGGCGGGGCCGCCTCGGTACCCCCGTACGCCCGCACGGTGCGGACCAGTTCCAGGTTCTCGAAGAGCACGTCCGGGTCGTACCCGCCCATCGCGACGAAGGTGCTCCGGCGCACGGCCAGGGTGCCCGGCCAGTCCGCGCCGAGGGCGCGGTTGAGCAGGGTCCGGCCGGTGTCCCACCAGGCGTGCCAGGGCACCGGGTCGAAGTGGTTCTGCGGGCGGACCAGGTCGACGCCGCCGAGCAGCCGGTGCGCGGCGCGCAGCCCCGCCTCGTCGTAGCGGACGTCGTCGTCGGCGATCACCACGTGCTCGTGCCGGGCCGCCGCCACCCCGGTCAGCACCCCGACGACCTTGCCGTTGCCACCGCGCACCGCCGGATCGGGGGCGAGGTGGCGCACCACGCCCCGCCACACGGCGGCGTGCCGGGCGAAGACCTCCGGGGCGGAGCCGTCGACCACGGTCACGTCGACGAGGCGGCCCAGTTCGCGCAGGTAGCCGGTCAGCTCGGCCAGCCCGGCGTCGCCGGACCAGCGCAGCGGCAGGACGTACTCGACGGGGAGCCGGCGGCGGACCGGGGCGACGGTCGCGAGCTTCCCCGGCCGGCCGGCCGCGTTGACGTCGAAGGGCACCGGTGCCTCCCGTGGTGTCGATCGGCCGGGCCGCAGCGGATGCCCGCATTTCGGCTGGTCAAACGCTCGCCCGGGGTCGGCGGGCGGATCCGCGCCCGGCTGGCCCCTCCCTGGGCGGCGGAAACCTGGTTCGCTGGGTCGCACGGGCCGACCGGCGGCCCGCCGGTCGGCGAGGACGGGGAGGACCGCATGCGGGAGAACGGGTCGTGGCGCTGGCGGGAGCGTCGGGCGGTCAAGGGGCTGGGCGCCGGCCCGGCTGGTGGCGGGATCGGTGGACCCGATCGCCCGCTGCTCGCCCCGCCCCGGCGGCAGGTGCCGCCGCGCTACTTCACGGTGCACCTCGGGTTCACGGCCGACGGCGCCGACCTGGCCCGCGAGCTGGCCGTCACGTACGCCGAAGGGCTGAGCCTGCTCCGCCCCGAGCTGGCCCTCGGGGCCGCCGCGTTGTCGCCGGCCGACGCCTGGCACCGGGCCGAGCGGCTGTTCTGCGGTGCGGTCGGCCCGGACGGCGAGCGGTGTGTCGACGTGGCCGGCCACCCCGGCTTCCACCACGGGCCGGGTCCGGGCGGCCTTGGCTGGGGAGACGGCGACTGAGCGGGCGGGCCCCCGGGCCGGCGGCGGGACGGCATCCCCGATCGGGTGTGCCGCCCCGCCGCCGACGAGGGCCGACGTCGCGTCGACCGGCTCAGTCCAGGTCGAACTCGCCGTCCTGGGCCCCGGCGACGAAGGCGTCCCACTCGGCCTGGGTGAAGACGAGCACCGGACCCTCCGGCTCGGCGGAGTTCCGCATGCCGATCAGATCGTCGACGAAGGCCACCTCGACCGCGCTGTCCGAGGTGTCGCCCTCGGCCCGTTGCCAGATCGCCCGGGACAGGTCGAAGTCGCCCTTGGGGTGCTGACCCATTGTTGCTTCCTCCATCGCAGAACGTGATGGGAAACGAGTGTGGTTTCCCATCGGGCAGGATAAGCGGATGCCGAGCCTGAGCCATGTAGAGGCGACCGCGCGTGGCGCGCTGATTACTGTCGAGTCCTACCAGGTGGACCTCGACCTGACCGGTGGCGGCGGGCAGTTCCGCTCGCACACCACGATCCGCTTCCGGGCGACCCCCGGGGCGGAGACGTTCGTCGAGGTCAACCCCGCGAGGCTGCTGACCGTGCGCCTGAACGACCGGGACCTCGACCCCGGGGTCCTCACGGGCAACCGGCTACCGCTGGCCGGGCTGGCCGGGGCCAACACGCTCGTCGTCGAGGCCGAGATGGCGTACTCGAACACCGGCGAGGGGCTGCACCGGTTCGTCGACCCTGCCGACGGCGAGACGTACCTGTACGCCATGTCCTTCCTGGACAACGCCCAGCGTGTCTTCGCCGCCTTCGACCAGCCCGACCTGAAGGCCCCGGTCACCCTCGCCGTCACCGCCCCCGCGGAGTGGACGGTCGCGGCCAACGGCGAGCCGGTCGCCACCCCCCGGCCGGGGCGTTGGGAGTTCGCCCCGACGGCCCCGCTGGCGCCGTACCTGGTCACGCTGATCGCCGGGCCGTGGCACGTGCGCCGGGCCGAGCACGACGGCGTCCCGCTGGGCATCTGGTGCCGGCGGTCGCTGGCGGAGCACCTGGACGCCGACGCCGAGGAGATCCTCACCATCACCCGGCAGTGCCTGGACCGGTTCCACGAGCTGTTCGCCGAGCGCTACCCGTTCGGCAAGTACGACCAGGCGTTCGTGCCGGAGTTCAACGTCGGCGCGATGGAGAACCCCGGCCTGGTGACCCTCCGCGACGACCTCGTCTTCCGTTCGGCGGTCACCGACAGCCAGCGCGAGCAGCGGGCCACCACGATCGCCCACGAGATGGCGCACATGTGGTTCGGCGACCTGGTCACCATGCGCTGGTGGGACGACCTGTGGCTGAACGAGTCGTTCGCCGAGTACCTGGGCACCCGGGTCACCGCCGAGGCGACCCGGTTCGACCAGGCGTGGACCACCTTCGCGCTGCGCCGCAAGGGCTGGGGGTACGCGGCCGACCAGCGCCCGTCCACCCATCCCGTCGCGCCCGAGGGGGTCGCCGACTCGGCCCTGGCGCTGCTCAACTTCGACGGCATCTCGTACGCCAAGGGCGCCAGTGTGCTGCGTCAGCTCGTGGCGTGGGTGGGCGACGAGGCGTTCCTGGCCGGGCTGAACGCGCACTTCGCGGCGCACCGGTTCGGCAACGCCACCCTCGCCGACCTGCTCGGCGCCCTCTCCGCCGCCGGCGGTCGGGACCTGTCCGGCTGGGCCGGGCGCTGGCTGCGCCGGGCCCAGGTGAACACCCTGCGGGCCGAGGTCACCGTCGACGCCGACGGCCGGTACGCGCAGGCGGCGATCGTGCAGACGGCCCCGGCCACCCACCCGGTGCTGCGCCCGCACCGGATCGGCGTCGCCCGGTACGACGCCGACGGCTCGGTCACCCGGGACGAGGTCGACCTCGACCCGGACGCCGACGGGGGCCGCACGGTCCTTGCCGGGCTGGTCGGGCAGCCGGCCGCCCGGCTGCTGCTGCCCAACGCCGGGGACCTCACCTTCGCCAAGATCCGCCTCGACCCCGCCTCGGCGGACGCCGTACCGCTGGTGCTGCCGACCCTGACCGACCCGCTGGCCCGGGCCCTGCTCTGGGGTGAGGCGCTGGACGCCGCCACCGACGGCGAGCGGCCGGTCGCCGGGCTGGTGGGGCTGGTCGACGCCGCGCTGCCCGGCGAGACCGAGCTGCGGGTCGTGGAGGATGTGCTGCTGGCGGTCCGGCCGCTGGTCGACCGCTACCTCGACCCGCCGGCCCGGGAGGCGGCGCTGCTCCGGCTCGCCGGGGCCTGCGAGCGGATGCTCGCCGACGCAGGCCCGGGTGGGTCGCGGCAGTTGGCCGCCGCACGGGCCCTGATCGGCGCGACCACCGACATCGACCTGCTGACCGGCTGGCTGGCCGGCCGGGGCGTGCCCGACGGGCTGGCCGTGGACACCGAACTGCGCTGGTCGGTGCTCGGCCGGCTGGTGGTGCTCGGCGCGGCCGGGGAGACGGAGATCTCCGCCGAGGCGGCGGCCGACCTGAGCGCCGCCGGCGCCGAGCGGGCCGCCGGCTGCCGGGCCGCGCTGCCCGACCCGGCCGCCAAGGCGGCGGCGTGGGAGGCCGTGGTGCGCAACACCGCGCTGTCCGTTCGGCTGGTCGAGGCCGCCGCGGAGGGCTTCTGGCGGCCCGAGCAGGCCGAGCTGACCGCGCCGTACGTGTCCCGCTACTTCGCCGAGATGCCGGCGGCGTGGCCCCGGCGCACCCCCTCGGCCGCCGAGTCCGTCGCGCACCTGGCCTTCCCCCGGTACGCCGTGGCACAGCCCACCCGGGACCTGGCCGCGGCGTTGCTGGCTCGCGACGACCTTCCTGCCGGCCTGCGGCGGGTGGTCACCGACCTGGACGACGACCTGCGCCGGGCCCTGGTGGCCCGCGCGGCCGTGGCCGCCGCCGCCTGACCCGGGCCCGTTCCGCCCGGCCCGGTCGGAGGGCCCGGGTCGGGCCGGACGGGCCCGGCATACGATCTCCGGATGGAGGAAGACACCCGCCGGGTCGGGATCATGGGCGGCACCTTCGATCCGATCCACCACGGTCACCTGGTGGCCGCCAGCGAGGTGGCGGACCGGTTCGGGCTGGACGAGGTCGTCTTCGTGCCGACCGGGCAGCCGTGGCAGAAGGCGGACCAGTCGGTCACCCCGGCCGAGGACCGCTACCTGATGACGGTGATCGCCACCGCCTCCAACCCCCGGTTCCAGGTCAGTCGGGTGGACATCGACCGGGGCGGGCCGACGTACACCGTCGACACGCTGCGCGACCTGCACGCCCAGTACGGCCCGAAGGTGCAGCTCTACTTCATCACCGGGGCCGACGCGCTGGATCGCATCCTGTCCTGGAAGGACCTGGGCGAGATCTTCGAACTGGCCCACTTCATCGGGGTCACCCGCCCCGGGTTCGAGCTGTCCGCCAAGCACCTCCCCGCCGACACGGTCAGCCTGGTGCAGGTGCCCGCGATGGCGATCTCGTCGACCGACTGCCGGGACCGGGTGGCCCGGGGGGAGCCGGTGTGGTATCTGGTGCCCGACGGTGTGGTGCAGTACATCGCGAAACGACGGCTCTATCTCGGCTGATCGCGCCGGATATGGACCCTATTGTCCGGGAAATCGACCAGAACTGACAGGTCGTCGTGTCGCCGGGTGTGAGACGCTTGGAGCGTCGCACGGTTGATCGAAGGAGAACGGTGACAGTTTCCGAACGCGCACACGAGCTGGCGATGGCCGCCGCCCAGGCCGCGGCCGACAAAAAGGCGCAGGACATCGTCATCATCGACGTGGGTGAGCAGCTCGCCATCACCGACGCGTTCCTGCTCGCCGCCGCCCCCAACGAGCGTCAGGTGCTGGCCATCGTCGACGCCATCGAGGAGCGGCTGCTCGAACTGCCGGAGAAGGCCAAGCCGCTCCGGCGCGAGGGCGAGCGGGGCGGCCGGTGGGTCCTGCTCGACTACGTCGACATCGTGGTGCACGTCCAGCACACCGAGGAGCGCGAGTTCTACGCCCTCGACCGCCTGTGGAAGGACTGCCCGCAGATCCCGTTCGTCGACCGGGACCTGGTCGAGGCCGAGGCCTCCACCGGATCCACCGCCGGCGAATGACCCGACTGATCGTCTGGCGGCACGGCAACACCGACTGGAACGCCACCGACCGGGTGCAGGGACAGACCGACGTACCGCTCAACGACCTCGGCCGGGAACAGGCCGTCGTCGCCGCGCAACTGCTCGCGGCGCTGCGTCCCGACGCGATCGTGGCCAGCGACCTGAGCCGCGCTGCGGACACCGCCGCCGCCCTGGCCGCGCTCACCGGGCTGCCGGTGCGCGCCGACGCCCGGCTGCGCGAGCGGCATTTCGGCCAGTGGCAGGGGCTCGCGCGCACCGAGGCGGCCGAGCGGTACCCGGACGAGTACTCCCGTTGGCGGGCCGGTGACCCGGACCCGGGGGCGGACATCGAGAGCCTCGACGACCTCGGCAAACGGATCGGCACCGCCCTGCAGGACGCGGCCGACGTGGCACCCGGCGGCACGATCGTGGTCGCCACCCACGGCGGTGGGGCCCGGCAGGGCTGCGGGTACCTGCTCGGCTGGGACCACACGGTGCTGCGGGCCATCGGCCCGCTGCAGAACTGTCACTGGACCGAGCTGCGGCACAGCGAATCGCGGGGTTGGCAGCTGCTGGCCCACAACGTCGGCCCGGTCACCCTGCCGGCTCCCGCCGAGGCGGTCTGACCACACGGTCCCGGGCGGTCGGGACCGACATCGGCTACCGTGCCGGCATGCCCGTCGCGGTCGTCACCGACTCCACCGCCTACCTCCCGTCCGAGCTGGCGCAGTCGCACCGGCTCACCGTCGTCCCGCTGACCGTGGTGCTCAACGGCGCGGAGGGGCTGGAGGGCATCGAGACCTTCCCCGAGGACGCCACCCGGGCGCTGGGTGGTCGCCGGGTCTCCGTCAGCACCTCCCGGCCGTCCCCGGAGCAGTTCGTCGGGACGTACCGGGAGCTGCTCGACGCGGGCGCGGACGCGGTGGTGTCGGTGCACCTGTCGGCCGAGCTGTCCGGGACGGTGGAGGCGGCCCGGCTGGCCGCCGCCGAGGTCGGCGAACAGATCGTGGTCGTCGACAGCCGCTCCACCGGCATGGGCCTCGGCTTTCCGGCGCTCGCGGCGGCCGAGGCCGCCGCCGGGGGCGCCGACCTGGCCGGGGTACGCCGGGCGGCGGTCGACGCCATCGACCGCACCAGCATCTTCTTCTACGTCGACACGCTGGAGTTCCTGCGCCGGGGCGGCCGGATCGGCG
Organism: Micromonospora sp. NPDC002296; assembly: GCF_040296145.1. Taxonomy (NCBI): domain Bacteria; kingdom Bacillati; phylum Actinomycetota; class Actinomycetes; order Micromonosporales; family Micromonosporaceae; genus Micromonospora; species Micromonospora sp. NPDC002296. The sequence continues at coordinate 30,915 of NZ_JBEOWQ010000023.1, forward strand.
CCGCAGAGGCGCTGTTCGGCACAGCGCTGTCGGTGAAGCCGATCATGCACATGCCGGACGGGGCGATCGTGCTCATGGACAAGGTGCGCACCGCGAGCCGGGGGGTGGCCCGCCTGGTCGACCTGGCGGTCGGGGCGGCCGGCGACGCCGACGTGGACCTCGCCGTGCACCACCTCGCCGCCCCGCAGCGCGCCGAGCAGCTCCTCACCGCGCTCACCGAGCGGCTCGGCGGCCGGCTGCGCTCCGCGTACGTCACCGAGGCCGGCGCCGTGGTCGCCGCCCACGCCGGCCCCGGGCTGGCCTGCGTCGTCGTGCACCGCCGCCCCGGCGCGGCCTGATCTTCGCCTGACGTTGTGGGGACAGGCGCTCAGCCGGGGTCTTCTCCGGCTCTCGCCCTCCATCTTCCGACCCGTCGCCATAGCACACGACGGACATGATCAGGTGTTTGTCCACAGTGGCCTCCGTTGTCCACAGGCGTCAGTCGGAGGGCGGCTGGTCGTACGGGTCCAGGCCTAATCTCGCGTCGTGTCAGACGACGAGGAAACGGTCGTGCGACGGCTGCGGTGGCTGGTGACCGACCCGGCGCCGGCCGAGGCCCCGGAGCCGCCGATCGTGCCGATCGGGTCGGCCGCGCCACCCGAGGCGGCGGTCGAACGGCCCGGGGTGTCCGCACCACTGCTGGGGCGGGTTCCGGTGGGCGGGCCGGCGGCTGGGCGGCCTGCGGTGGCGCTGCCGGAGGACCGGTGGCTTCCGGCCGGCGTGCCGGCGGTCGAGCGGCCGGTTCCCTGGCCGGGGGAGGGGCGGCCCGGCTCGGGGCGGCGGGCCGCAAGGGCCGCCGCGTCATCCCCCGTCGGCGGCTCCTTCCGGGGCGACGCTCCGGAGCATCCCGGGGAGCCCGCCCCCAGCGCCGACGCCGGGTCCGAGGACGAGCCGACGCGCTCGCCGCGACCGTCCCGACTGCCCGGTCCCGGCGCGTTCGACCCCGGGCGGCGGGGGGTGCGGGCGCTGGCGGTGGTCGCCGTGCTGGTGGTGATCGGCGCGGGCTTCTGGGCGTGGCAGTCCCGGCCGCAGGCCGAACCGGTCGGGTCCGCCCCGTCCGTCGCCCCGGGTTCCGAGGGGCCGGAAGAGGTCCAGCCGGTGGCCGGCGGGCCGACGCCGGGCGGTGAACTGGTGGTGGCGGTCGCCGGCAAGGTCCGTCGCCCGGGGCTCGTCCGGCTGCCGGCGGGCTCCCGGGTAGCCGACGCGGTGCAGGCGGCCGGCGGTGCGCTCCCCGGGGTGGACGTGGCGCTGCTGAATCCGGCCCGCAAGGTGACCGACGGGGAGCTGATCCTGGTCGGCGTGCCCGCCCCGGCGGGCCAGCCCGGTGCCGCTCCCGACGCGCCCGGCGGGGACCCGGCGGTCGCCGGGGGCCGGATCAACCTGAACACGGCCACCCTGGCGCAGCTGGACGGGTTGCCCGGGGTGGGGCCGGTGCTCGCCCAGCGCATTCTGGCCCACCGTGACCAGCACGGTGGCTTCCGCTCGGTGGGCGACCTGCGTCAGGTGGAGGGCATCGGCGACGCCCGGTACGAGCAGCTCAAGGAACTGGTGACGGTGTGAGCGGGAACGCGCGCCCGCCCGCCGCAGGTGCGCCCGCCCCGCCCGGCCCGGTCACCCCGCCAGCCGCCCCGCCCGGCCCGGTCACCCCGCTCGACCTGCGGCTGGCCGGGCTGGCGGTGGCCGCCTGGCTGGCCGCGTTGGCCGGTCTGCATCTGGGTCCCCGGGCGACGGTGCTGCTCGCGGCCGGTGCCGCCGGGCTGTCCGCGCTGACCGCAGCACACCTGCTCGGCGCGCTGGGCCGCCCGGTGCCCCTCGTGCGCCGGTACGGGTGGATCGCGGTGGCCGTACTGCTCGGTGTGGTCTGTGGCGCGGCGGCGACCGCCGCCCGGATCGTCGTCCGGGACGCGCCCGCCGTCCGGTCCCTCGTCGACGACCGGGCCATGGTCGACGCCGAGCTGGTCGTCCGGGAGGATCCGCGCCCGGTCCGGGGCGTATCCGGGCGGCCCGCCACCCTGCTGGTGCGGGCCGACCTCGTGGCCCTGACCGGCCCCGACGGGGCGCGGGTCGCCGCCCCGGTGCGGGTGCTGGTGCTCGCCGCCGACCAGGCCTGGCGGGGCCTGCTGCCCGGGCAGCGGCTCACGGCCGAGGGGCGGTTGGGCGCACCGCGCGGCGGTGACCTGACCGCCGCCGTGCTCACCGTGCCCGGCCCGCCGGTGCCGCACGGTCCGCCGCCGTGGTCCCAGCGCGCCGCCGGCGTGCTGCGCGCCGGCCTGCAACGGGCCTGCGCGCCGCTGCCCGACGAGCAGGGTGGGCTGCTGCCGGGCCTGGTGGTCGGCGACACCAGCCGGCTGCCGTCGGCGGTCGAGGAGGACTTCCGGGACACCGGCATGACGCATGTCATGCCACGATCAAGGCGTGATTAGCGCAGCGATCTACGTACGGATCTCCTCCGACTCCACCGGGGAGGGCCTGGGCGTCGCCCGCCAGGAAGCGGACTGCCGCGCGCTGGCGGAACGCCTGGGCTGGACCGTCACCGAGGTCTACCGGGACAACGACATCAGCGCCTACTCCGGGCGGACCCGGCCCGACTACGAACGCCTCCTGGCCGCCGTGGACGCCGGGACCGTGCGGGGCCTCATCGCCTGGCACCCGGACCGCCTCCACCGCTCCCCGAAGGAACTGGAGCGCTTCATCGACCTGGCGGAGCGCACCGGCCTCCAGGTCCAGACCTGCCAGTCCGGGGCCGTAGACCTCAGCTCCCCGTCCGGCCGGATGGTGGCCCGGATGCTGGGAGCCACCGCCCGCTACGAATCGGAGCACAAGGCCGCGCGCATCCGGCGCAAGCTGGCGGAGAACGCCGCCGCTGGCAAGCCGCACGGCGGGCACCGGCCGTACGGCTGGGAGGTGGACCGGCTCACCATCCGGGAGTCGGAGGCCGCCGTCCTCCGGGACGCCGCCCGCCGTGTCCTGGCCGGGGAGCCGTTGCGCTCCATCTTCCGGGACCTGAACGCCCGGGGCCTGAACAACGCCAGCGGGAAGCCCTGGACGCATCCGACGTTCCGCAACGTCCTCCTCCACGCGCGCCACGCCGGACTCCGGGAGTACAACGGCCAGGAGATGGGCCAGGCCGCCTGGCCCGCCATCATCCCGCCGGAGACCTGGCGCGCGGTCCGGCGCATCCTCACCAACCCGGAGCGGGTCACCACCCCTGGCCGCGCGGGACGCCTCCACCTTCTGTCCGGCATCGCCCGGTGCGGCGTGTGCGGGTCCCCGCTCCGGGTCGGGCACAGCAGGGCCACGGAGGCGTACCGGTGCACGGCGTCCGCGTGCGTCAGTCGGCGGCGGGACCGCCTGGAGGAGTACGTGGAGGCCGTGGTCATCGCTCGCCTGAGCCGTCCGGACGCCGCCGCCCTGCTCACCCCGGAGGACGACGGGGGAGAGCGTGAGCGGGCCGTCCAGGCGGCGGAGCTGGTCCGCCAGCGCCTGGACGACGCCGCCGCCAGCTTCGCGTCCGGCATCATCACGGCCCGGCAACTGGCCACCATCACGGGTCAGCTCCGGCCAGAGCTGGCCACCCTGGAGGCCGCCGCCGCTCCGCCCCCGGACCGGGCTGGCGTCCTGGGGGAGTTGGTGAGCGCGGGGGACGTAGCGGCGGCCTGGGAGGCCCTGAGCCCGGACGCGCGCCGCACCGTGGTCCGGCTCCTCCTGGAGATCACCGTGGACCGGGGCCGGCGCGGCCCCGGATTCTCCACGGAGGGGATCACGCTCACCTGGCGGTGAGGTTTCCCAGCGGCGTAGTGGCAGGTGTCAACGCGCCACGAAACAACCAGGGCGTACCGGGAGGGTTCCCCGGTACGCCCTGAGTCGTTCCCGCGCCCAGGTCAGCGACGGGCACCCGTCGTGCCCGCAGCGCTGGCACCCGCCGTCGGTCCAGTGCTGCCGGATGATCCGCTTCGCCAGCCAGGGAACCCAGACCTCCCGGGGGACCTCCTGGGGCAGGCTCACGGGTGCCGTCCGCCGTCCGCCGCGCGCTCGAAAGCGGCCAGTTGGTCCCGGGCGTAGTCGTTCAGCCAGCACCCGCTTCCCCGGCAGAACGGACACGGCCTGCCGTGGCCGTGCCAGTACCCGTGCCGGTGGCGCACCTCCCGCCACCGGGCCAGCACATCCGTCCCGTGCTCCTCTGCGACCAGGGCGGCCAGGTGCGCTTCCGCCCAGCGCCACTGGCGGCACCCGCCGTGCCCGGTGCACTCCGAACACCGCTTGCCGTCCCGGTGCACTTCCGCGCTCCTCCTGGCCGCCAGGAACAGGTCCGTGCGGCTGGGCGGTCCGTAGTCGATCGCCATCCCCACCTCCAGAGACAGGCAGGTCCGACCACCGATCCCCGATCAGGTGGCCGGACCGCTACCAGTTGCGATTGCCACTACAGCCTCCCCTGCAACGTGGGCACCGTCAAGGTTGCAAGTGGCAACGTGTACGGGTTGCACGTGCATACGGTCAGCGCGTGAGACTGGTGGCCCTTTCCGATATCGCCGAGATGCTTGGCGGCGTGTCGCGCACCCGGACCACAGAGATCACGAACCGCAGCACCTTCCCGGAGCCCGTGGACACGGTCGCCAGCGGCAAGGTGCGAGTCTGGGACCGCGCGGCCGTGGAGGCCTGGATCAGGACCTACCGGCCCCACCAGGCCCGGGACGCCGCATCCGACGAAGAGAGCTGAGCGGCCAGGAGAGAGCACACGAAACGGCCCGGACCACCACGTCCGGGCCGTTGTCCGTGACGGCTCAGGCGGCGGCCTTCACCTTCTTCCTGGCCGTCTTCTCCTGGCCGGTGCCGACGTGGCGGGACAGCGGGGCCAGGGTCTCCGCCGCCTTCGTCCGGACCTCCTGAGCGGCGGCCAGGTAGGAATCCGCCGGAGCGCTGAGCGTGGAGCCCTGGGCGAAGACCTGATGACGGGCGTGGAGCGGCTTCTCCACGTTGGCCCGCATGGCGTCCACCGCCACCAGCTCCGCCAGGGCAGCGTCCATCGCGGTCAGCGCGGCGTCCACGCGCGTCAGGGCGGTCCGCCCCTGGCCGGCGAGGTACGCCAGCCACTCCGCCCGGTTGTCCTCCACCGCCTTCACCACGGCGGCCTGAGTCGCCTCCAGGGCGTCCTCCGTGCCGTCCGCTACCGCCCTTGCGGCGTCCGCCTCCAGCTCCAGGTCCCGGAGGCTCTGGGCGGCCATCGCGGCGTCCGCCGTCCGGCCAGAGATGGCGGCCTGAGCAGCCTCCCGGCGCAGCTCCCGGGGCGCGTTCTCCGCCCGCTGGCGCGCGTCCCGGGCGGCCCGGTTCAGTTCCCCCGCCTTCAGCGCCAGGTCCCGGTATGCGCTCAGGGAGGGCTGAACGGCGGGGTGAACGTGGCGACCCGGGACGCTCACCTGAAGGCCAGCGGCCCGGAACCGGACCGGCTCCGACTCCCAGACCTCCGGGACATCCTCAGCGACCGTGAGCGCGGTCAGCGGACCGGCCCCGGCGGGGAAGGCCACGGTGAGGCCGTACAGCTCCGTCAGGCCACCGTCCCCGCGCTGAACCAGCGCCGTCGCCCGGTGCTCCCCGGCCACATTGCGGAGCGGGCACGGGTTGCCCTGGACCTCCTGACCGGACATCTGGGCCGTGCGGGTCCGGCCACCGTGCCCGACCACCACGAGTCGGCTAGCGTGGCCCTCCGCCTGGGCCACTTCGTGGCCGTAGGGGGTGGTGGGGACCCGGAGCCGGGGGCCGTCCCAGTACTGGTCTCCCGGGTCGCACGCGCAACCCTCCAGCGCGGTCCCCGCCTCCCGGGCGTGGAACATGGCCCGGCCCAGGATGTGTTCCGTCTGGCCCGGGGTCACGGCGGTCATGCCGGTCATGTCCACGGTCCAGACGCCCAGCTCCGGGGAGTAGCGAACCCGCTCATCCGTGATCATCAGTTGCTCTCCTTCAGGTTCAGGATCATGGCCCGGCGGCGGGCCGTGGCCGTGTTGGTGATTGGTGGCAAGGTGCCCATCAGGGCACCCCTCCGGGGGCGGGCCGTGCGCTTCGCCTTCGGCTCCTCCTGGCCGCCCTCCTCGGGCGGGCCGGCGAGCATCGCCCGGCGGCGTGCGGTGGCCACCATGGCGGCGGCCAGCTCCTGGGCTACGTTCATCGGTCCTCATCTCCGTTCAACCGGGCGACGGCGGCCAGGGTGGACACCTGGACGCACTCCGGGCACCGGGCCTGTCGGTCGGTCATCGGGCGGACCCGGGGGAGCGGGACCCCCGCTTCCCTCAGCCGGGCGGCGGCCTCAGCGGCCAGGCGGTAGGACGCCTCCGCCTCCCCGGGGACCTCCTGGACCCGGACGGGACCCAGCGGGACCCGGTGGGTCCTACAGCGGTCCCGGGTCCCTTGTCCCCTCAGGACGCGGGAGGACCCGGACCCGGGACCGAACGCGAGGGGGCTCACCGTGAGGTCCCGTCGGGACCCAGCGGAACAAGATCCTGATCGCGGAGAAGGTCCAATGACCCGGGACCCCGGGGACCCTGAGGACCTCCGGGTCCTACTTCGTGCTGGATCACGAAGGCCGCCGGGAGCCGGAGCCCGTAGAGCTGGACCCGCTCGCGCTCCAGGGACAGGAGGAGGTTCAGGACCTTCACCGTGTCCGGGAGGGACAGCTCCGGGGAGTCCAGGAGGACGTTCGCGCGCCGCATCCAGCCGTTGAAGCGTGTTTCCGACTGGCGGCGGAGGGTGTCCGCCTCCTGTGCGGGGATGCGCTCCAGGGCGGCCTGAACGCGCCGTGCGGCGGTCCTCCGGCTGATGTCCAGGCGCTCAGCGATGGTGTCGATGGAGTGGCCGGCGTTGCTCAGCTCCAGGGCGGCCAACCCCTGTTCGTGTCGCTGGCCGGCGGTCATTCGGCTCATGTTTGGACCGTATACCCGCAAAGTGCCAGATACTAGTCCAAAGTGCCACTGGTAGAGCACCATAATGACACTTATGTTGTTCTATTTAAGTTAGACCCTGCGGGTGTACATCGTTTTGGTGCACCAGAAACGCAACGCGTAGTCAACTAGCTCACAGTGTCGAAGCACTTCGCGCATAACCGGGTGCCCGTCAGGGATCCTGGTTGGACGCGAACGGCCGACAGGCAACGTGGAGCAAGCTCTCAGCTTTTTCTAAGCCGTGTCGGTTTGGCTCTTTACAGTCACCGGTGTCCCTAGCGGACGTCGGACCTGAAAAGGCTGGTAGCCCCTGGGGTCGCATCCCAGGGGCCACCGAAGGGTCCGTTCACCGAAATGTCCCCGTGAAGGATCAAGAAGGAGAAACACAACCCCGTGGCAACCGTAGCTACCACTCCTCCCCCTCACCAGCGTCAGGGCGGAGTGAGTCCTGACACTGCCCTGCTCATCGGTCTCGTCGTGGTCACCGTGATCTCGGTCGGAGCCATCCTCTGGATCGTGCTGGCCAGCGGCCAGAACATCGGCACCGTGGCCCAGGCGGCCATCACCGCTATCAGCGCGGTGACGGTGGCCTCCATCGGCGCGATCGCGGTGGCCATGCGCAAGAGGCGGAACCGGACCACTCGGTCCTGACTCTGGGTGCCGGTGCTGGAGTTCATCTCCGGCCCGGCTTCACCAACGTCATCATCAAGACGGGCCTACCCGGGCCGGAGACAGACTTCTTCTCTGGTCCGGGTGGCCTCTCGCCTAGCCCCGCCCAACCAGGCCCAACCAGCCGTACACGGCCCTTGGCCTGGGGATTTCGTTGGGCGACCGCCTAGCCCCGCCCAACCAGAGGCGGTCGTACAGGAGGCCCCCGCTGCGGCGGGGGCCTCCTCGCTTGGTGGGTCACGCGGTCAGCTTCACGGGCTCCCGTGCGCTCCGTGCGGCCAGGAGGACATCCAACCTGGCCGCTCCAGGACCTCAGCGGTGGACCCAGGTCCTGGACGTGGGTCCTTGCTGAGGTCCCCCGGGGTCCCTGCCGGGTCCCATGTCCAGGACCTCAGCGGGACCCGGGACCCGGCGGGGCCTCTGGGTCCTCAGGTCCAGGACCTCAGCGGGACCCGGGGGTCCTCCGGGTCCAAGTCCTTCAGGCGGCCAGGGAGGAGGACCCGGCGGCGGGGACACAGGACCGGTGCTGGCCGGACCCGACTGACGGGAATCCGGCGGCCTCCCGGCGGACCCGGAGCGCCATGTTCGCCATGAAGTAGCTGACCCAGACCCCGTTCAGCTCCAGGCGGCACCGGGCGGAGGCCGCCGTGGCGTCCAGCGGGACGCCGCACAGCTCCAGTTCCTCCACCACGGCGGCCACCCCGCGCGGCGTGATCCAGGCCCCGTCCGGCCTCGGCTCTCTCCACTCACCCATGCCTTCACCATACGGGCGGGGGGTATTCCTGTCCGGCCGTCTCAGGCGGCCAGGGGAGGGCTCAGTCCCGCCGTGCCAGCTCCTCCTGGATGCGGGCCGCCAGGCTGGCCCGCATCCTCTGGCCCTTCTCCATGGCTTCTTCCGGCGTCTCGCCCAGGGCGTACAAATCCTCCTCAGAGATCAGGCCCTTCTGCGTGATGGGCCGGGGGAGGTTCTGTGAGTCGTCCATCCAGAGGCCGTACACCACCTCCGCCTCTGCGTCCTCCGCCGCCTCCTCCATGAACCTGAGGTCTTCGTGGAGCTGGTCCGTGGACCGCATGGCCAGCCCCTGGCGGCTCATCCTGGTTAGCTTCCGGTCCGCCCCCCAGGCCGTCCAGAGGGGCTTGGCTACGGAGATCACGATGGGCTCGGTCATGCGGTCTGTCTCCTTCGGATGGTGCTGGCACAGGCGGCCAGGGTATGGCTGCCTGTGCGACTGAGCGGCCAGGGGAGGGCTCCTCCTGGCCGCGTGTCGGAATGGATCTTTGGGTTTCATTTGATCTTGAAGTCTTCTGCTACCTCTGCCCCGGACGGAGGGGGGAGTACTACGTAACTCCCCCTCCTCCCGGACAGGTGCAACTGTCCGGGACAGGTGAAACGGGGTGTGAACTGGAGTTTCTCTCCTGGCCGGGTAGCCTGCCCGGACAGCTCTGGACAGGCCACCTGTCCGCACCTGTCCGGGCACCCTTCCTGACCTGCGAAAACGTAACGGCCATCCATCGACGCGGACAGGTGCGGACAGGCGGGGTGCGGACAGGTCGCATGTGCTCTGACCTGGCGTTTCTCTCCTGACCGCCGTTCCCTGTCCGCGAACCGGCGGACAGTCCTGGACCGTTTCCGGACAGGAAGCGGCCCCGCCCGGATAGTCCGGACGGGGCCGCATGGCAGGCCGGTCAGTCCTCCAGCTCCGCCTTCCGGAGCCGGATGGCGGCGGCCAGGATGTTGTTACCGATGCTCACCCCGGCGGCCTTCAGGGCTTCCCTGGCCGCGTCCCTTCCCGCCGCCAGCGGCACGCCCGCCTTCTCCAGTTCACGGAGCGCGCCCAGGATCTCCGGGTCTACGCGGTTGCCGGTGGTGTGGGTGAGGACCGGCTCCGTGACCCGCTGGAGCGTGATCGCGTCGTCCCCCGGGTAGTGCAGCCGGTTCTTCACCCGGGTCAGCGTGAGCGTGCCCGCCTTGGCCGCCGGCATCAACCCGTAGGCCACGGACACGTTGTCCCGCTTCGCGCCGGAGTCACGCTCTCGGGTCTGGTTGCTCAGGCCGGTGTGGTCAAGCTGGATGACGGCCGTCCCGCCGGCCAGGAGGGGCGTGAAGCTGATGTTGTACATGGTCGTCCAGCGGTCCGTCTGGCTGGCCTGCCCCACCTGGCTGAACTTGCTGATGGTGTCTAGGACCACCACGTCCGCGCAGTGCTGGTGAGACATGTCCGCCAGGGCCTGGGCCCCCGCCGGGGTAGCCAGGTCCGGGAGGTCCACGAACGGCATGACCGCCAGGCGGCTCATGTCCTCCGGGGTGGCCCCCATCGCCTTCAGCCGGGCCCGGATGGCCCTCTTCGGGTTCTCCTTGTCGAGGTAGAGCACGCGGGCACCACGGCGGACCATCCGGAGTGACCAGTCCAGCATCAGCAACGACTTCCCGACGCCGGAGGGGCCGAACAGCGACACGTAGTCACCGCGCGCCACGATGCCATCCACCAGCCAGTCCTGGTCCCCCTCCTCATCCTCTTCGTCCAGGCTGAGCGCGCCGGCTGGCACCGCCGGGGCGGTGGCGACCCGGGGCGGGGGGTTCGTGGGGAGCATCGACACGTTGATGTCCGGGCCGTAGCGCCCGGTCAGCGGACAGGAGCCGCTGTAGTTCTCCCATCCGTACAGCGCCCCGGACTTCAGCGTGTGCGTCACATAGAACGACCCACCCTTACTCAGGAAGGCCGCCGCCGGGCCGTCGCACTCCGGGCACGTGAAGTTGAAGCCGCCGCCGGGCCGCGCGGTCAGCCCCAGCGCCTTGTCATGGGTGGCGATGAACGTGCGCAGCTTGGCCCGCTCCGCATGCCGCTTCCGCAGCGCTTGCGCAGCCTCCTTGCGCCACCTGTCGTACCGGAAGTCCCGGGGGTCCACCGGCTGGTCCAGCGCCCGGAGGAGCCGCCAGACATCCATGCCGTCCAGGGCGTCCAGCGCGGCCAGGGCCTCCGCCTCGGTCTCCATCTCCAGGATGTCGAGCACATGCCGCTTCTGGTACCACTTGACTCCGGTCTTCGGAATCATCCAGCACGCCGCCCCTTCGGGGTGCCGGGGAGGCTCCATTAGGAAGGGGTCCGTCAGGAGCCTGGTCCCGCACTCCGGGCACCTGCGGGGCCAATCAGTGTGGATCTCGACTGGCGGGGTGTTAAGCTGAGTCACGAGTCAGTACCTTTCTCCGCTGAGGCCAGGGATTCCGCCCCTGGCCTTCGGCATGTCTGGGGACAGTTCAGGCGGCCCGCTGGCCGGTGGTGCCGGCGGCGGTACCGAAGATGGCGCGGAGCCGGGCCACCTGCTCAGGGGTCAGCTCCGGGGCCCGCTCCACCACGGCCTTCACGGCGGCGGCCAGGTGAGCCTTCCGGGCGCGCTCCCGACGCCATTCCGGCGTGGTGCGCTGGGTGAGGGTGCGCGCGGCGCGCTGGGCTCGTGTCTCGACAGACATGGCAAGGCTCCAGGAAAGTTGCTTCCTGGTGGCCCCGCCTGGCTAGGCTCCCACCCTCTGCGTCCCGGTGCCGTCCGGGCCCATCGCGCGCTCCTACAGTTGCTGTCGTCAGCGCGCATCGCTACTCATCAGGACCTATCGACCCCCGGTAGCCAACCGGTTTGTGTCTGGGGCCGTCGTGCGGACCTTGCGCCGGGTGGCGCTGGTTTCTCGCCCGTGCCTCCACTGTAGCGCTTCATCGATTGAAGCGCTATTCAGTTGATCTATATTTTCCCAGCTCAGCCCCCATATCCAGTCCAGATCAGGACTGACTGGAGAGTTTGCGCAGGTCACGGCAGGAAGATTTATACCTGCCTTACTTGCGCACTGACACACCTGAACGCGGTGTCCGGTTCCAACGTCGCGATCGTCGTGGGCGCGGTGCTGCTGCTGGCCCGCTGGTCCCGGGCCGGTCCCCGGGTGGCCGCCGGGCTGTGCGCGCTGGCCCTGGTCGGCTTCGTCATCCTGGTCCGCCCCTCGCCCAGCGTGGTGCGCGCCGCCACGATGGGCGCGATCGGCCTCGCGGCATTGGCCGCCGGGCGGCCCCGGGCGGCCCTGCCGGCGCTCGCCGCGGCGGTGGCCGGGCTGGTGCTGCTCGACCCGGACCTGGCCGGTGATCCCGGGTTCGCGCTGTCCGTGCTGGCCACCGGCGGCCTGCTGCTGCTCGCCCCGGGGTGGCGGGACGGCCTGCGGCGGCGGGGCGTGCCGTCGGGGCTCGCCGAGGCGCTGGCCGTGCCGGCTGCGGCGCAGGTCGCCTGCGGCCCGGTGGTGGCCGGGATCTCCGGGACGGTGAGCCTGGTCGCCGTGCCGGCGAACCTGCTGGTGGTGCCGGCGATCGCGCCCGCCACGGTGCTCGGGGTGGCGGCGGCGGTGCTCTCCCCGGCCTGGCCGGCGGGCGCGGAGTTCGCGGCCTGGCTGGCGAGCTGGCCGGCCTGGTGGCTGGTCACGGTGGCCCGGTACGGGGCGCGGCTGCCGGCGGGCGCGTTGCCCTGGCCGGGCGGGGTCCCGGGGGCGCTGCTGCTGGCCGGGCTGACCGTGGCGCTGCTGATCGCCACCCGCCGGCCGCTGGTCCGCCGGCTCGTGGCGGTGGTCGCGGTCGCCGTGATCGCCGGCACCCTGCCCGTACGCCTGGTGGCCGCCGGCTGGCCGCCGCCCGGCTGGGTGGTGGTGGCGTGCGCGGTGGGCCAGGGCGACGCGCTGGTGCTGCCGGCGGGCACCGGCCGGGCGGTGGTGGTGGACGCCGGGCCGGACCCGGCGGCCGTGGACGGCTGCCTGCGCCGGCTGGGCGTGCGGGAGGTCCCGCTGCTGTTGTTCAGCCACTTCCACGTCGACCACACCGGCGGGGTCGCCGGGATCTTCCGGGGCCGGCGGGTGGCGGCGGTGCGCACGCCGCAGTGGCCCGAGCCCGCCGCCGGGCGGGAGCTGGTGCGCGCCGCCGCGACGGGCGGGGCGGGGACGGCCGCGGCCACGGCAGGGTGGACGTACCGGGTCGGCGGGCTGGAACTCGTCGTGCTCGGTCCGCCGTACCCGCTGCGGGGGACCCGGTCCGACCCGAACAACAACTCGCTCGTGCTGCGCGCCACGGTGGCCGGGGTGCGGATCCTGCTCGCCGGGGACGCCGAGACCGAGGAGCAGCGGGTGCTGCTCGACCGGGTGCCGCCCGGCGGCGTACGCGCCGAGGTGCTGAAGGTCGCCCACCACGGGTCGGCGTACCAGGAGCCGGCGTTCCTGGACGCGGTCCGGCCGAGGGTCGCGCTGGTCCCGGTGGGCGTCGGCAACTCGTACGGGCACCCGAACGCCGCCGTGCTCGCCCGGATCGCCCGGGGCGGAGCGCGGGTGCTGCGTACGGACACCGACGGTGACGTGGCGGTGGTGCTGGGGCGGGACGGAATGGCCGTGGTGAGTCGGGGCCTCGCTCCGGGACGACACCAGCGCTGAGGAGCGAAGGTCATTGGCGGCATTGGCGGGGGATCAACGTAAATGTCTGGATTTGCGCTGAGTGCGGGCTCCGCCTTCTGCGGCCTCGACGAGCAGGCACGATCCCGGGGGCGGCGTGCGAATATGGGCGGCGTGACCGCCGCCGACCTCGCTCCCATTCTGCTCGTCCTCGGCGACGAGGAGCTGCTCGCCACGCGTGCGGTGGCCGAGACCGTGGCCAGGGCCCGCGGCGTCGACCCCGACGTCGACGTCCGGGAGTACCAGGCCGGGGCGCTGACCGTCGGTGAGATCGCCGAGATGCTCAGCCCGTCGCTGTTCGGCGGCCGGCGGGTGCTGGTGCTGCGCTCCGGCCAGGACGTCCGCAAGGACCTGGCCGCGGCGCTGCTGGCGTACGCGAAGAACCCGGACCCGGACGTCCAACTCGTCGTGCTGCACCTCGGGGGAGCCAAGGGCAAGGCGTTCGCGGACGGGCTGCGGGCGGCGGGCGCGACGGTGGTGCCGGCCGCGAAGCTCAAGGGGCACCGCGAGCGGGTGGCCTTCGTCCGCGAGGAGATCCGCCGGGCCGGCGGCAAGTGCACCGACGACGCGGCCGAGGCGCTCATCGCGGCGGTGGGCAACGACATGCGCGAGCTGGCCGCCGCGTGTTCCCAGCTGATCGCCGACACCGACGGGCGGATCGGGGCCGACACGGTGGCCCGCTACTACAAGGGACGGGTCGAGGTGAGCGGCTTCACCGTCGCCGACGCCACCCTGATCGGCGACGTGCCGGCGGCGCTGGAGGCGCTGCGCTGGGCGCTGCACGTCGGCGTCGACCCGGTCCCGATCGCCGACGCGCTCGCCGACGGCGTCCGCACCGTCGCCCGGGTGGCCGCGGCGGGGCGGGGCGACCCTTACCAGCTGGCGGGCACCCTCGGCATGCCGGCCTGGAAGGTCAAGAGCGCTCAGCAGCGGGCCCGGGGCTGGACGCCGGAGGGCCTGGTGCAGGCGATGCGGGCCGCCGCCGAGTGCAACGCGGCGGTCAAGGGTGGCGCGGACGACCGCGCGTACGCGCTGGAGCGGGCGGTGTTCTCGGTCGCGGCGGCCCGGCAGGGCGGCGCACGGTGAACCGGCCGGTCCGGGTGTCGTGGGCGACGGTCCCCTCCGCCCAGGAGCGGTACCGCCCCCTCTACGCCCGGGCCCTCGGTCTGCGCTTCGTCAACCCCGGCGGGGTGCTCTGCTTCCTGTTCTTCGAGGGGGCCGTCGCGCTGGCCGTCCTGCTCGCCCTGGCCGAGCTGGTGACCTGGTGGGCGGTGCTCGTGCTGCCCGCCGCCGTGGCGGCGATGGTCAAGCTGAACGACATGGTGGCGGAGGCGGTGGTCCGGACGGCCGCGCTCGTGCCGGAGCAGGAGCGGGACCGGTTCCGCCGGCAGATGGAGCCCGTGGTCGGGCGTGCCACGGTCCGCGGCGTCGGTGACCGTCCCGGGGCGGCCGGTCACGCTGACCGGGGCGCGGCCGGTGGCGCGGGCACCGGTCAGGCGGGCGCTGGTGGCCGGGGCGCGATCGGTGTCGCCGGCTCGCCCGGTGCCGGCCCGCGCGGCGCTCCGGGTTCGGCCCCGCGGGCCATCCCGGGCGTTCTCGTCCGTCCCGACCCGACGGGACGCGCGGAACGGCCCCGCCACGGCCTCCGCCGTGCGGAGCCCGGCCTCCCGGAGCCCACCCGTCCGGATCGCATCCCCGGCCCCCGCCCCTGAGCCGGGCACGGGCCGCCGAGGGCGAGCACGGGCACCCCGACGGTGCGGCGGTCGAAGCCGGTCAGGCCGGCCCGGGACATCGGGCTGCGGAGGTGGCCGCAGCACGGGAACCGGATCGGGCTACGTAGCGAACCATCGGGCTACGTAGCGAACCGGAGCCGGCGCGCGGGGAGGCCGGCCCGGACACACAGAAAGCCGGAAGCCCCGGTCGACCCGGGGCTTCCGGTCAGGTCTGTGGACGCCGATCAGGCAGCGAGCGAGATCACGCGCTTGGCGATCGCCGACTTGCGGTTCGCCGCCTGGTTCGAGTGGATCACGCCCTTGCTGACAGCCTTGTCCAGCTTGCGCGAGGCGTCCTGCATGAGGACGGCGGCCTTCTCGGAGTCACCGGCCTCCGCAGCCTCGTGGAACTTGCGGATGGCGGTCTTCAGCGACGACTTGACCGACTTGTTGCGCAGCCGGCGCTTCTCGTTCTGCCGGTTGCGCTTGATCTGGGACTTGATGTTCGCCACGCGACAGCCTCGTCTTGATAGCTCGGTATGGTCTGCATTCCGCTGCGACGAGCATGCGTCATCGCTGCGCGAATAGCCAGGTTACCAGGTCCGCCCGGACGAGCCAAAACGGCTCACTTCAGCGTCCCGGGGCGGTCGGCTCCCGGCCCTCCGCCGCCCAGCCCTGCCGGACGGCGAGCCAGCCCAGCGCCTGCCCGCCGCTCCACCGCTGGTGCGCCCGGATGTGCGGGGACGCGCTCGTCGGCCCGGCGGTGGCCGAGGTGAGCAGGTAACCGGAGAGGGCGGCGAGGGTCACGTCCAGGGCGTCCGGGGGCGCGTCGGCCGCCGCCGGGTGCCCGGCGAAGAGCCCGTCGGCGTCCAGGCCGCCGGCGTGGGCGGTGATCAGCAGACTGACCAGGTCGAACCAGGCCGGCCCGTGGCAGATCCAGGTCCAGTCGCAGAACCACGCCCGGCCGGTCGGGTCGACGAGTACGTTGTCCAGCCGCAGGTCGCCGTGGGCCAGGCCGCCGCGTTCGGCGTACCGGGGCAGGCGCGACTCCAGCGCGACCAACTCGGGCAGCCGGTCCCGCGCCGAGGGCGGCAGCTCCGGGGCCGGCTCCCGGCCGGCGGCCACCTCGCCCCACCAGAGGATGTCCTCCCGTGCCAGGTCGGCGAGCCGGGGCAGGCCGAGCTCCGCCAGCTCGGGGGGCGGGTCGGCCAGGGCGGCGGCCACCTCGGCGTACCCGGCGAGGGTCGCGTCGAGGTCGGCCGGGGTCCATGGCAGCGCGGGCGTGCGGCCGTCGATCGCGTCCAGCCCGAGCGCGTACCAGCCGGCCGTCGCCACCGCCCAGCGCGGGCGGGGGACCGGCAGGCCCGCGGGGAGCCGGTCCAGGACGGCGGCCTCATGGGCGTACCAGTCGACGAGGTGCCGCTGCTCGGTCAGCGACGCCGCCTTGACGAAGGTCCGCCGCCCGTCGGCGGTCTCCAGCACGGCGGCGAAGCCCCGGGTGAACCCGGCGCCGGCCACCCGGGCCGCCGCCACCGGACCGCCCAGCCGGGCGGTCACCGCCGCCCGCAGGCCGGCCGGCAGCTCCGCCCAGCCGGGGCGCAGCGCGGTCGCGTCGTACGGCACCGGCGGGAGTGAGTTCGGGACCATCCGGCCATGCTGCCCCACCCGCGCCCGGTGCGCCGTTCGCCGCTCGCCGTTGAGCAGGCCGGGGATGTCGTACCGCCGCGCGACGATGCCGCCGTGGACACCGAGGGATTCTGGGCGCTGGTGGAGGCGTCCGCCCGGGCCTGCGGCGGCCCGGACGAGCGGCTGACCTGGCTCACGGACCGGCTCGCCGGCCTCCCCGCGACGGAGGTGGTCGACTTCCAGCTCCGGCTGGACGAGGTCCACGACCGGGCCGACACCACGCTCGACTACGTGGCGGCCGAGGCGCACGAGCGGATCACCGGCGTCGCCGAGGGCCTGGAGGACGCGGTGCTTCCGCGCGACGACGAGCCGGGCGACGACCCGCCGGACACCGGCGACGAGCCGGAGGAGTCGGACACCCCGGCCGAGTTCGCCCGCCGGTACCCACGCCTGGCGGCGATGTTCCCGCCCGTGCCCGCCCGCCGGTGACCCGCGGTGCGGCGCGGGACCGCCGCGCCCCGCGCGACCGCCGTGGCGGCGGCCGGCTCTGTCAGACTGCCGAGTCATGAGGACCGACGACTTCTGGCAGTTGATCGACCGGGCCCGGGCCGGCGGGGGCGGGGCGGCCGGCCCGGTCGCAGCCCGGGCCGTGGCGCTGCTGGCCGAGCGCGACGCCGCCGACATCGTCGGGTACGCGCAGCACCAGCGCCGAGTGATGGCGGCGTCCTACCGGGCCGACCTCTGGGGCGCGGCGTACCTGATCAACGGGGGCGCGTCCGACGACGGGTTCGAGTACTTCCGGGGCTGGCTGATCACCCAGGGCCGGGAGGTTTTCGCCCGCGCGGTGGCCGACCCGGACTCGCTGGCGGCGCTGCCGCAGATCCGCCAGGCGGCGCTCACCGGCGAGGAGTTCGAGGCCGAGCGGATGCTCACGGTCGCCGAGGAGGCGTACCGGAAGGCGACCGCCAGCGAGTTGCCGGCGGTGCCGAAGACGCCCTACCCGGAGCTGGGCGAGTTCTGGGACTTCGACGACGAGGAGGAGGCCCGCCGCCGGCTGCCGAAGCTCGCCGCGCTCTTCGTCGAGCCGCCCGAGGAGTGAGCCGCCGGCCCCGCCCCGGGCGGCGGGAGGAGTGATCCGACCGGGCCCGGGGCGACGTGGGAGCATAGAGGGGGCCGGCGTTGCGCCGGCCCGCTCACGTCAGCCGACCAGAACGGACCGCTGTGCCACCGACGCTCGATTCCGGCGCGAACGCTCCCGGTGCCACCGACCCGGCGCGCATCCGGAACTTCTGCATCATCGCCCACATCGACCACGGGAAGTCGACCCTGGCCGACCGGATGCTGCAGCTCACCGGCGTGGTCGACCCCCGGCAGATGCGCGCGCAGTACCTCGACCGGATGGACATCGAGCGCGAGCGCGGCATCACCATCAAGAGCCAGGCCGTCCGGATGCCGTGGACGATCCGCGAGGGCGACCGGGTCGGCGAACAGGCCGTGCTCAACATGATCGACACCCCTGGCCACGTCGACTTCACCTACGAGGTGTCCCGGTCGCTCGCCGCCTGCGAGGGGGCGGTCCTGCTGGTGGACGCCGCCCAGGGCATCGAGGCGCAGACCCTGGCGAACCTCTACCTGGCGCTCGAGAACGACATGCGGATCATCCCGGTGCTCAACAAGATCGACCTGCCGGCCGCCCAGCCCGAGAAGTACGCCGAGGAGCTGGCCCACCTGATCGGCTGCGACCCGGCGGACTGCATCAGGGTCTCCGGCAAGACGGGCGTCGGCGTGCCGCACCTGCTCGACGAGATCGTCCGGCAGTTCGACCCGCCGGTCGGCGACGCCGACGCGGCCGCCCGGGCGATGATCTTCGACTCGGTGTACGACGTCTACCGGGGCGTGGTCACCTACGTCCGGGTGATCGACGGCCGGATCGGTGCCCGGGACCGGATCAAGATGATGTCCACCGGCGCCGTCCACGAGTTGCTGGAGATCGGCGTCATCTCGCCGGAGATGGTGAAGGCCGACGCGCTCGGCGTCGGCGAGGTGGGTTACCTGATCACCGGCGTGAAGGACGTCCGCCAGTCCCGGGTCGGCGACACGGTCACCATCAACGCCAAGCCGGCGACGCAGGCGCTCGGCGGCTACAAGGACCCGAAGCCGATGGTCTACTCCGGCCTCTACCCGATCGACGGGTCCGACTACCCCAACCTGCGCGAGGCGCTGGACAAGCTCAAGCTCAACGACGCCGCACTCGACTACGAGCCGGAGACCTCCGGCGCCCTCGGCTTCGGCTTCCGGTGCGGCTTCCTCGGCCTGCTGCACCTGGAGATCATCCGGGAGCGGCTGGAGCGGGAGTACAACCTCGACCTGATCTCCACCGCGCCGAACGTGGTCTACCGGGCCATCACCGAGGACGGCCAGGAGATCGTCGTGACCAACCCGAGCGAGTACCCCGCCGGCAAGATCGCCGAGGTGTACGAGCCGGTCGTGCGGGCCACCGTGCTCACCCCGAACGACTACGTGGGCGCGGTGATGGAGCTGTGCCAGGGCCGCCGGGGCAACCTGCTCGGGATGGACTACCTCTCGGCCGACCGGGTGGAGCTGCGCTACACGCTGCCCCTCGCGGAGATCATCTTCGACTTCTTCGACCAGCTCAAGAGCCGCACCAAGGGCTACGCCTCGCTGGACTACGAGCCCTCGGGCGAGCAGGCGTCCGACCTGGTCAAGGTGGACATCCTGCTGCACGGCGAGCCGGTGGACGCGTTCAGCGCCATCGTGCACAAGGACAAGGCGTACAACTACGGCGTCACCATCGCCGCGAAGCTGCGCAAGCTGATTCCCCGGCAGCAGTTCGAGGTGCCCATCCAGGCTGCGATCGGCAGCAGGGTGATCGCCCGGGAGACCATCCGGGCGATCCGCAAGGACGTGCTCGCCAAGTGCTACGGCGGCGACATCAGCCGCAAGCGCAAGCTGTTGGAGAAGCAGAAGGAGGGCAAGAAGCGGATGAAGATGGTGGGCCGGGTGGAGGTCCCGCAGGAGGCCTTCATCGCCGCCCTCTCCTCCGACGACGGCGACGGAGGAAAGGCCGCCGGCAAGAAGTAGCCGCCCCATCGCCCTCTGGGGGGCAGGTCACCGTGGGTGAGCGCGACGGACGCCCCAGGCCGGCCCGGGACCGGGCGTCCGGTCGTACCGGAAGGAATTTTCCGGGCCCGGCAGCGCGCGCCGCAGGGGCGGTGGGAGCCCTTCCACCTGGCCTTTTCCCGCCTCGCGGGTGGGTGGAGGGGGTGGCGACATCGATGTGCGGCAGCAGATCGGCGGCGAACCCGGTTTGGATTTTCGGGCCCTCGGGAACTTAGCGGTCACGACAGCAACAACACCGTTGTGACACATCTTTAGGAGGAGGGCGACCGTGGAGCTCACCGTTTGGGGCATCATCACCGCACTCATTGTTGGTCTCATCATCGGCGCTCTGGGCCGCCTGGTCGTCCCGGGCCGGCAGAACATGCCGATCTGGCTGCACATGCTGATCGGTGTGGGCGCCGCGCTGCTCGGCACCGTGCTCGCCCGCGCCATGGGCATCGCCACCGAGACGGCCGGGATCGACTGGACCGAACTGCTGGTGCAGGTCGTGCTGGCCGCCGTCGCCGTGGCCCTGGTCGCTGGTGTCGGCCGTCGCCGGAGCGTCAGCCACCGGTAACGACACGTCGTTCTCTCCCGAAGGGCGCCCGACCACAGCGGTCGGGCGCCCTTCGCGTGCGTCCGGCCTTTCCGTGCCCGCGCCAAAGGCGTGGGGAAAGTGTGCGCGAGCGTCGCTCGTGAATGTGTGTCCCGGTGTGCCCGGACGGGAACGGGAGCGTCCCGAAGGGCTGCCGCCTGCGACCCTGTGCTGCTCAGACGTCCCGAGTGGGGTTCATCCACCGCAATGTCCGGAGGGTGGGTTTGGATTTCCGGTGGGTCGGGAACTTAGTTGTCGCCACAGCGAACAATAACTTGTGAAGCTTTCTGAGGAGAACGACCATGACCGTTACCGGAATCATCACCGCGCTCATCGTCGGTCTGATCGTGGGCGCCCTGGGCCGCCTGGTCGTCCCGGGCCGGCAGAACATGCCGATCTGGCTGCACATGCTCGTCGGCGTGGGCGCCGCCCTGCTCGGCACCGTGCTGGCCAACGCCGTCGGCATCTCCACCGACACCGCCGGGGTCGACTGGGCCGAGCTGCTGGTCCAGGTCGTCGTCGCCGCCATCGCGGTCGCGATCGTGGCCGGCGTGGGTGGTCGCCGCAGCGTCACCCACCGGTAACAACCACCGTTCCGCCAACGGGCGCCCGACCTCTCCGGTCGGGCGCCCGTTCGTCTGCGTCCCGCCCCGGTTCGGTCCATGTCGGACTGCCCCCGCGCCCCCGCTGCGGTACGGTCGCCTCGCTTCCAAGTCGCCCCTGTCGTAAAGGAATTTTTCCTACTAAGGTGCGGCGGAGAAGGTTAGTGCCAGGATGGCGCGAGGGAGATGTGGCGTGAACAGGTGGAAACGGCTGGTCCCGGTCACCGCCGTGGTGGCGTCGGCCGCGATGGTGCTCACCGGTTGCGGTGGCTCGGGGGACGACAAGGCCGCTGACAACAGCAAGCTGACGGTCTGGATGATGGGCGAGGGCAGCGAGGCGCAGACCGCGTTCCTCGACGGCATCGAGACCGAGTTCAAGAAGAAGCACCCCGACACCGACGTGGTCGTGCAGTACATTCCCTGGCTCGAGGCGCCCAAGAAGTTCCAGGCGGCGCTCGCCGGCGGCGAGGGACCCGACGTCACCGAGCTCGGCAACACCGAGACCCAGGGCTGGGCCGACCAGGAGGCGCTGGCCGACGTCACCGGCAAGTTCGGCGGCTGGGCCGAGGGCAAGGACATCCTCCCCGACCTGGTCAAGAACGCCCAGCTCGACGGCAAGCAGTACGGCGTGCCGTGGTACGCCGGCGTCCGCGCGCTGTACTACCGCACCGACTGGTTCGCCGAGGCCGGCGTGAAGCCGCCGACGAGCTGGGACGAGCTGGTCGCCGCCGCGAAGGCCGTCCAGGCGAAGAAGCCGGGCACCTACGGCATCGCCTTGCCGGGCAACTCGGAGCTGCCGTTCTACTCCTTCCTCTGGGGCGCGGGCGGCGAGATCGCCACCAAGCAGGGCGACACCTGGAAGTCCGGCTACAACACCCCGGAGGCCCAGAAGGCGGTCAAGTTCTGGACCGACATGGTCACCGTGCACAAGGTCGCCCCGCCCGCCGCCGCCGGCTGGAACGAGATCGACGCCCGGACCCAGTTCGCCACCGGTAAGGCGGCGATGGCCTTCGGCGGCAGCTGGCAGGCCGGCGCCATCAAGAAGGACAACCCCGACATCGAGAAGGTCTGGGGCACCTTCCCCATCCCCGGCCCGGACGGCAAGCCGGCCCCGGCCTTCGCGGGCGGCTCGGACATCGCCCTGTGGAAGGACAGCAAGAAGCAGGACCTCGCCTGGGACTACCTGACCGTGCTGCTGAGCAAGCAGAAGGACAAGGAGTTCGCCAGCAGCCTCGGCTTCTTCCCGGTCTACTCCGACCTGGTCAGCGGCGGCGAGTACGCCAACGACAAGCTCATGGCGGCGTTCGCCACGACGCTGCAGAACACGAAGTTGACCCCGATCACCCCGAAGTGGGTCGAGGTCAGCCGTACCAAGACGGTGACCCAGGCCATGAACAGCTCGGTCATCAAGGGTCAGAAGACGGTCGAGAAGGCCACCGCCGAGGCGGCTGCCGAGATGGAAAGCATCCTCAACGCGAAGTGACCACGCTGACCAAGGCGTCGGAGACGTCCGCCGCGCGGGAGAACCCCGCGCGGCGGCGTCGCCGGGTGGACCGCCTGCCCTACCTGCTGCTCCTGCCCTGCCTGGTGATCATCTGCGTGCTGCTGCTGTGGCCGCTCGGCCAGGTGGTGGCGATGTCCTTCTTCCGGCTGAACAACGTCCGGCAGCTGCGCGGCGACCGGGAATGGCCCTGGGTCGGGTTCGGCAACTACGCCGAGATCCTCGGCGACCCGTTCTTCCTGACGGTGCTGCGCAACACGGTCCTGTTCGCCCTGGCCAACGTGGCGCTGACGATGATCCTGGGCACCCTGGTCGGGCTGCTGCTCAACCGGCTGGGCAAGCGCATGGCCACCTTCGTCGCGAGCTGCGTGATGCTGGCCTGGGCCACCCCGGCGCTGACCGGCACCATCGTGTGGAAGTGGATGTTCGACGACACCTCCGGCCTGGTGACCTGGCTGTTCAACGCCCTGCCGGACGGGCTGTCGAACGCGCTGTTCGGGCGCACCGACTGGACCGGCTACGGCTGGTTCAACTCGCCGCTGCTGTTCTTCTCGATCCTCACCCTCGTGGTGGTCTGGCACTCCTTCCCGTTCATCGCGGTCAGCGTGCTGGCCGGGCTCAAGAGCGTGCCGAGCGAGCTGCACGAGGCGGCCCGGGTCGACGGGGCCGGGCCGTGGAAGGTGTTCTGGAAGATCACCTTCCCGCTGCTGCGCCCGGTCTTCGGGATCCTGGTGGTGCTCTCCACCATCTGGGACTTCAAGGTGTTCACCCAGCAGTTCGTGCTGGCCGGCGGCACCCAGGACCGGCCGACGTTCATGTTGTCGATCTACTCGTACGCCGAGGCGTTCTCCCCGCCCCCGAAGTACGGCCTGGGCGCGGCGATCGCGGTCATCCTCACGCTGATCCTGCTCCTGGTGACCGGGTTGTACGTGCGGATGGTGCTCAAGCAGGAGGAGGAGTCGTGAGGCGCGGCGCGGTGGTGAAGCGGTTCGCCCTCAACGGCGCGGGCCTGCTGGTGGCGCTCTTCGCGGCGTTCCCGGTCTACTGGATGATCGCGACGTCGCTCAAGCCGAACCGGGAGATCTTCTCGGCCACGCCCCGGCCGGTGCCGGCCAACCCGACGCTGGAGCACTACCGGGAGATCCTGACCGGGAACCTGATCCCCGGCGTGACGTTCGCGGACTTCTTCCTCAACAGCGTCCTGGTGGCGGTCTCGACCGTGGTGCTCAGCAGCCTGGTCGCGCTGCTCGCGGCGACCGCGGTGGCCCGGTTCCGGTTCAAGCTGCGGACCAGCTTCCTGATCATGCTGCTGGTGGTGCAGATGATCCCGCTGGAGGCGCTGGTCATCCCGCTGTTCCTGATGATCCAGCGGCTGGGCCTCTACAACACCCTGCCCAGCCTGATCCTCACCTACCTCGGCTTCTCGCTGCCGTTCGCGGTCTGGATGCTGCGCGGCTTCGTGGCCGCGGTGCCCAAGGAGTTGGAGGAGGCCGCGGCGATCGACGGGGCGACCCGGTTGCAGATCTTCCGCCGCATCCTGTTCCCGCTGGTCGCACCCGGTCTGGTGGCGACCAGCATCTTCTCCTTCATCACCGCCTGGAACGAGCTGATCTTCGCGCTGACGTTCATCAACGATCAGGACCGGTACACCCTGCCGGTGGCGATGACGTTCTTCTTCGGCCGGGACGACACCGCGTGGGGGCCGGTGATGGCCGCCTCGACGCTGTTCACCCTTCCGGTGATCATCTTCTTCCTGCTGGTGCAGCGCCGGATGGTCTCCGGCCTGGTGGCGGGCGCCGTCAAGGGCTGAGGTGCGGGCCGGGGCCGGCCGGGCGCGTGGCGTCCGGGGCCCCTGCCCGTCGCCCGGCGGCGAGGTCTCCGCCGTTGCGGGGGCGGCGGTCGCCGGCGCTCGGCCGTAGGCTGACGCCATGACGGGCAGGCTGGTGGCGGTGAACCTCGGCATGGTGACCGAGGCGGAGTGGGCGGGCGACGCGACCGGCCGCAGCGGGATCGACAAGCGACCGGCCGACGGGCCCGTGCTGCTGCGGGCCGACGGCGTCGAGGGGGACTTCATCGCCGAGCGGGCCCACCACGGCGGTCCCGACCAGACGGTCTACGCGTACGCCGAGGAGGACGCCGCCTGGTGGGCGGCCGAGTTGGGCCGCACCGTCCGGGAGGGTGACTTCGGCGAGAACCTGACCACGTACGCGGTGGACGTGACCGGGGCGGTGATCGGGGAGCGGTGGCTGATCGGCTCGGCCCTGCTCCAGGTGACCAAGCCGCGCACGCCGTGCACCACGTTCGCCGGGTTCTGGGGCGTGCCCGACCTGATCAAGCGGTTCACCTTGCGGGCCGCGCCCGGGGCGTACCTGCGGGTGCTGCGGGAGGGCGAGGTCAGCGCGGGCGACCCGGTCGAGGTGGTGGACCGGCCGGCGCACGGGGTCACCGTCGGCGAGGTGTTCCGGGCCGGCACCCTGGAGCCGGAGCTGCTGCCCCGGCTGCTCGACGTCCCCGAACTGCCGGAGTCGGTCCGGGAGAAGGCCCGTCGCCGCCTCGACGCGGGGCGTGCCTGACCGCGCCGGGCGTGCGAAAGGGCCCCCAGCCGTGCGCGACGCGCGCCGGCGGAGGGCCCTTCGGCTAAGGCGTCAGCGGAGCCAGGGGATGTTGCGATCGAGCTGGCCGCGCTCCTTGAGCTCCTTGCGCAGCGGGATCTCGTCGTCGACGTACCCGTTCCAGTTGATGCCCCAGTAGTTCGCGGTGTGGGTGCCCTCGCCGCAGAGCTGGCGCTGCACCGGCGTGCGGTTGGCCCACCACTCGCTCTCGGGGTCGATGTGCAGCTCGTCGAGGGGGCGGATCCACCGGTAGGTGTAGCCGACGAAGAGCATCTTGCGGGTGATCGTGGAAAGGTTCGTCGACCGGGAGTGCCACTGGCGGCGGTCGAAGATGAACGCGTCGCCCGGGTTGGCGGTGATCTCCACCGTGCCCTCCGGGTCCGGGTTGTGCACCGTCAGGTCGTCCGGCCGGGGCAGCGAGTTCCACAGGTGGCTGCCCGGGATCACCTTGGTCGCGCCGCGCCCGGTCTCCGACAGGTCGGAGAGCACGTACGCCACCTTCAGCGAGAACATCGGCCGGGGCAGGTTCGGGTCCATCGTCTCCGGGTCGGAGTTCTGCCGGTACCCGTCCTGGTGCCAACCCCAGTACGGCTTCTCCGGCTCGGCCGCCGGCGGGGTGACGTCCAGGTGGTTGTGGTGGGTGTAGATGTTCCACCCGGCCAGGCCCCACATGTAGGGGAAGGCGATCGGGTGGGTGAGCAGGTTGCCGAAGAGCTCGTCCCGATCCAGGAAGCCCAGCAGGTGCAGGGTGCCGTCCTTGGTGGTCTTGCCCTTGGCCTTCTCCTCCGCGTAGACGCGGTCGACGGCCTCCTCCAGGGCGGCCCGGTGGTCCTCCGTCAGCACGTTCCGCAGCAGGAGGAAGCCCTGCTCGTGGAACTCCTTGCGATCGGTGTCGCTGATCGGTTCGTAGCCGGTCCGGCCGTCGTAATCGAACACCGCGTAGTACCCCTCCCCATGAGGAAACCATTTCTGGCCCAGGCAGCCGATGGTACTGCGCCGGCATCGGGGGTGGCGCCGCGCCCGGCCGGCACCGGGCGGATGCCCGACGATCGGCAGCCGGCCGGGTGCGGAGGGTGACAATTGGGTGCCGGCTCGGGTAAATCGCCCCTCTATGCCGGATTGTGCGATCACCGTCGGTGGGGAGACCCGGGGACGGTCAGGAGTCGGCGAAGACCTCCGCGACGACCCGCCGGTCGGCAGCCGGGGCGTCGGCCACCCGACCCCAGGTGCCGCCCTCGGCGGTCCACTCCAAACCGCCGAAGCGCACCCGCTTCACCCCGTGGTCGGAGGCGTGCGAGACGAGCCAGTGCGCGTACCGCCAGCCGTCGCGCTGGTCGGTGGTCGGCACGGCGAGCCCGGTCAGCTCGGCCAGCGACACCGTCCTCGACAGTCCCCAGTCGAGGCTCAGGCCCTGGGTCAGCGCCGCCGCAGCGGCCTCGCCGCGCATCACCGGCGTCGACCCCACGGTGCAGGCGACGGCCCCGGTCGCCTGACCGAGCAGCGCCCGGGTCAGCACCTGCGACTCGTCGGCCCACTTCTCGTACGCCTCCGGGTAGGCCGAGCGCTGCACCCGCTGGGCCGCATCGGTGACCCGCATCTTCTCCCAGCCGCGCACCCGCTTGAGCGCGGCGTAGAACTTGTTGGTCGCGTACCGCGGGTCGCCGATCTGCTCCACGGTGCCCCAGCCCTGGCTCGGCCGCTGCTGGAACAGCCCCACGGAGTCGCGGTCGCCGCCGTCGAGGTTGCGCAGCCCGGACTCCTGGTACGCCGTGGCGAGGGCCACCACCACGGCGCGCTCCGGCATCTTCCGCTGGGTGCCGATCGCCGCGATGGTGGCGGCGTTGGCCATCTGGTCGGCGTCCAGGCGCACCTGGCCGTCCGCCTGCACGAGACAGGTGCGGCTGGCCAGGGGGAGCCGTAGGCGCTCACCCACCTGGCTGGCCACGAGCCAGATCCCGATGGCGGCGACGACGGCGACGACGACACCGGCCGCGATGACTGCCCGACTTCGCACCCGCACCCCCTGTTCGACGGCGTCCGCCAAGAGTACGTCCCCGTCGCCGCTGACCGACTGGTCCGACCGGTTCGCTCCGTTCCGTAGCGAGTCGACCACGTTTTCCGCCCGGGCGGCCTGTTCCGCCCGGCCCGGCGTCCGGGCGCAACGGGCGCGGTGCCGGCCGGCTTTCCCGCCGGCCGGGCCGGGAAACGCCTCAGGCGTTCGGCACCCAGCTCGGGTCCCGCTTCTCCCGGAACGCCAGTACCCCCTCGCGTCCCTCCTCGGAGAGGAAGTACCCGGTCGACACGGCGGCCAGCTCGGCGATCTCGGCGGCCAGGTCGGCGGCCGGCGGTCGGCGCAGCAGCGCCTTCGCCCCGGCCAGCGCCTGCGGCGCGCCCCGCACCAGCGACGCGCACACCCGCTCCACCGCCGCGTCCAGCCCGTCGGCCGGCACGGCGGTGGTGACCAGGCCGATCTCGGCGGCCCGCCGGCCGTCGAAGGTGTCGCCGGTCAGGTACAGCTCGGCGGCGGCCCGGGGGGCCAGCCGGGGAAGCACGGTCGCCGAGATCACCGCCGGGATCACCCCGATCCGCACCTCGGTGAAGGCGAACGTCGCCTCCTGTGCGCAGACCGCCAGGTCGGCCGCCGCGATCAGGCCCAGCCCGCCGGCCCGCGCCGGCCCGGCCACCCGGGCCACCACCGGCTTCGGGCACTCCCAGACCGCCGCGAGCACGTCGCCGAGCATCCCCGCCGGGACCGTCCCGCCGGCGTACGCGGCGGCGGTCTCCTTCAGGTCGGCGCCGGAGCAGAACACCGGGCCGGTGTGGTCGAGCACGACCACCCGGACCGCGTCGTCGGCCACCGCGGCGGCCAGCCCGGCCAGCAGCTCGGTCATCAGCGGCGTGGAGAGCGCGTTGCGGTTGTGCGGGCTGTTCAGCGTGAGGGTGGTCACCCCGCGGGCCGTGGTGACCCGCACGAGCGCGTCGGATGAGGTCATGCGGGCACACTAGTGGCCATGCCCGGCGTCCTTCCAGAAGGCGAAGCCGTCCCCGTCGACGGCTCGCTGCCCGCCACCGCCACCCGCGCCGTCGGCGCGCGCGGCTTCGGCGTGTACGTGCACGTGCCGTTCTGCGCCAGCCGGTGCGGCTACTGCGACTTCAACACGTACACGGCCGACGAGTTGGGCGGCGGGATCGGCCGCGAGTCGTACGCCGACACGGTGCTGGCCGAGCTGGCCCTCGCGGGCCGGGTGCTCGGCGACACCCCGCCGCCGAGGGTCGACACCGTGTTCGTCGGCGGCGGCACGCCCACCCTGCTGCCCGCCGACGACCTGGCCCGCATCCTCGACGGCATCGACCGCACCTGGGGGCTGGCCGCCGACGCCGAGGTGACCACCGAGGCCAACCCGGAGTCGGTCACGCCGGAGTCGCTGAAGACCCTGCGGGCGGCCGGGTACACCCGGATCTCGCTGGGCATGCAGTCCGCCGCCCCGGGGGTGCTGGCGGTACTCGACCGTCGGCACAGCGCCGGCCGGGCCACCGCCGCCGCGGCCGAGGCCCGCGACGCCGGGTTCGAGCACGTCAACCTGGACCTGATCTACGGCACGCCGGGGGAGAGCGCCGAGGACTTCGCGGCCTCCCTCGACCAGGTGGTCGCCGCCGGGGTGGACCACGTCAGCGCGTACGCCCTGATCGTGGAGGACGGCACCCGGCTGGCCGCGCGGATGCGGCGCGGCGAGCTGCCGTACCCCTCCGACGACGTGGCGGCGGACCGCTACCTGGCCGCGGAGGCCGCCCTCGGCGCGGCCGGCTTCTCCTGGTACGAGGTGTCCAACTGGGCCCGCACGCCGGCCGGCCGCTGCCGGCACAACCTGCTCTACTGGACCGGCGCGGACTGGTGGGGCCTGGGCCCGGGGGCGCACAGCCACGTCGGCGGGGTGCGCTGGTGGAACGTCAAGCACCCGAGCGCGTACGCGAAGCGGCTCGCGGCGGGGGAGTCCCCCGGCCTGGCCCGGGAGGTGCTCACGCCCGGCGAGGCGCACATGGAGGACGTGATGCTGCGCCTGCGGCTCGCCTCCGGCCTGCCGCTGGACGTGCTGGACGCCCCGGGCCGGGCCGGCGCCCAGCGGGCCGTGGCCGGCGGGCTGCTCGACCCGGCCGGGTACGCGGCCGGCCGGGCCGTGCTCACCCTGCGCGGCCGGCTGCTGGCCGACGCGGTCGTGCGCGACCTGCTGCCCTGACGGGGTGACCCGACCGGCCGGGGGAGCGGCCGGCCGGGGTCACTTGATCAGGCTGACGGTCATCGGGTAGCGGTAGGGGGTGCCCTCGTTCGCCTTGATGCCGGCGATGATGCCGAAGATGATGCCGATGATCATGGCGGCGAACCCGATCAGCAGGCCCACCAGGATGCAGGTGAGGATCCAGCCGATCAGGGCGATGACGGACCAGAGGAGCTGGAAGTTCAGCGCCGCCACCGCGTGGGCGCGGACCGTGGGCGACTGGTTGCCCCGGGCGAGGAGGGCGATCAGCGGCGCGAGCCAGCCGAGCATGCCGCCGCCCATGAACATTCCCGCCGCGCCACCGAAGTGGGCGACCAGGATCCAGGTCTTGTCCTCGTTGTTGGCGTAGCCGCCGGAGGGCGCACCGCCGGTCGGATATCCGCCACCGGGCGAAAAGCCACCGGGGGGCGGGTAGCCGCCCGCTGAGGGCTGGCCGCCGGAGGGCGGCGGATAGCCACCGGGCGGGGGATAGCCGCCCGCCCCGGGTGCGCCGGACAGTGGTGCGGTGGGGGGCTCGTACGACGAGCCGTACGGTGCTGACGGCGGGTTGCCCTCGGGCGGGTAGCCGCCCGGGTCGCCCGCTCCGGGAGGGCGAGGTGGTTCAGTCATGCACGTCACGGTAGGGGCTGCCGACAAGTGGGCACCAGAGCGACACTGGTCGGGTACGAGGGGATGATCGGCCGGCGTCCCGGGTGCCGCGGCCGGACCGACGGTCCGTCTGTGATCTTACCGACGACGGGGCAGCCGACGTAGACTGGCACTCATTACAGTCGAGTGCCAGGCCTCGCCGGCCTGCGGGCAGGCCCCGGGGCGTCGCCGCGACGACGGGCACCGACGTGCGACAGGAGGTAAGGGGAGTGGGTCTCGACGACCGTAAGCTCGCCGTGCTCCGCGCGATCGTCGAGGACTACGTCGCCACTCAGGAGCCGGTCGGCAGCAAGGCCCTGGTCGAGCGCCACCAGCTCGGCGTCTCCCCGGCGACCGTCCGCAACGACATGGCGGTGCTGGAGGAGGAGGGGTACATCCGGCAGCCGCACACCAGCGCCGGGCGGGTGCCCACCGACCGGGGCTACCGGCTCTTCGTCGACCGGCTCTCCCGGGTCAAGCCGCTCAGCCCGGCCGAGCGCCGGGCCATCGAGCGCTTCCTGGTCGGCGCGGTCGACCTGGACGACGTGGTGCACCGCACGGTCCGGCTGCTGGCCCAGCTCACCCGGCAGGTCGCCGTGGTGCAGTACCCGTCGCTGGCCCGGTCCTCGGTGCGGCACCTGGAGCTGGTGCCGATCTCCACCACCCGGCTGATGCTGGTGATGATCGCCGACACGGGGCGGGTCGAGCAGCGGCTGGTCGAGCTGCCCGCGCCGGTCCCCGCCGACGTCGTCACCGACCTGCGCCGGCTGGTCAACGAGAAGCTGGTCGGCAGCCGGCTGTCGGAGACCCCGCCGCTGGTGCAGGCCCTGGTCGAGGAGTCGGCGGCGCACCTGCGCCCGGCCATGACCACGCTGTCCACGGTGCTGCTGGAGACGCTGGTCGAGCGGCACGAGGAGCGCATCGCGCTGGCCGGCACCGCCAACCTGACCCGGGGCGGCCTGCTGGACTTCCAGGGTTCGCTGCGGCCGATCCTGGAGGCCCTGGAGGAGGAGGTGGTGATGCTCAAACTCATCGGCGAGGCCGAGTCGACCACCACCCGGGTGCTGATCGGCGACGAGAACGAGATCGACAACCTGCGCGCCGCCTCGGTGGTGAGCACCGGGTACGGGTCGGGGGCGGCCGCGCTCGGCGGCCTGGGCGTGCTCGGCCCCACCCGGATGGACTACCCCGGCACCATCGCCACGGTGCGGGCCGTGGCACGCTACGTGGGCGAGCTGCTGGCCCAGAACTGACCAGTCAGGGCCGACGGCCGGCTCCGGCCGCCGACCGGCGCAACGCGAGACGAACATGAGGACACGGGAACGCAGTGGCCAGGGACTACTACGGCATCCTCGGCGTAGGCCGGGAAGCCTCCGACGACGAGATCAAGCGCGCCTACCGCAAGCTGGCGCGGCAGTTCCACCCGGACGTGAATCCGGACCCGGAGGCACAGGAGAAGTTCAAGGACATCAACGCCGCGTACGAGGTCCTCTCGGACGACCGGAAACGGCAGATCGTCGACCTGGGCGGTGACCCGTTGGCCCCGGGCGGCGGGGGCGCCGGCCCGGGCGGGCCCGGCGGGGCCGGCCCGTTCGTCGGCTTCCAGGACATCATGGACGCCTTCTTCGGCGGCGCGGCTGGCGGCGCGCGCGGGCCGCGCCCGCGTACCCGGCCGGGGGCCGACGCGATCCTGCGGCTCGAGCTGGACCTGCACGAGACGGCGTTCGGCGTCGAGGCGCCGATCACCGTCGACACCGCCGTGCTCTGCACCACCTGCTCCGGCGCGGGCACCGCCGCCGGCACCCATCTGGCCACCTGCGAGGCGTGCGGCGGCCGGGGCGAGGTCCAGTCGGTGCAGCGCACGTTCCTCGGCCAGGTGGTCTCCGCCCGGCCGTGCACGGTCTGCCAGGGGTACGGCACCACGATCCCGCACCCCTGCCCGACCTGCGCCGGCGACGGTCGGGTGCGTACCCGCCGCTCGCTGACCGTGAAGATCCCGGCCGGGGTCGAGGACGGCATGCGGATCCGGCTGGCCCAGCAGGGCGAGGTCGGCCCGGGCGGCGGCACCGCCGGCGACCTGTACGTGGAGATCCACGAGCGCACGCACGACGTCTACTCCCGCAAGGGCGACGACCTGCACTGCCGGGTGACCGTCCCGATGACCGCCGCCGCGCTCGGCACCCGGCTGACCATCAAGACGCTGGACAGCGAGGAGACGGTGGACGTCAAGGCCGGCACCCAGCCGGGCAGCACCCTGCGGCTGCGCGCCCGGGGCGTGCCGCACCTGCGCGGCACCGGCCGCGGCGACCTCTACGTCCACCTCGACGTGCGGACCCCGACCAAGCTCGACGCCGACCAGGAGAAGATGCTGCGCGACTTCGCCAAGACCCGGGGCGAGGAGGTCGCCGAGCTGTCCAAGCAGGGCGGCTTCTTCTCCCGGATGCGCGACGCGTTCAACGGGCACCCCTCCTGACCCCGGTCCTCCGGCCTCGCCGCCCCGGTT
The DNA here is from genome assembly GCF_040296145.1 of Micromonospora sp. NPDC002296. Lineage (NCBI taxonomy): Bacteria > Bacillati > Actinomycetota > Actinomycetes > Micromonosporales > Micromonosporaceae > Micromonospora > Micromonospora sp. NPDC002296. The sequence continues at coordinate 63,188 of NZ_JBEOWQ010000023.1, forward strand.
CCGCCGGGGCGGCTAACCTGATCGTCGTGTCCGCGCCGCTGTTCCTGGTCGAGTCGCTGCCCCCCGCTGCCCAGCTCACCCTGGACGGCCCCGAGGGGCATCACGCCGCCACCGTGCAACGGCTGCGGGTGGGCGAGGAACTGCTGCTCGCCGACGGCCGGGGCGGCACCGCGTCCGCCGTGGTCACCGCCGTCGGCCGGGGCAGCCTGGAGCTCGACATCACCTCCCGGGGGTACGTCGACGCGTCCGTGCCCCGGCTGGTGGTGGTGCAGGGCATCGCCAAGGGCGACCGGGGCGAGCTGGCCGTGCAGGCGATGACCGAGGTCGGGGTGGACGAGATCGTCCCCTGGGGGGCATCCCGCTCGGTGGTGCAGTGGCGCGGCGACCGGGGCGTCCGGGCGCGGGAGAAGTGGGTGGCCACCGCCCGGGAGGCGGCGAAGCAGGCCCGCCGGGCGTGGCTGCCGGTGCTGGCCGGGTCCCCCGACGAGTCCACCGCCACCGTGGCCCGGCGGATCGCCGGCTCCACCGCCGCGTTCGTCCTGCACGAGGAGGCCGACGACCGGCTGACCACCGTGGAGCTGCCCGACGCGGGCGAGATCGTGCTGGTCGTCGGCCCGGAGGGCGGCATCGCCGAGCCCGAGCTGGCCACCTTCGCCGCTGCGGGCGCCCGCCCGGTCCGCCTGGGCCCGTCGGTCCTGCGCACCTCCACGGCCGGCGTGGCCGCACTCTCGGTCCTCTCCACCCGCCTTACCCGCTGGTGACCCCGGGGGTCAGGTGCGGAGGTAGCTGGCACCGTTCAGGTCGATGATGGTGCCGGAGGTCCACTCCGCCTCAGGGCTGGTCAGCCAGTGGATGGTGGCGGCGATCTCGTCGGGGCGGGCCACCCGGTTGAACGGGCTCTGGGCGCGGATCGCCGCGCCCCGCTCGCCGGCCAGGTGCTCCGTGGTCATGTCCGTCTCCACGAAGCCGGGGGCCACCGTGGCCACCGCGATGCCGTACGGGGCGAGGGCCACCGCGAGGGACTGGCCGAGCGCGTTCAGCCCCGCCTTGCTGGCCCCGTACGCCGGCTGGTCCGGCTCGCCCCGGAACGCGCCCCGGGAGGAGACGTTGACGATCCGCCCGCCCCGCTCGCGCATGTGCTGGGCGGCGCACCAGGTCACGTTGGCCGCCCCGGTCAGGTTGGTCTCCAGCACCTGCCGCCAGCGCCGCTGCCAGTCGGCGTAGGACGTGCCGAAGACCGGGTGCGGGGCGTCCCGCTCGCCGTACACCCCGGCGTTGTTGACCAGCACGTCCAGGCCGCCGAGGCGGGCCGCCGCGTCGTCGACCATGGCCCGTACCGCGTCGGGGTCGGTCAGGTCCGCGCGGACCACGACGTGGCCGTCGCCCGGCAGTTCGGCGCGCAGCCGCTCGGCCGGCTCCGCCGAGTCCCGGTGGTGGATCGCCACCCGGTCCCCGCCCGCCGCGAACCTCGCCGCCACCGCGCGCCCGATGCCGCGCGAGGCCCCCGTCACCAGTACCGCCCGTGGAGTCACGCCGCCATCATGCCCGAGCAGGCCGGCACGCCTTACCATGCCCCGATGGGATCCGACTGCTTGTTCTGCCGAATCGTCGCCGGGGAGATCCCGGCCACCATCGTCCGGGAGACCGACACCACCCTGGCGTTCCGGGACATCTCCCCGAAGGCCCCGGTGCACGTGCTGGTCATCCCCAAGGAGCACTACGCCGACGTGGCCACCCTGGGCCAGGGCGACCCGGCGCTGGCAGGGGAGCTGCTGGCCGCGGCGGCCGTCGTGGCCGAGGACGAGGGGCTGCTCGGCGACGGCTACCGGCTGATGTTCAACACCGGGGCGTACGGGGGCCAGGAGGTCTTCCACGTCCACGCGCACGTGCTCGGCGGCGCGCCGCTCGGCCCGATGATCTGCCGGTAGGCGGGCGGTGGTGGGCGAGATCGACGGCCGCCTGGAGCGGATGGTGCGGCGGGTCCAGGCCGACGGGCGGGTGCCGGCCGTGTCGGCCGCCCTGCACCGGGCCGACCGGCCGCCGTGGACGTGCGCGGTCGGCGGCACCGGCAACGACGGCGTCCTCGGCCCGCAGACGCTGTTCCGGATCGGCTCGGTCACCAAGACCTTCACCGCCGTGCTGGTCCTGCAGTGCCGCGACGCGGGCCTGCTCGACCTGGACGACCCGGTGGGCCGGCACCTCGACGTCCCGGCGCACGCCGAGCTGACCGTGCGCCGGCTGCTGTCGCACACCTCGGGCCTGCAACGGGAGCCGCACGGCGACGTCTGGGACACCCTGGCCGCCCCCGACGTGGACGCGCTGCTGGCCGACCTGGCCCGGGCCGAGCGGGTGTTGCCGCCGGCCCGCCGCTACCACTACTCCAACCTCGGCATGGCGCTCCTCGGCCAGCTCGTCGCGCGGCTGCGCGGCGGCACCTGGGCCGAGGTGCTCGGCGAGCGGGTGCTCGCCCCGCTCGGCCTGGCCGCCACCACCGACCGGCCGGGCCCGGCGGCGGCCACCGGGTTCCTGGTCGACGCGTACTCCGACGAGGCGCACCCGGAGCCGCCGACCGACTTCGGCGCGGTCGGCCCGGCCGCCCAGCTCTGGAGCACCGCCTCGGACATGGCCCGGTGGGCGGCGTTCCTGGCCGACCCGGCGGCGCTGGACCCGGCCGGCGCGGTGCTCGCCCCGGCCACCCTGGACGAGATGCGCTGGCCGTTGACCGTCACCGACGAGACGTCCTGGGGAGCGGGCTTCGGGCTGGGGCTCATCCTCGTGCCGCAAGGCGAGCGGGTGGTGCACGTCGGGCACGACGGGGCGATGCCCGGCTTCCTGGCCGCCGTCTACGGCCGGCGCGGCGGCGACGGCACCGCCGGGGCGATGGGCGCGGCGGTGCTCGGCTCGTCCGGGACCGGGGTGCAGGTGATGGACCTGCCGCACCGGCTGCTCGCGGCGTCCGCCGAGCACGACCCGGCCGACGTCGAGCCGTGGCGGCCGGGGGAGCCCGCCCCGGCGCACCTGCGCGGGATGCTGGGCCGCTGGTGGGGCGAGGGCTTCGAGTACGTCTTCGGCTGGCACGACGGGGCCCTGCGGGCCCGGGGCGCGGACGACCCGGCGGGGAAGCCCCCGGCGGTCCTCGCCCCGGTGCCGGACCGGCCGGACGTGTTCCGCACCGTGTCCGGGCGGGAGGCCGGCGAGCTGCTCCGGCTGACCCGGGACGCGGACGGGACGGTGGTCCGGCTGCACTGGGCCACCTACCGGTTCACCCGGGCCCAGGAGACCTTCGACGGGTACGACTTCCGGCGCTGAGCCACCGGCCCGCCGCCCCCGGTGGCTCAGCGCGGCGGCGGGCCGGTGGCCCGGCAAAATGGGCGAGGTGCCGCCGAGCGGGAAACGATACGATGGGAGGCAACGTCCGACCGCCGGGCCAGCAGGTTTCGGCGCCGAGAGCGAGAGCAGGTGGCGCAGGGCCCCTCGGCCCGACCTATGACCGGCACCCCACCTCCCGGCCCGCCCCGGGTGCAGACCAGGATCACCGTTCCTGATTCCAAGATCATGGTCAACCTGCTGGGCGCGGGCGACGAGATCCTGCGACTCGTCGAACGCTCGGTCACCAGCGACGTGCACGTCCGCGGCAACGAGATCACCATCACCGGTGCCCCCGCGGACAACGCCCTCGCCGAGCGCTTGTTCAGCGAGCTGCTCGAACTGATCGAGAAAGGCGAGACCCTGACCACTGACGCCGTACGGCGTACCGCCAGCATGCTCGAGCAGGGCAGCGCCGAGCGGCCCGCCGAGGTCCTGACGCTCAACATCCTCTCCCGGCGCGGGCGCACCATCCGCCCCAAGACCCTCGGGCAGAAGCGCTACGTCGACGCCATCGACGCGCACACCATCGTCTTCGGTATCGGCCCGGCGGGCACCGGCAAGACGTACCTCGCCATGGCCAAGGCCGTCCAGGCGCTCCAGGCCAAGCAGGTCAACCGGATCATCCTCACCCGGCCGGCGGTCGAGGCGGGGGAGCGGCTCGGCTTCCTGCCCGGCACGCTGAACGAGAAGATCGACCCCTACCTGCGCCCGCTCTACGACGCGCTGCACGACATGCTCGACCCGGAGACGATCCCGAAGCTGATGGCGGCCGGGACCATCGAGGTCGCGCCGCTGGCGTACATGCGGGGGCGTACGCTCAACGACGCGTTCATCATCCTCGACGAGGCCCAGAACACCACGCCCGAGCAGATGAAGATGTTTCTCACCCGGCTCGGCTTCGGTTCCAAGATCGTGGTCACCGGCGACGTCACCCAGGTGGACCTTCCTAGCGGGACGACCAGCGGCCTGCGGATCGTCCGGGAGATCCTGGGGAACGTGGAGGACGTGCACTTCGCGCAGCTCTCCAGCTCCGACGTGGTGCGTCACCAGCTGGTCGGGGAGATCGTCGACGCGTACGCCCGCTGGGACGCCGAGCGGGAGAACCAGCAGGCGCAGGGCGTGCACGCCGTGCCGGGGCGGACCGCCCAGGGCGGTCGGGCCGGCCGGCGCCGCCAGACCTAGGGAACCCAGTTGTCCATCGAGATCGCCAACGAGTCCGGTGTCGAGGTCGACACCGACGCCGTGCTCGCCGTCGCCCGGTACGCCCTCGACGAGATGGGGGTCAACCCCCTCGCCGAGCTGTCCGTGCTGCTGGTCGACATCGACTACATGACCGAGCTGAACCACCGCTGGATGGGTGGCGACGGCCCGACCGACGTGCTCGCCTTCCCCATGGACGAGGGCAGCGTCGACCACGGGCCGGGCGAGACCAGCGCGTCCGGCGGAGAGCCGGCCCTGCTCGGCGACATCGTGCTCTGCCCCGAGGTGGCGGCCAAGCAGGCCGCGACCGCCGGCCACGCGGCGGCGGACGAGCTGCACCTGCTCACCGTGCACGGGGTCCTGCACCTGCTCGGGTACGACCACGCCGAGCCGGAGGAGGAGCGGGAGATGTTCGAGCTCCAGGCCCGCCTGCTGGCCGGCTGGCGGTCGACCCGGTCCCGGTGATGCCCACCCCGATATCGGCGGCCGGCGCCACCGCCGGCCTTCCCGACCTGCAACTGCTCGTCTTCGCGGCCGGGCTGGTGGTGCTCGCCGGCCTGATCGCGATGACCGAGGCGGCGCTCGCCGCGGTGTCCCCGGCCCGGGCGGCCGAGCTGGCCCGCGACGGAGCCCGGGGCGCCCGCACCCTCCAGGCGGTCGCCGGCGACGTGGTCCGCCACCTCAACCTGCTGCTGCTGCTCCGGCTGCTGGCCGAGTTGACCGCCACCACGCTGGTCGCGCTGGTGGCGGTCGACACGTTCGGTGCGGGCTGGCGGGCGGCCCTGATCACCGCCGGCGCGATGACCGTGATCAGCTTCGTGGTGGTCGGCGTCGGCCCGCGCACCATCGGCCGGCAGCACGCGTACGCGGTCGGCCGGGCGGTCGCCCCGCTGGTGCGCTGGCTCGGGCGGGCGCTCAATCCGCTCGCCTCGCTGCTGATCCTGATCGGTAACGCGGTCACCCCGGGGCGCGGCTTCCGGGAGGGGCCCTTTGCCACCCAGGTGGAGCTGCGTGAGCTGGTCGACCTGGCCGAGCAGCGCGGCGTCGTGGAGCACGGCGAGCGGCAGATGATCCACTCGGTCTTCGCGCTCGGCGACACCATCGCCCGCGAGGTGATGGTGCCGCGCACCGAGATGGTGTGGATAGAGGAGAGCAAGACCCTTTCCCAGGCCCTGACGCTGTTCCTGCGTTCCGGCTTCTCGCGCATCCCGGTGATCGGGGAGAGCGTCGACGACGTGCTGGGCGTGCTCTACCTGAAGGACCTGATCCGGCGTACCCGGGGTGGCGATCTCGCCACGGCCCGGCTGCCGGTGGCCGAGCTGATGCGCCCGGCGACGTTCGTCCCGGAGTCCAAGCCGGTCGACGACCTGCTGTCGGAGATGCAGGCGGCCCGCAACCACCTGGTCATCGTCGTCGACGAGTACGGCGGCACCGGCGGCCTGGTAACCATCGAGGACATCCTTGAGGAGATCGTCGGGGAGATCACCGACGAGTACGATGTCGAGCGCCCGCCGGTCGAGCGGCTGGAGGACGGTTCGGTGCGGGTCACCGCCCGGCTGCCGGTCGAGACCCTCGGCGAGCTGTTCGACGTCGAGCTGCCCGCCGACGAGGTCGAAACGGTCGGCGGCCTGCTCGCCCAGGCCCTGGGCCGGGTTCCGATCCCCGGCGCGGAGGCCGACGTGGCCACGCTCCGGCTGCACGCGGAGGGCACCACCGGCCGGCGCAACCGGATAGACACCGTGCTGGTCAGCCGGGTCGAGCCGACCGACCATCCCGACACCACCCCGGGGCGCGGCGAGCCCGCCGAGCACCGGGGCAACCAGAACCGATCCGAGGAGAGGCAATCCGCCGATGCCTGAGTCACCCGCCGCACCCGCAGCCCTGCCCACCCCGACCGCGCCGGTCGAGCTGACCGCCGAGGACGGCAAGCTGGTCGTCCTGGCGCGCGGCGCGCGGGGCCGGGTGGGCGCCGTGGAGGGAGCGGCGGTACGCGACCAGGACGGCCGCACGTACGCGGCGGCGAGCGTCTCGCTGCCCTCGCTCACCCTCACCGCCCTCCAGCTCGCGGTGGCCTCCGCCGTGGCGGCCGGGGCCACCCGACTGGAGGCCGCCGTGGTGGTGACCGAGGCGTCGACCCTGGACGGGGCCGGGCACGCCGCGGTCCGCGACCTGACCGCCGACGCGCCGGTCCACGTGGCCGCCCCGGACGGCACCGTCCTCGGCACGGTGGTCGAGTGACCGGCCGTCCCGCAGCCGGTCGCCGCGACGGCCGTCCCGCAACCGGTCGCCGCGACGGTCGTCCCGCTGCCGGCCGCCGCGACGGCGGGGGCGCTGCGGCCGGTGGCGGCCCGTCCGCCGGTGGCCGCGACGGCGGGGGCGCTGCCGCCGGTGGCCGCGCGTCCGGCGAAGGCGAGCCGGGGGCCAGCCCGTACCGGGCCGGGTTCGCCTGCTTCGTGGGCCGGCCGAACGCCGGCAAGTCGACGCTGACCAACGCCATCATCGGCACGAAGATCGCGATCACCTCGAACAAGCCGCAGACCACCCGGCACATCATCCGGGCCGTGCTGCACCGGCCGGAGTCGCAGCTCGTCCTGGTCGACACCCCGGGCCTGCACCGCCCCCGTACGCTGCTCGGCGAGCGCCTGAACGACCTGGTCCGCGCCACCTGGAGCGAGGTCGACGTGATCGGCCTGTGCATCCCGGCGAACGAGCCGGTCGGCCGGGGGGACCGGTTCATCACCGGCGAGCTGGCCGAGCTGAAGGCCACCGTGATGGCCGTGGTGACCAAGACCGACCTGGTGGACAAGCGGCAACTGGCCGAGCAGCTCCTCGCGGTCAGCAAGCTGGGCGAGTTCGCCGAGGTGGTGCCGGTCAGCGCGGTCTCCGGTCACCAGGTCGACACCCTGGTCGACGTGATGACGGGCTACCTGCCCGAGTCGCCGCAGCTCTACCCGGACGACATGCTCACCGAGGACCCGGAGCAGGTGCTGATCGCCGAGATGATCCGGGAGGCGGCCCTGGAGGGGGTCCGCGACGAGCTGCCGCACTCCATCGCCGTGGTGGTGGAGGAGATGATCCCCGAGGGTCAGCTCATGAAGATCTACGCCGACGTCTACGTCGAGCGGTCCAGCCAGAAGGCGATCGTGCTCGGTCACCAGGCCAGCCGGCTCAAGCAGGTCGGCATCACCGCCCGTCGGCAGATCGAGGAGCTGCTCGGCACCCGGGTCTACCTGGACCTGCACGTGCGGGTGGCGAAGGAGTGGCAGCGCGACCCCAACCAGCTCCGCAAGCTCGGCTTCTGACCCCGGTCCGCCCCGCGCGCCGTCGCCCGCCCCCGTCCCCGCCGGGCGGCGTGCGGGTCGTCGGCGCGCCGGGGCGGATCTGGGGAGTTTTGAGGAGTGTCGGAGATTGCGCGCCGCAACCAGGGCTTCTTACTGTCCGTACATGAACCCGACACAATTCCTCAGTTACGAGCTGCGCGCGGTCCGGCAGCGGATGGGCCTGACCCAGAGCGACTTCGGTCGGGCCATCCACTTCTCGGACTCGCACGTCTCGGCGGTGGAGACCGGGCACCGGCCGCCCCGCGCGGACTACTGCCGACGGGTGGACGAGGCGGCCGGCACCGGGCGGCTCTACCAGGGGCTGCTGCGCCTGGTCAGCCTGGACACCGCCCCGTCGTGGCTGGTGCCCTGGCTGGAGTACGAGGCGCAGGCGACCGCGCTGCGCTCGTACGAGCCGTTGGTGATCCCGGGGCTGTTGCAGACCGAGGAGTACGCCCGGGCGATCCTGGCGACCGGGCTGGCCCCGCCCGAGGAGCAGGCCCGGACGCTGGAGCTGCGGATGGGCCGCCCGGCGCTGGTGTTCGACCGCGACTCGCCCCCGCTGACCACCTTCGTCATCGACGAGACGGTGCTGCGCCGGGGGCCGGCGGAGGTGCTGCGCCCGCAGTTGGCGCACCTGCTGGCGATGAGCGAGCGGCCCCGCGTCCTGATCCACGTCGTGCCCGCGACGGCCGGGCTTTACCTCGGCCAGTCCGGCGCGTTCGTGCTGGCCAGCCTGGCCGACGGGGATCCGGTCGGCTACCTCGATGACCAGCTCGCGGGGCGGGTGGTGCTGGACCCGGAGCACGTTGCCGCGCTGGAGCGGACGTGGGAGGCTGTCCGGGCCGAGGCCCTGCCGCGCGCCCAGTCGCGCGACCTGATCAGGAAGCTGGTGGACGAGCGATGACCGATCCGCGCTGGCGCACGTCGACCCGGTCGAGCGCGAACGGCGGCAACTGCGTCGAGGTGGCCGACAACCTGCCGGGGCGGGTCCTGGTGCGCGACAGCAAGGACGTCGCCGGCCCGGTGCTCGCGTTCACCCCGGGGGGCTGGCGTTGCTTCGTCGCCGCCCCGCCGTCCCGCTGATCCACCCCCGGCGCGGTCCCGGGTCAGGCCCGGGTATGGATTTTTTCACTTTCAGCCCGTGATGGTGGGCGTTTGCCGGCGTCCGGTCGGAGGGTAGGGAACGTTTGCGCCCTGCCCCCTGACATTGAAGCAGGCTGATGCGAAACCGATACCTGGACCTGCTGCGCTTCCTGGCGATCATCCGCGTCGTGGTCTACCACGTGACCGGATGGGGCACGCTGACGCTGCTCTTCCCGGCCATGTCGGTGATGTTCGCGCTTGCCGGATCGCTCATGGCGGCGTCGCTGGACAGGTCCGGGGCGCCGGCGGTGGGCCGGCGGCTGCGCCGCCTGCTGCCGTCGCTGTGGGTGGTGGCCGCGATCTTCGTACCCGCCATGCTGCTCACCGGGCTGCCGCTGACGCCGAAGGTGCTGCTCTGGGCGTTCCCCGTGGCCGACCCACCGGCCAACTACTGGGGGGCGCTGGCGCTCAGCCCGATCTGGTACCTGCGCGACTACCTCTGGTTCGTGTTCGCCTCGCCCCTCGCGCTCTGGCTGTTCCGGCGGGCACCGTGGCCCACCCTGCTCGCCCCGTACGCCCTGCTGGCCGCGATCGAGGTCGGCATGCTGCCGAACGCGCCGACGGTGCTGCGGGACTTCGGCCTGTACTTCGGGGCCTGGCTGCTCGGCTTCGCCCACCACGACGGCCTGCTGCGCCGCACGGCCACCCGGGTGCTGGTCCCGACCGCGCTCGCCCTCGGCGCCGCCGGGGCGGCCTGGATCGTCACCCACCCCGGCCCCCGGGGGTACGACCTGAACGACATGCCGCTGGGCAACGCGCTCTGGTCGGCGGCGTTCATCCTGGTGGCGATCGGCCGGGCCCCGACGTCGGCGGCCTGGGTGGACCGCAACGCGCTGCTCGGCCGCGCGGTGACCGTGCTGAACCGGCGGGCGCTGACCTGCTACCTCTGGCACATGCCGTTCGTGGTGGCGCTCACCCCGCTGGTCGACGTCGTCGGCTGGTCCCACCAGGACCCGGTCGGGCTGGCGATCCGGGTGGCGCTGGTCTTCGCGCTGGTCGGCGTGGCCACCGTGCTGTTCGGCTGGGTGGAGGACGTGGCGGCCCGCCGGCCCCCGGAGCTGATCCCGGGCGGCCGACCCCGCCCGGCGGCCCGCAATCCCGTGCCGGTCAGCCCCGTCCCGGCCGGCGGTTCCGTCGTGCCGGTCAGTCCCGCTCCGGCGGGGCGGGCGGTGGTGCCGGCGCCCCGGGCCTCCGAGGAGCACACCCTCAGGATCAGCGTGCGCTGACCGTCACGTTCCCGCTGCCGGCGGCGACGTCGATCAGCAGTGGCGCGGCAGGGTCGTCCGGGACGCCGAGGTCGGCATCGCCCGACCCGACGCTCGACCGCACCCGGTACCGGCCGGCGGGCACGATCAGGTCCACGTTCCCGCTGTCGGCGTGGGCCCGCGCCGAGGCGGGGGCGGACAGGTCCACGTCGACGTTGCCCGAGCCGGTCTCGGCGTCGACCTGACCGCTGAGGCCTCGCCCCGTGATGTTGCCGGAGCCGGCCCGCAGGACGGCCGGACCGGGCACGTCGTCCACCTCCACGTTGCCGGAACCGGTCTCGGCCCGTACCGGGCCGGCGGCCCCGTCGATGCGCATGTTGCCCGAGCCGAGCCGCAGCTCGACCGCGCCGACCTTGGTCAGGGTGATGTCGCCCGAGCCGCCCTCGCCGCGCACCGCCGTCCCCGGGGGCACGGTCACGTCGTACGACACCGAGCAGCGGCGTCCGCAGTCGGTGTCCAGCACCAGCTCGTCGCCGTGCACCTCGTGCCGGGTGTCGGGCTGGGCGCCGTGGTAGCGCAGCACCCGCTTGACGCGTACCTGCCCGGTCGGGCCGGTGCCGCGTACCGTCACCTCGCCCGAACCCGGGCGGACGACGACCCGGGCCACGGCGGCGGTCTCGGTGGTGTCGAAGTCGAGCTGGCGCATCGACAGGGTGTCGCATCCGGCGACGAGGATCAGTGCGGCGGCGGCGCCGACGGCGACGGCGGTGCGCGGCACCGTCCGGCGGACGGCGGCGCGGCGGGGCGTGGCGGCCCGGGCGGGCGCGGCGGTGGGATGCGGAGCCATGCCGGCACGCTACGGCCGGGCCGGCCCGGGGCGCATCCGGGATCGCGCGCCGGCTACCCCGAACCGACCCTGATTTCGCACCCCGAGGAGAATGACCGGATGCCCGGGTACCGCCGACAGCTCTACCGCGACGATGCGGTGGTGCTGCGCGTGCAGAAGCTCGGCGAGTCCGACCGGATCATCACCCTGCTCACCCGCCGGCACGGCCGGCTCCGCGCCGTGGCCCGGGGGGTCCGCCGCACCACCAGCAAGTTCGGCGCCCGGCTGGAGCCGTTCGGCCACGTCGACGTGCAGCTCGCCGGCGACCCGAAGGGCAACACCGGCAGCTCGCTGCACAGCGTCAGCCAGGTCGAGGGGATCGACCTGTACGGCAAGCGGTTCCTCGGCGACTACCCGCGCTACACGGCGGCCAGCGCGATCGCCGAGACGGCCGAGCGGCTCACCCCCGTCGAGCGGGAGCCCTCGCTGCGGCTGTTCCAGCTCACCCTCGGCGCGCTGAAGTCCCTCTCCCGGGGCGACCACGCCACCACGCTGGTGCTCGACGCGTACCTGCTGCGCGGGATGACCCTCGCGGGTTGGGCCCCCGCGCTGACCGCGTGCGCGGTCTGCGGCACCCCGGGGCGGCACCGGGCGTTCTCCGTCCCGGCGGGCGGCGCGGTCTGCCCGGACTGCCGGCCCCCCGGCGCGGCCCACCCCGCCCCGGCCACCGTCGACCTGATGTCCGCGCTGACCACCGGCGACTGGGTGCTCGCCGACGCCACCGAGACCGGCGTACGCCGGGAGTGCAGCGGCCTGGTCGCGGCGCACCTGCAGTGGCACCTGGAGCGCGCGCTACGCTCGCTGCCGCTGGTCGACCGGGGTGCTCCGGTCGCCGGCCCGGGGGTGCCGGACGCGAGCAGGGAGAGAGCCGAGTGATCCGATCGATGAGGGCCGGCCGGCGCGAGCCGGTGCCGCCGACTCCGCACCCGTCGGGCGCCCGGCCCCCGGCGCTGCCCCCCGCAGCGGTGCCCCGGCACGTCGCCGTGGTGATGGACGGCAACGGCCGGTGGGCCAAGGAGCGCGGGCTGCCCCGCACCAAGGGCCACGAGGCGGGCGAGTTCAGCCTCTTCGACACCATCGAGGGCGCGATCGAGCTGGGCGTGCCCTACCTCTCGGCGTACGCGTTCTCCACGGAGAACTGGCGGCGCTCGCCCGACGAGGTCCGGTTCCTGATGGGCTTCAACCGGGACGTCATCCGCCGCCGCCGCGACCAACTCGTCGACCTCGGCGTCCGGGTGGTCTGGTCCGGCCGGGCCGGGCGGCTGTGGAAGAGCGTCATCTCCGAGTTGCAGACCGCCGAGGAGATGTCCCGGGGGAACTCGACGCTGACCCTCCAGTTCTGCGTCAACTACGGCGGGCAGGCGGAGATCGCCGACGCCGTCGCCGCGATCGCCCGCGACGTGGCGGCCGGCCGGCTCGACCCGGGCAAGGTCAACGAGAAGCTGATCGCGAAGTACCTCTACCACCCGGAGATCCCCGAGGTGGACCTCTTCCTTCGCCCGTCCGGCGAGGAGCGGATCTCCAACTTCCTGCTCTGGCAGACCGCGTACGCGGAGCTGGTGTTCCTCGACACCCTCTGGCCGGACTTCGACCGCCGCCACCTCTGGTACGCCTGCGAGCTGTACGCCCAGCGGGACCGGCGCTTCGGCGGGGCGCTGCCCAACCCGGTCGCCCCGTCGACCTGAGCCAGGCTTACCGGCGAGCCCGGCTGGGTATCACCTTCTCAGCAGCCACGACACGGAGGTGAACCCACATGATTCAGAAGCGGATAGGCCAGTGGGCGGTCATGGCGGTCGCCGTGCCGCTGGCCGCGGCCGGAGCTCGCCGGCTCAGCCACACCCTGGAGGCCCGGCGCGGCCCGACCGGCGTGAGCCGGGTGCTCAGCAAGGGCGCCGACCTGCTGCGCCCGCAGAAGGCGAAGCGCCGCCGGTTCTGGTGAGCCGTCCGTCAACGCCGCCCCCGCACCGGGGGCGGCGCTGACGCGTTTCAGCGCGGCGCGCGCGTCACGCCCGCACCTCGGAGCGGTCGCCGCCCCACAGCGTGTGGAACGACCCATCCCGGTCCACCCGCTGGTAGGTGTGCGCGCCGAAGTTGTCCCGCAGCCCCTGGATCAGCGCGGCGGGCAGCCGCTGGGCGCGCAGCCCGTCGAAGTACGCCAGCGACGAGGAGAACGCCGGAGTCGGCACGCCGGCCCGGGCCGCGTCGACCACCACCCGTCGCCAACTCGGCACGCCGGCGCTGACCGCCTCGGCGAACCACGGCGCCACCAGCAGTGACGGCAGCTCCGGCTCGGCGTCGTACGCCTCCTTGATCCGGTCCAGGAAGCGGGCCCGGATGATGCAGCCGCCCCGCCAGATCGTCGCGGTGCCGCCCAGGTCGATGTCCCAGTCGTACTCCCGGCTGCCGGCGCGGATGTGGTCGAAGCCCTGCGCGTACGCGACGATCTTGCTGGCCAGCAGTGCGCGCCGCACGTCCTCGACGAAGGCGTCCCGGTCCTCGACCTGCCACTTCTCCCCGGCGTCGCCGAACGCCCGGCGGGCGGCCTCGCGCTGGTCGGCGTGCCCGGACAGCGACCGGGCGAAGGTGGCCTCGGCGATGCCGGTGATCGGGATGCCCAGGTCCAGCGCGCTCTGCACCGTCCAGCGGCCGGTGCCCTTCTGTTCGGCCTGGTCCAGCACGACGTCGACGAACGCCCGCCCGGTCGCCGCATCGGTGTGCCCCAGCACCTCGGCGGTGATCTCGATGAGGAACGACTCCAGCTCGCCGGCGTTCCACTCCCGGAAGATGTCCGCGATCTCCGCCGGGCTCGCCGACAGCCCGGCCCGAAGCAGGTCGTACGCCTCCGCGATGAGCTGCATGTCGGCGTACTCGATGCCGTTGTGCACCATCTTCACGAAGTGGCCCGCGCCGTCCGGGCCGATGTGCCGGCAGCACGGCGTGCCGTCGACCTGGGCGGCGATCTTCTCGAACATCGGGCCGAGCTTCGCGTACGACTCGGCGGAGCCGCCCGGCATGATGCTCGGCCCGCGCAGCGCGCCCTCCTCGCCGCCCGACACGCCGGTGCCGGAGAAGTGCAGCCCGTGCCCGCGCAGCGCCTCCTCCCGTCGCCGGGTGTCGGCGAAGTGGGCGTTGCCGCAGTCGACGACGATGTCGCCCTCCTCCAGCAGCGGGACGAGCTCGTCGATCACCGCGTCCGTCGGGGCACCGGCCTTGACCATCACGATCACCGCGCGGGGGCGCTCCAGCGACGCCACGAAGTCCGCGAGGGACTCCGACGGCACGAACGTGCCCTCGTCGCCGTGCTCGGCGACCAGGCTCCGGGTGCGCTCCGGGGACCGGTTGTGCACCGCCACCGTGAACCCGTTGCGGGCCAGGTTGCGGGCCAGGTTCCGGCCCATCACCGCCAGCCCGGTCACGCCGATCTGCGCCCTCGCCTGCTGCGTCATCCGTTTCCGCCGCCTCTCGCGTCGCCCGTGGTGCTGCGACCGTATCGCGGTGGGCGGACGGCGGGGCCCGGTGCCGGACGCGGTGCCACGATGTGGTGCCGGACGCGGTGCCCTGATGTGGTGCCGGACGCCGGTGTCATGATGCGGTGGCGTCCGGGCGGGATGTGCTGGCGGCCCGGCGGCTTGTGTCCGGCCGGTGGCGGTCCGGCGGGTGGCGGTCCGGCGGGTGGCGGCCCGGCCGGTGGCGGCCCACGACCGGTAATTCGGGTGCGGTGGGCGGGACGGCCGGCTACCGTCACGTACATGCGTAACTGACGCCCCTCTTTCGGAAGCCGACCCGCCGTTCTCGCCGCGGGTCCGCTGTTCCGGGCGTCCGCATTCCACCGCCGCCGTTGCGCGCGGTGCCTGTTGTGGCCGGATGCCCGGGCGCTCCCCGTTCCGTTCGCCCCGCCGTCGCCAGGCGGCAGCGCCGCGCCGCGCAGTCGGCGTCAGCAGCTCGCCGTGCGGCCGGCACCAGCAGTCAGGAGGCCGGGTATGCCAGCCAAGCCCAGTTCCCGCAAGCCCCGCAAGTCCCGCAAGCCGTCCCCGAGTCCGTCCACGGGCTCGTTCCCGAGTCCGTCCACGGGCTCGTTCCCGAGTCCGTCCACGGGCTCGTTCCCGAGTCCGTCCACGGGCTCGTCCCCGAGTCCGTCCCCGAGTCCGTCGACGGGCTCGTCTCCGCCGGAGGTGACCGCGCCGGGCCTCGGCGTCGCGGCGGCTGCTTCCCCTCAGCCGGGGACGGCGTCTCCGCTCCTGTCGCCCGCGGTGGAGTCGCTCCGCGTATCGCCGCCGGCGGAGCCCCTGGACGTGTCGCCCACCGTGGAGACGCCGCCCCCGCCGAGGACCGGCCCGCCGGTCGGCGGGTCCAAGTTCCCCGCCGGCCGTACCCAGCGCGCCGGCCAGACCCGCCGATACGCCTTCCGCCGCAGCTGATCCGCACCCTCCGGGCTGGAGCCTGGTCGAAGTCGACCTACCTCGGCTCGGCTCGGCGCTGTCGGCTCGGCGTGGGTGGGAGCGGAGTGGGATCTGCCGGGGGCCGGCCTGCTCCGGGCGTTCAGGCCTGCCCCCGCGCGGGCGAGCGGTCCGTACGAGCGCACGCGATCACAGCGCACGCGATCGCGCTGGATCGCGCGGGACCGCCCCGGATCGGGGAACAAGATCGTGCTCGATCAGGGATCGAGTGGCCTCGTCCCGGGTGGGAGGCCACTCTTTCCGGGATCGAGCACGATCTTGTACGCCTGGCCCGTCGCCGGCGGTCCCCGGGAGGCCGCCCGGCCGCCGGAACGTTCCGGAACTGGCAGATCTCCGCTCATCGTCAGGGCAGGGGTCGGTTTCGATCGGTACCGATCAGGCTTGCCTGCTGCCGGAGACGTGGCTGTGCGTCTTTCGCACTTCGACACACGCCCTGCCGAGTGCGCCGCTCCAGCGACAACAGACGCACCCGGACCGGAGCAGCTCAGTCTGCCGGTCAGCGGGGCGGTCAGCCGATCAGTGGGCGGAACGCGCCCACCGCGACGCTGACCGCCAGCGCGGCCCCGGCCAGGGCCGCCGCCCCGGCGACCAGCAGGCCGTCGGCGGCCCGGAACCGCTGCCGCCGGGCGACGGTGCGTGGGGTGCCCGCGTCGAAACCGCGGGCGTCCATCGCCACCGCGAGCCGGGTGCCGCGCCGGATCGCCCCCACCAGCAGCGCGAACGCGGTCGAGACGAACAGCCGCATCCGGGCCAGGGGATTACGCCCGGCGTCGACCCCGCGTGCCCGCCGGGCCATGCTGATCATCTGCCACTCCTGGCCCAGCAACGGCACCAGCCGGAACGCCGCCAGCGCACCGATCGCGAACCGGGCCGGTGCCTTCGCGTTCTGGATCAGCGCATCGGCCAGGTCGGTCGGGTCCGTGGTGGCGAAGACGATCACGCCGGGCAGTGCCACGGCCAGCATGCGCAGCGCCAGCCCGAGCGCGGTCAGCAGCACCCCGGTGGTGACCAGCACCGGCCCCGCGTCGACCAGCACCCGGCCGGAGCGATCGGCGGCGAAGAGGACCAGGGTGGCCACGATGCCGACCGCGCCGAGCAGCAGCGGCGCGGCCCGCCGGGCGAGTACCCGGTACCGGATGCCGAACAGCGGCAGCACGGCCAGCTCGATGACGAGGGCGATCGCCGGGGCGACCGGGTCCAGGGTGGCGAGCAGGGTGAACGAGAAGACCAACGCCGCCGTGACCTTCGCCACCGGGTTGCGTCGGGCCAGCGGCGCGCCTGGCGTCGCCACCGGTTCGATGCTGATCACGTGGCCTCCACCACCTCGCCGGACGCGCTGGTCACGCCGCCCGCCGGTTCGCCGTTCCTGTCGGTCACGCCGCCCGCCGGTTCGCCGTTCCTGTCGGTCACGTTGCCGCCGACGGTTCGCGGGTCACGGTGATCCGCCGGTCGGCCAGGGCCGCGACGAAGTCCGGGTCGTGGGTGACGGTGACCACGCCGTGCCCGGCGTCGCGCAGCTCGGCGAAGAGGTCGACCAGCTCAAGCCAGGTCCGTCGGTCCTGACCGAAGGTGGGTTCGTCGCAGACCAGCAGCCGGGGCGCGGTGGCGAGGGCGGTTGCCACGCTCAGCCGCCGGGCCTCCCCACCCGAGAGGGTGTACGGGTTCGCGCGGGCCAGCGCCGCCAGGCGCAGCCGATCCAGCAGTCCGTCCACGGTGGCCCGGACGGCGGTCTCGGGCCGGCCGGTGCGGCGTGGCCCGAGGGCCAGCTCGTCGAAGACAGTTCCGGTGACGAACTGGTGCTCCGGGTCCTGGAAGACCGACCCGATCCGGCCCGCCAGGGCGGGGGCCCGCCAGCGGTACGGGGGAGTCCGGGCATCCCCGCCGGCCAGCTCCCCGGTCGCCGCCACCCGGCCGGCCCCCGGCCGGAGCAGGCCGCCCAGCAGCAGTGCCAGGGTGGACTTGCCGACGCCGTTGGGACCGAGCACGGCCAGCGCCTCGCCGGCGCGTACCGCGAGGTCGATCGGGGCGAGGCGGGGCGGCAGGGCGACCCGGTCGGCGGTGATCAACAGGTCACCCGGAGCCGCGGCGGCGTGCCGGGGCGGCACGGTCCGGCCGGGCACCCAGACCCCCTCGGCGGCGAGGGCGTCGCCGTGGGCGGCGAAGACCGCCTCCGGCGGCCCGTCGGCGCGTACCCCGCCGCCGGGTTCCAGCACCACCACCCGGTCGACCAGTGGCAACGCCTCGGTGACCCGGTGCTCGACCAGGATCAGCGTGGTGTCTTCGTCCATCGCGTCGGCCACCGCGCGGCGGACCAGCGCCGCCCCGGCCGGGTCGAGGTTCGCGGTCGGCTCGTCGAGCAGCAGCAGGCCCGGCCGCAGGGCGAGCGTCCCGGCCAGGGCGAGCCGCTGCTGCTCACCGCCGGAGAGAGCGGCGGTCGGCCGGTCCCGGTGATACGGGAAGCCGACGCGGCGCAGCGCCTCGTCCACCCGGGGCCAGATCTCCTCGGCCGGTACGCCCCGGTTCTCCAGCCCGAAGGCCACGTCGTCGCCGCAGCGGGCCATGACGAGCTGGGTCTCCGGGTCCTGGAAGACGATGCCGACCCGTTCCCGGTTCGCGCGCGGGTCGACCCCGTCGACCTCGACGGTGCCCTCCTGCTCGCCGGAGTCCTCGGGCAGGAGCCCGGCCAGCGCGGCCAGCAGGGTGCTCTTGCCCGCCCCCGACGGCCCGAGCAGCAGCACCCGCTCGCCACGCTCGACGCGCAGGTCCACCCCCCGCACCGCCCAGCCCCGGCGCCCGGCATGCCGCCACCCGAACCCCCGCATCCCGACGCCACCCACACCAACCCCCTCAACCCCCCACCCGAACAGCCTGGTTGATCAAGAGGCTTGCGTCCGGAGAACGGGTTCGGCTGACGCAAGCCTCTTGATCAACACGGTCAGACGGGGGCGCGGTAGTCGCGGGCGGCGGGGAAGCGGTCCAGGACGCCCGTGCCGGCCAGGGCGCGGGTGAGGGCCCAGCCGCCGGCGCCGGCGACGACCGTGGCGCTGACGATGGTGAGCAGGGCGTACGGGATTCGGTAGCTGGTCAGGTCGTACTCGGCGTTCCAGACGAGGAAGTCGAACAGGGCGGCGCTGAGGCCGGTGAGCGCCCCGGCGAGCAGCGCGGTCGGCAGCCGGAACGAGCGGTACCGGAACGCGGCGAAGGCCAGTTCGGCACCGATGCCCTGGACCATGCCCTGCGGGATCACCGTGCCGGCCCACTGGCTGCCCAGCAGGGCGGACAGGACGGCGGCGACGGTCTCGCAGTACAGGGCCGCGCCCGGCTTGCGAATCACCAGGCCGCCGACCACGGCCGGCATCAGCCAGACCCCGTAGAGCAGGGTCTGTGCGGGCGGGAAGAACGCGAACGCCCCCTCGGTGGCGCTCCAGACCAGGCCCCAGGCCCAGAAGATGACGCCGAAGGCGACCGCGATCACCGAGGCGACCACGATGTCGATCGTGCGCCAGCGGTTGCTGTCGGTGTGGTTCATGTGATGGCTCCCAGTTCTGAGTGAACCAGGAGAAGACGCACGCCGCGCCCGGGCTACCGGACGGCGGCGCGGCTGGAGGTCGACCGAACTCCCTGCGCTGGCATTACCCAGATCAGGTTCGAGGGTCTGCGGGCGGTGCCCGCACTCTCAGCGCTGTGCGCTCCCCTGTCGGATATGAAGTTGTCTCGCCGACGCTAACACCTCGGAAGATCGCCGGGCAATGTGAGCCAATCGCAGCTCATCCCCGGTGCGGAAACCGTCATCTCGCCGTACTTCGTCGACCCGGCCCCGGGCCTGCCCGGCGACGTGCCCCTCGGGCCTGCCGAACGACACCCGGGGCGAGGCCACCGGCCGGTACAGCGACCGGGTCGGGCGGGACCCGGTCAACGACACCGAGATCCCGTACCTGGCCGTGGAGTCCCGGCGGGAGGTGCCCGCCCCGCGAAACCGGTACGAGTGAGCCCGGGTCCCGCTGGGTAGGCTGCCGATCATGCAGGTGGAGGCGCGAGGGCTGACGTTCGAGGTCCGCACCGGCGGGCCGGCCGACGGCGAACCGGTGCTGCTGCTGCACGGCTTCCCGCAGCACGGCGGCGAGTGGGACGAGGTGACGCCCGCGCTGCACGCCGCCGGGCTGCGCACGTACGCGCCGGACCAGCGCGGCTACTCGCCGCTCGCCCGGCCCGGGGCGGTCGAGGCGTACCGGCTTCCCGAGCTGGTCGCCGACGCGGCGGCCCTGCTCGACGCGCTGGGCGTCGACGCGGCGCACGTGGTGGGGCACGACTGGGGCTCGATCGTGGCCTGGGGGCTGGCCGCGAGCCACCCCGACCGGGTGCGCACCCTCACCGCCGTGTCCGTCCCGCACCCCGCCGCGATGGCGCACGCGCTGGCCACGGACACCGAGCAGAAGGCCCGCTCGTCGTACATCGCCCTGTTCCGCAAGCCGGGCAAGGCGGAGAAGGTCCTGCTGGCGTTGCGGGCCGCCGCCCTGCGCAAGCTGCTCGGCGGGGTCGGCGACGCCGCCCGGGTGGCCCGGTACGCCGAGCCGATGCGCGAGCCGGGCGCGCTGACCGCCGCGCTGAACTGGTACCGGGCGATGTCGCGGGCCGACCTCGCGGCGGTCGGGCCGGTGCCGGTGCCGACCGCGTTCGTGTGGAGCAGCAGGGACATCGCGATCGGCCGCACCGCCGCCGAGGCGTGCGCCGCCCACGTCACCGGGGACTACCGCCTCGTCGAGCTGCCCGGCGTCTCGCACTGGATTCCCGACGAGGCGCCCGGTCCGCTCGCCGAGACGATCCTGGCCCGCACGGGCACCGCGCGGTGACCCCCGCCCCGCCGCCGTCCGCCCCGGGTCCGTCGTCCGTCCCGGGTCCGTCGGGCGCGGCGGGCGGCGGCGTCGCGGCGGCCCGGCCGCACACCCGCGCGTCGCTCGCCGTGCAGCTCCACGACCTGGGGGTACGCCCCGGCGGCATCGTGCTGGTGCACGCCGGACTGCGGGCCCTCGGATTCGTCTGCGGCGGCCCGCAGGCGGTGGCCCTCGCCCTGCGCGACGTGCTCGGCCCCGAGGGCACGCTGGTGGTGCCGACCCACACGCCGGAGAACAGCGACCCGGCCGGGTGGAGCAACCCGCCGGTGCCGGCGGACTGGTGGCCGGTGATCCGCGCGGAGACTCCCGGCTTCGACCCGGCGGTCACCCAGAGCCGGTTTATGGGGGCGCTGGCCGAGACCGTCCGGGGCTGGCCGGGGGCCCGGCGCAGCGACCACCCGCACGTCTCGTTCGCCGCGCTCGGGCCCGCCGCCGAGGAGATCGTGGCCGGGCACCCGCTGGCCGACATGCTCGGCCCCGGTTCGCCGCTGGGCCGGCTGTACGACCTGGACGCCGACGTGCTGCTGCTCGGCGTCGACCACGGCTGCAACACGTCGCTGCACCTGGCGGAGTACCGGCAGGCCGCCCCGCCGAGGGAACGGGTGGGCGCGGCGGTTCGCACCCGCGACGGCGGCCAGGACTGGGCCTGGTGGGAGGACGTGGCGGTCGACTCGGCCGACTTCCCCCGGCTCGGGGCGGACCTGGAGGCGACCGGCGCGGTCCGGATCGGCCCGGTCGGCGACGGGACGGGCAGGTCGATGCGCCAGCGGGCGGCGGTCGACTTCGCGGTGGACTGGCTGGCCCGCAACCGACGGACGAAGGAGAACATGACGGTGAGCGCCGAGGACTACCTCGCGGTGGTGACGGAGACGATCGACCGGGTGTCGGCCAGCCAACGGGAGGCGGTGGGTCGGGCGGCCGACCTGGTCGCCGACGCGCTGCGCGCCGACGGGGTGGTCCACGCGTTCGGCACCGGCTACTCCGAGGCCCTCGCCATGGAGATCGCCGGCCGGGCCGGCGGCCTGGTGCCGACCAACCGGATCGCGCTGCGCGACCTCGTGCTGCACGGCGGGGCCCCGGCCGACGTCCTGGGCCCGCTGCTGGAGCGCGACCCGGCGGTGGCCCACCGCCTCTACGAGCTGGCCCCGGTCCGCCCGTCGGACGTCTTCGTGGTCGCCTCCAACTCCGGCGTCAACGGGGCGATCGTGGAGTTCGCCGCCCTCGTGAAGGAGCGCGGCCACGGCCTCGTCGCGATCACCTCGACGCAGCACTCGGCACGGATGACGTCCCGCCACCCGTCCGGCCGGAAGCTGGCCGAGTTCGCCGACGTGGTGCTGGACAACGGCGCACCGTACGGCGACGCGACCCTGCCGCTGCCTGGCGGCGGCGCGGTCGGCGCGGTCTCCTCCATCACCGCCGCCCTGCTGGCGCAGCAGCTCACGGTCGAGGTGGTGTCCCGACTGCTCGCGGCGGGTGAGCGGCCCCCGGTCTACCTGTCGGCCAACATCACCGGCGGCGACGAGCACAACAACGAGCTGGAGGCCCGGTACGCCGGGCGTATCCGCCGGGGGTCCTGACCGCGGCGGGCGGGGTGCGGTCGTGAGTCGGTTTCGCCGTTCGCCCGACGGGGCAAAGCCGATGCTGCCGGCGGGATGGATCCCGCCGGCAGTACCGTCACCCGGAGGTAGCGCGTGTCGAAGGAAACCGAGAAGCAGCGCTGGCAGCGCAACTTCGCCGACCTGCTCCAGGAATTGCGGGTCGCGCAGACCGGCGTGCAGATCCTGTTCGCGTTCCTGCTGACCCTGCCGTTCAGCAACGGCTTCACGCACACCAGCGAGTTCCAGAGAGACGTCTACATCGTCGCGTTGCTGTCGGCGGCCGGTGCCACCACGATGATCATCTCCCCGGTGGCCTTCCACCGGGCGCTGTTCCGGCAGGGGCGCAAGCCGGAGCTGGTCCGGTTCGCCCACCGGATGGCCAGTGGCGGGCTCGCCTTCATGCTCATCTCGATGGTCAGCGCGGTCCTGCTGATCACCGACTTCGTGCTGGACCGGGGCATCGCCTTCCTGCTCACCGGGATCACGGCGGCGTGGTTCCTGGCCTTCTGGGTGGTCCTGCCGTTCGCCCGCCGCAACTGGGGCGACGACGACATCGACGACGATGATGACGAGCCGCAGGTGCTCTCCGGCGGCTGATCCCGTCGACCAGCGCGGACGCTGGGAGGAATCCGAGGTGCACGCGACGCTACCCCTGGGTAACAGCCGGGGGTAGCGTTGCTTTTTGTCGAGCGCGTTGACGCATCCGGACCGAGGTTCGAGGGGGCAGCCGTGACCACGACGCAGAACAGCCGACCCACGCCCGACCCGGCGGAGGGAGCCCCGGCGGGCGGCCCCACCGGCCGGGTCGCGCCGATCGACGATCCGGCCCCGGCCGTCCCGGGCCCCGCCGCCGAGGCCACTGCCGACGCCGCCGCCGTCGATGCCGCCGGGGGCGCGGGGGC
The DNA here is from genome assembly GCF_040296145.1 of Micromonospora sp. NPDC002296. Taxonomy (NCBI): domain Bacteria; kingdom Bacillati; phylum Actinomycetota; class Actinomycetes; order Micromonosporales; family Micromonosporaceae; genus Micromonospora; species Micromonospora sp. NPDC002296. The sequence goes on from NZ_JBEOWQ010000023.1 coordinate 86,163, forward strand.
GCTGCCGACGGAGGCCGGTCAGGTGTCCGAGAAGGAGGCCCGGCAGGTCGCCGAGGCGGCCCGCGAGTCCGCGTGGGACCGGCCGAGCTTCGGCAAGGAGTTGTTCCTCGGCCGGCTCCGGATCGACCTGATCCACCCCTGGCCGCGTACCGACCCGGCCGAGGACGCCCGGGCCGGGGAGTTCCTCGGCCGGCTGCGGGCGTACCTGGAGTCCGAGGTGGACGGGGCGGCGATCGAGCGCGACGCCCACATTCCCGACGAGGTGTTCCAGGGGCTGGCCCGGCTCGGCGCGTTCGGCATGAAGATCGACCGGTCCCACGGTGGGCTCGGGCTGAGCAACCTGCACTACTGCCGGGCGCTGATGCTGGCGGGGTCGGTCAGCCCGGCGATCGGCGCGCTGCTGTCGGCCCACCAGTCGATCGGCGTCCCGCAGCCGCTGAAGATGTTCGGCACCGACGAGCAGAAGCAGCGCTTCCTGCCCCGGCTCGCCGCCGGCGAGGTGTCGGCGTTCCTGCTCACCGAGCCGGACGTCGGCTCCGACCCGGCACGGCTGGCCACCACGGCCGAGCCGACCGCCGACGGCGCCGGGTACCGGCTCAACGGGGTGAAGCTGTGGGCCACCAACGGCACCGTGGCCACCCTGCTGGTGGTGATGGCCCGGGTGCCGGCCGCCGAGGGGCGGCGCGGCGGGATCACCGCCTTCGTCGTCGACGGCGACGCCGAGGGCATCACTGTGGAGCGGCGCAACGAGTTCACCGGCCTGCGCGGCCTGGAGAACAGCCTCACCCGGTTCCACGATGTGTTCGTGCCGAGCGGGAACGTCATCGGCGGCGAGGGCAAGGGGCTGAAGATCGCCCTGACCACGCTGAACACGGGGCGGCTGTCGCTGCCGGCGATGTGCGTCGGCGCGGGGAAGTGGTCACTGAACGTGGCCCGGGACTGGGCCGCCGACCGGGTCCAGTGGGGCCGGCCGGTGGGCGAGCACGAGGCCGTCGCGCAGAAGCTCTCGTTCGTCGCCGCCACCACGTACGGCATGGAGACCATGCTGGACCTGTGCTGCCTGCTCGCCGACGACGACCGCAACGACATCCGGATCGAGGCGGCCCTGGTCAAGCTCTACGCCAGCGAGATGGCCTGGAAGATCGGCGACGAGCTGCTCCAGATCCGGGGCGGGCGCGGCTACGAGACGGCCGACTCGCTGGCCGCCCGGGGCGAGCGCCCGGCCGCGGTCGAGCAGATGCTGCGCGACCTGCGGATCAACCGGATCTTCGAGGGTTCCACCGAGATCATGCACTTGCTCATCGCCCGCGAGGCGGTCGACGCCCACCTCTCGGTCGCCGGGGACATCATCGACCCCGACGCGGGGCTCGGGCGCAAGGCGAAGGCCGGCGCGCGGGCCGGGGCCTTCTACGCGAAGTGGCTGCCCACCCTCGCCGTCGGCCGGGGCCAGGCGCCGAGGGCGTACGCCGAGTTCGGCCCGCTCGCCGGCCACCTGCGCCAGGTCGAGCGGCACAGCCGCAAGCTGGCCCGGTCGACGTTCTACGCGATGTCCCGCTGGCAGGGCAAGATGGAGCGCAAGCAGGCGTTCCTCGGCCGGGTGGTGGACATCGGCGCGGAGCTGTTCGCGATGTCCGCGGTCTGCGTCCGGGCGTACGCGGAGAAGGACACCCGCCCGGAGAACGTCGAGCTGGCCGACCTGTTCTGCCGCCAGGCCCGGCTGCGGGTCGACGCCCTGTTCACCGGCCTGTGGGCGAACACCGACTCCGTCGACGTGGCGGCGGCGAAGCGGATCCTCGCCGGCCGGTACGCGGCCCTGGAGGACGGGGTGATCACCCCGCCGGCCGACCTGCCCTGGGTGGCCCGCTGGACCCCCGGCCCGTCCACCGCCCAGGACGTCCGCCGCCGTATCCCCCGCCCCGAGTGACGAGGCAGGGTCCCCTGCCGACGCCCGTGGCGCGGCAGGGGGCCCGTCCGGAGCTGAGTGCCCCGGGCCGGCGCGGGCTCACCGGGCGATGGCCCAGGCCAGCACGGAGGCCAGGATCAGCCCGTTGAGCGCCGCCAGCACCAGGTACGCCGCCGGCGGTATCTTGCGGCCCCGGCGGACGAAGCTGACGAGCACGGCGGCGTAGGCCAGCAGCAGCACGGCGACGACGATCAGGAAGTAGAGCACCGGACCACCCTAGCGGCCACCCCGGAGCCCGAGTCCGCGCAGCTCCAGCGCGGCGAGCGCCTCGACCGTGGCGTCGTCGCCGCGCCGCCACGCATCGGCCACGTCCGGGGCGATCCGGGTCAACTTGGCGATCGGCTGACCGGCCAGCGCCCGCAGGGCCAGCAGGTCCCGCCCGGCCGGGACGGCGGCCAGCGCCTTGGCCGAGGCGGCCCGTCGCATCCACCGCAGCCGCAGCGGCAGCCAGCCGAACAGCACCAGGCCGAGCGGGAACACCAGCACCGCGATGCTGAGCGCCAGGGCGAGCTGGCCGACCAGTTCCTGCTGGTCCCGGCCCGCCTCGGCCATCGACCGGGCGGCGTCGGCGGCCTTCGTGAACGGGGCGGTCAGCTCGTCGCCGACCAGCGGCACCCGGCGTATCTTGCCGCCGGCGTCGGCCAGGTTGTCGGCGAGGCCGCCGCCGGCCCCCTCCAGCTTCTGTCCGGGTACGGCGAGCTTCTGCACCAGGTCGTGCACCCAGAGCGCGAAGCGGATCGCGGCGTACACCCAGACGGCGACGAGCAGGTCGGTCAGGAACTGGCGGACGGCGGTCGGGAAGCGATCGGCGTAGATCTTCACGCCGGACAGCGTGCCACGGCCCGACCCGCCCGGCACGGGTCGGTTTTCCCGGCCGGCGCGGACGCGATCCGGCCGGCGCGGTACGGCGGTGGGGCCGTGGGGCCGGGCGAGGTCAGCCGGCGCAGGCCGGGCAGGTGCCGAAGATCTCCAGGGTGTGGCTGACGTCGGCGTACCCGTGCTGCGCCGCCACCCGCTCCGCCCAGACCTCCACGGTCGGCCCGGCCACCTCGACGGTGCGCCCGCAGGCCCGGCAGACCAGGTGGTGGTGGTGGCCCTCGCTGCACCGCCGGTAGAGGTGCTCGCCGCCGGGCGGGCGCATGACGTCGATCTCGCCCGCGTCGGCGAGCCCCTGGAGGGTGCGGTAGACGGTGGTCAGCCCCACCCGCTCGCCGCGCTCGCGGAGCATGGCATGCAGGTCCTGCGCGCTGTGGAACCCCTCGACCTCGGCGAGCAGCGCGCTCACCGCCGAGCGCTGCCGGGTGTTCCGGACGGGGTTCCCCTCGGTCACGATGCCTCCCCTGCGTGGCTGACCGCGTCGGCCACGATGTGCGCGACGTGCTCGTCGACCAGCGCGTACGCGATTTCCCGCCCGCGCCGGGAGCCGCGGACCACGCCGGCTCCCCGCAGCACCCGCAGGTGCTGCGAGACCAGCGGCTGCGTCGCCCCGAGCTTCTCCACCAGTTCGTGCACGCACCGTTCACCTTGCGCCAGTTCGCTCACGATCGCCAGCCGGATCGGGGCCGCGAGGGCGCGCAGCAGCTCACCTGCGTCCTCGTACGCCTCGTATCCTGATCCGCCGGTCACCTTGTAACGGTAACCAATCCCACCGGGCCGCCGGGACGCAGGATCAACGCAGCACCACCTCGGGCGGCTCGACGACCGCCGTCCCGGCCGTCGTCCGGCGTCGGCGCACCGCCCGCCAGCCGGCGCCGGCAACCGCGACGACGAGGAACGAGGCGATCGCCAGCAGCACCACGGACGCGCCGGGGGCGGTGTCGGCGTTGGCGGCCACCCAGACCCCGGAGCCGGCGGCGAACAGCCCGAGCGCCATCGCCGCGGCCATCGTGCTGCGGAAGCCCCGGGTGACCTGCTGGGCGGTGGCCACCGGGACCACCATCAGGGCGCTGATCAGCAGCACCCCGACGGCCCGCATGGCGATCGTCACGGTGACCGCGGTGCCGACCGCGAGCAGCATGTTCAGCGTCCGCACGGGCAGCCCGGCGACCCGGGCGTACTCCTCGTCGTGGCAGACCGCGAACAGCGCCGGGCGCAGCGCCAGCATGGTGACCAGGAGCGCCACGCCGAGCACCACGATGGTGGTCAGGTCCTGCGGCGAGATGGTGGTCAGCGACCCGAACAGGTACGCGTTGAGCTTCGCGCTGGTGGCGTCGGAGAGCCCGACCAGCGTCACCCCGCCCGCGATCCCGCCGTAGAACAGCAGCGCCAGCGCGAGGTCGCCCGAGGTGCGCCCGCGCGCCCGGACCAGTTCGATGGTGATCGCGCCGAGCGTCGCCACGACCACGGCCACCAGCACCGGGGAGCGGTTGAGCAGCAGCCCGGCGCCGACGCCGGTGAGCGCCACGTGCCCGACCCCGTCGCCGATCAGGGCCAGCCGGCGCTGCACCAGGTAGATGCCGAGCGCCGGGGCGGCCAGGCCGATGACCAGCGCGCCGATCAGGGCGCGCTGCATGTACGGGTACTGGAAAAGCTCCATGCTCAACTGCTCCACAGCCCAGCGGGCTCGTCGGGTCCGTGCGGGTGCACGTGGTCGTGGTCGGGGTCGGCGTGGTGGCCGGCCGGCTCGGGGACCGCGCCGTCGTGGGCGATCCCGCCGTGGTGCACCACCACGGCCCGGCTGATCAGCGGTCGCAGCGGCCCCAGCTCGTGGGCCACCAGCAGCACCGTCCCGCCGCCGTCGGCGAAGCCGCGCAGCGCCCCGGCGAACGCCTCCTGGCTGGCGGCGTCGACCCCGGCGGTCGGCTCGTCGAGGACCAGCAGCTCCGGCTCGCCGGCCAGGGCCCGGGCGATCAGGGTGCGCTGCTGCTGGCCGCCGGAGAGGGTGGCCACCGGGTCGCCGGCGCGGTCGGCCAGGCCGACGGCGACCAGCGCGGCGTCGACCGCCGCCCGGTCGGCCCGGCCCGGCGGGCGCAGCACGCCCCGGCGGGCCAGCCGGCCCGAGGCCACCACCTCGCGGACGGTGGCCGGGACGCCGCCGCCGGCGCCGAGGCGCTGCGGGACGTACCCGATCCGCTGCCACTGCCGGAACCGGCGCAGCGGGGCACCGAAGAGCGAGACCGACCCGGCGTGCAGCGGGACCAGTCCGAGCACCGCGCGGATCAGGGTGGACTTGCCGGAGCCGTTGGCGCCGAGGACGGCGACCACCTCGCCGGCGGTGACGGTCAGCGAGACGTCGCGCAGCACCGGGCGGCCGTCGTAGCCGACCGTCCCGCCGGTGACGGTGATGACGGGCGCGTTCATGAGCAGCTCAACGCCGTCCGCAGGGTCGCCAGGTTGGTGCGCATCACCGAAAGGTAGTCCCCGCCGTGATCGGCGGACAGTCCTTCCAGCGGGTCGAGCACGGCGGTATTCGCCCCCACCTCGCGGGCGATGGTCTCGGCTACCTTCGGGCTGACCAGGGTCTCGAAGAAGATCGTGGTGGCCCGGTGCTCCCGGGCCTCCCGGGCGACCTCGGCGAGGCGCTGCGGGGAGGGCTCGTTCTCCGGGGCCAGCCCGGTGAGGCCGACCTGGTCGAGCTGGTAGCGCTCGGTCAGGTAACCGAACGCGGTGTGGCTCACCACGAGCTCGCGGCGTTGGCAGGTCCGCAGCCCGGCGGCGAACTCGGCGTCCAGCGTCTCCAGCTCGGCGCGCAACGCACCCGCCCGGGCGGTGTAGTCGGCGGCGCGGTCCGGGTCGGCCCGGCCGAGCCGCTCGGCGAGCCGGTCGCCGACGGTGGCCAGCCGGGTCGGGTCGAGCCACAGGTGCGGGTCCTTGCCGCCGTCCTTCTCCCGGGCCTCCCTACCCCCGTGTCCGGCCTCTTCACCGTCGTGGTCGTGCCCGCCGGCGTTCCCGGCCAGCAGCGGCTGCACCCCGGCGACGTCGAAGGCCCGGTCGCCGCCGTTCTGCTCGACCGCCTCGTCCACCGCGGGCTGGAAGCCCTTGAGGTAGATGATCAGCTCGGCCTGGTTCACCTCGCCGACCTGGCGGGGGGTGAGCTCCAGGTCGTGCGGCTCGGCGCCGGGCTTGGTCAGGTTCGTCACCCGGACCGCGTCGCCCCCGATCCGCTCGGCGACGAACTGGAGCGGGTAGAAGGCGGCGGCCACGTCGACCCGCTGCGGGTCTGCACCTGCGCCGTCCTCCGCGCAGGCGGTGACGGTGCCGAGGGCTATCAGGGTGGTCGCTGCGGCCAGGGCACGTGCGGTGGAGCGGCGGAGCTTCATGCCCCAACTCTCCGTGACAACGAAATTGATTGTCAAAAACGCATGCTTGCATGCGAGCGACGTGTCTGCTAGGGCCACGTTCGGGCGGGCCGGTTCACCGCACCGCGGCGGTCAGAGCAGCTTCGTCAGCGCCGCGGTGACCAGCAGGGTGAGCATCACCAGCCGGATCACCCGGGTGGCCGGCGCCTGCACCGCCCAGGTGGTCAGCAGCAGCGCGACCAGGGCGGCGGCGAGGGCCAGCAGCAGCACCCCGCCGACCACACCCGGGGTGAACAGCGCCACCAGCACCAACGCCAGCGTGACCAGGAAGATCGTCGTCGGGTTCGCCCGGGCCAACCGGCCCAGCAGAGTGCGCTGCGTACGCTGCATCCCACAGACTCTACGAGGAGGACCCGGTGCTGGTCACCAACCGGTTCGTGGTCGACGAGGACGTCGCCCCCGCATTCACCGAACGCGCGCACGCCGCCCTGGCCGCGCTCGCCGCCCGCCCCGGCTACCTGCGCGGGGAACTGCTCCGGGCGTTGGACGACCCGCGCCACTGGTGCCTCGTCACCGAGTGGGAGTCCGTCGGGGCCTACCGGCGGGCGCTGGGCGGGTTCGACGTCAAGGTCCACGCCACGCCGCTGCTGGCCGAGTCGCTCGACGAGCCGTCCGCGTACGAGGCGCTGGCCGCCGCGGCCCCCGGCGGGGCGGTCGAGGTGAACCCCAGTGATCGGGCCGCTGCCCCGTACCGCTGAGCCGCCGGGCACTACCCTGCACCTTATGACCGCACCCGGACCGGCCGGTCCGCCCTCGTACCCCATGGCGCCCGGCCCGGACGAGCCGCCGCCGCACCCGGAGCCCGGGGTGCCCGCGCCCCCGACCGGACCCGGGGTGGCCCCGCCGTTCGTGGCGCCCCCGACTGAGGGGCGCAGCGCCCGGCTCTGGCTCGGCCTCGGGGTCGGGGCGCTGGCCGTGCTGCTCTGCTGCGGCGGGGGCGGGGCGGCCATGGTCGGCCTGGTGATCAGCAACGTGCAGGCGGTGCGGGAGCAGGGCCGCGCGGTGACCGACGACTACTACCAGGGGCTGGTCGAGCGGAAGTACGGCAGGTCGTACGACACGCTCTGCGACGACGCGCAGCGCCGCGAGTCCCGGGCGGAGTTCGAGCGTCGGGCCGCCGCCGAGCCGCAGATCGACTCGTACCGGGTGGGCGAGGTGGACCCCACCACCCTCACCGTCCCGGTCTCCGTCACCTTCAGCGGCGGCAACCGGGGCGACCAGGAGGTCACCCTCGCCGCCGACGGGCAGACCGGAGGCATGGAGGTCTGCGGGGTGAGCTGACCACCCGCCCCGGTGGCCGATCGGAGGCTCGCGGGGGTGGTCGGCCCTGCCCCCGGTATTCTGCTGGGCCCGGGGCCCGTACGGTCGTACCGTTGTCCCCGAACCGACCGATCCATCCACATCTCGCCCCCGCCGACCGCCAGCCGGCGTAGGAGGAAACATGCCAGCCGACCGTATCGACGCCGTCGTCAGCCTCGCCAAGCGCCGGGGCTTCGTCTTCCCCTCCAGTGAGATCTACGGGGGCACCCGGTCGGCGTGGGACTACGGTCCGCTCGGCGTGGAACTGAAGGAGAACGTCCGCCGGCAGTGGTGGAAGACGATGGTCCAGCAGCGCGACGACGTCGTCGGCCTGGACTCCGCGGTCATCCTGGCCCGCAAGGTCTGGGAGGCCAGCGGCCACATCGCCGAGTTCGTCGACCCGCTGACGGAGTGCCAGTCCTGCCACAAGCGGTTCCGCGCCGACCACCTGGAGGAGGCGTACGCCGAGAAGCACGGCAGGCCGCTGGCCTCGCTGTCGGAGCTGAACTGCCCGAACTGCGGCAACAAGGGCACCTTCACCGAGCCGAAGATGTTCAACGGCCTGATGAAGACCTACCTCGGCCCGGTGGAGAGCGACGAGGGCATGCACTACCTGCGCCCGGAGACCGCCCAGGGCATCTTCGTCAACTACAAGAACGTGGAGACGGTCGCCCGCAAGAAGCCGCCGTTCGGCATCGCGCAGACCGGCAAGTCGTTCCGCAACGAGATCACCCCGGGCAACTTCATCTTCCGCACCCGCGAGTTCGAGCAGATGGAGATGGAGTTCTTCGTCGAGCCGGGCTCCGACGAGCAGTGGCACGAGTACTGGCTCTCCGAGCGCTGGAACTGGTACCTCGACCTCGGGCTGTCCGAGGAGAACCTGCGCTTCTACGAGCACCCCAAGGAGAAGCTCTCCCACTACTCGAAGCGCACCGTCGACATCGAGTACCGGTTCCGGTTCGGCGGCAGCGAGTTCGCCGAGCTGGAGGGCATCGCCAACCGCACCGACTTCGACCTGTCCACGCACAGCAAGCACTCCGGCGTCGACCTGTCGTACTTCGACCAGGGCAAGAGCGAGCGCTGGATGCCGTACGTGATCGAGCCCGCCGCCGGCCTCACCCGCGCGGTGCTGGCGTTCCTGCTGGAGGCGTACGACGAGGACGAGGCCCCGAACACCAAGGGCGGCGTCGACAAGCGCACCGTCATGCGCTTCGACCCCCGGCTGGCCCCGGTCAAGGTGGCGGTCCTGCCGCTGTCCCGCAACGAGGCGCTCTCCCCGAAGGCCAAGGGCCTCGCCGCCGACCTGCGCAAGCGCTGGGTGGTCGAGTTCGACGACTCGCAGGCCATCGGCCGCCGGTACCGCCGCCAGGACGAGATCGGCACCCCGTTCTGCGTGACGGTCGACTTCGACACCCTCGACGACAACGCGGTGACCGTGCGGAACCGGGACACCATGACCCAGGAGCGGATCTCCCTGGACCAGGTCGAGCGCTACCTGATCGAGCGCCTCCCCGGCTGCTGAGCTGTGTACGGGGCCCCGACCAGCACGGTCGGGGCCCCGTACACTTGTCCGGTGACCGCCCCGAGCCTGCCCGCGCTGCGTCCGTTGACCCTCGGGCAGCACCAGGTGTGGCCGCCGGTGGTGCTCGCGCCGATGGCCGGGATCACCAACGTCGGGTTCCGCCGGCTCTGCCGGGAGCAGGGCGGCGGCATCTACGTCTGCGAGATGATCACCACTGTCGCGCTGGTCGAGCGGAACCCGAAGACCCTGCGCATGATCGCCTTCGGCGACGACGAGCAGCCGCGCAGCCTCCAGCTCTACGGCACCGACCCGGAGATCACCGCCGCGGCCGTGCGGATCGTGGTGGAGAAGAACCTCGCCGACCACATCGACCTGAACTTCGGCTGCCCGGTCCCGAAGGTCACTCGCAAGGGCGGCGGGTCGGCCCTGCCCTGGCGGCGCCGGCTCTTCGCCCGACTGGTGAAGGCCGCGGTGGACGCCGCCGCGCCGGCCGGGGTGCCGGTCACCGTGAAGATGCGCAAGGGCATCGACGACGACCACCTGACGTACGTCGAGGCCGGGCTCGCCGCCCAGGACGCGGGAGTCGTGGCGGTCGCCCTGCACGGGCGTACGGCCGCCCAGCGCTACTCGGGCACCGCCGACTGGGACGCGATCGCCACCCTCAAGCAGGCCCTCGACGTGCCGGTGCTCGGTAACGGCGACATCTGGGAGGCCGACGACGCGCTGCGGATGGTCGCCCACACCGGGGTCGACGGGGTGGTGATCGGGCGTGGCTGCCTGGGCCGGCCGTGGCTCTTCGCCGACCTGGAGGCCGCGTTCGACGGGCGGCCGGAGCGGCGGCTGCCCACCCTCGGAGAGGTGGCGGCGACCATGCGGCGGCACGCCGAGCTGCTGGTCGACCAGTTCGTGGCGGGGGCGCGGAACCCGGCCCGGGGCGAGCGGGACGGCTGCACGGACTTCCGCAAGCACGTCGCCTGGTACCTCAAGGGCTTCCCGGTCGGCAGCGAGCTGCGCCGTTCCCTCGCCATGATCGACAGCCTGGCCCAGCTCGACGACCTGCTCGGCAAGCTCGACCCGGCCGAGCCGTTCCCGGTGGCGACGCTCGGCCAGCCGCGCGGCCGGACGAACTCCCCGGGCAAGGTCTACCTCCCCGAGGGCTGGCTGGCCAGCCGGGACGACGACACCGTGCCCGAGGGCGCGGAGCTGGCCGACTCCGGCGGCTGATCGACGACGAAAGGGCCGGTCCCCGGGTGGGGGCCGGCCCTTGTCGTTGTGTCGTTGTGGTTGTCAGGAGGTGGCGTAGCCGCGGGTGGCGGTCCAGTCGGCGAGGTTGTCGACGGTGATTTCGTAGCTGGCCTGGTCGGGGTTGGCCGAGTCGGCGATCTTGACGATGTGGCCGTTGTCGCGGTAGCCGACAACGCTGATGTAGTGGCCGCCCTCGAAGGAGTGGACGCCGCCGTCGATGTCGGTGGTGGTGCCGGCGATGTTGGCGACCACGGCCCGGCCGTTGTCGACGGTGCGGACGACGTCGGCGCGCAGCTTGTCGGTCTGGCCGTCGTCGGCCTTGCCGCTGGTGATCTCGACGCTGCGGTACGC